>NZ_JBFBBA010000007.1:0-142680 GCF_040682455.1 Streptomyces sp. NPDC051183
CAGATGTGGAAGCCCGGTAACGGGTGGAGCTGACTGGTACTAATAGGCCGAGGGCTTGTCCTCAGTTGCTCGCGTCCACTGTGTTAGTTCTGAAGCAACGAACAGTTGCTGGTTTCTTGAGCTAGAACATAACTACAAAGTGTGCTTGTTCGCTCGAAACCGATAGGGTTTCGGTGGTCATAGCGTTAGGGAAACGCCCGGTTACATTCCGAACCCGGAAGCTAAGCCTTTCAGCGCCGATGGTACTGCAGGGGGGACCCTGTGGGAGAGTAGGACGCCGCCGAACAATCTTTCAAAGGACCCTTGGTCCAGCGTTCAACGCTGGACCAAGGGTCCTTTTTGTTTTTCACCTCTTTACGCCGAAGCGCGGCCATGGGTTGGTTGCGCGAGAATGACTAGCGGTACCCCGAAGACAGGAGTCACACCCATGTCCAACTCTCCCGACGATCGTCCGGAGCGCGAGCCTCGGCGCAACGACGGCGGTGACAGGGGCGGCTACCGAGGGGGCCGTGACGACCGTGGCGGCGACCGTCCGCCGTTCCGTCGCGATGACCGTGGTGGCCGACCGACCGGTGGCGGCGGCTTCCGCCGTGACGACCGTGGCGGCCGTCCCGCCGGTGCCGGCGGCGGATTCCGTGGTCGTGACGACCGCGGTGGCGACCGCCCCAGCTACCCCCGCCGTGACGACGACCGCGGTGGCCGTCCCACGGGTGGCGGTGGCGACCGCGGCGGTTTCCGTGGCCGCGACGACCGTGGTGGCGACCGTCCGTCGTACCCGCGTCGCGATGACGACCGCGGTGGCCGTCCCACCGGTGGTGGCGGCGGCTTCCGCCGTGACGACCGTGGTGGGGACCGTCCCAGCTTCCCGCGTCGTGATGACGACCGCGGTGGGTTCCGTGGCGGTCGTGACGACCGTGGTGGCGACCGCCCGTCCTACCCGCGTCGTGACGACCGTGGTGACCGTCCCTCCGGTGGTGGGTTCCGTCGGGACAACGACCGCCCGAGCTTCCCGCGTCGTGACGACCGCGGTGGCGACCGTCCGAGCTACCCCCGTCGTGATGACGACCGTGGCGGCTTCCGTGGCGGTCGTGACGACCGTGGCGGGGACCGTCCGTCCTACCCGCGTCGTGATGACCGGGGTGGGGACCGTCCCAGCTACCCGCGTCGCGATGACGACCGCGGTGGCCGTCCCACCGGTGGTGGCGGCGGCTTCCGCCGTGACGACCGTGGTGGCGACCGCCCGAGCTTCCCGCGTCGTGATGACCGTGGTGGGGACCGTCCCTCGTACCCCCGTCGTGATGACGACCGCGGTGGGTTCCGTGGCGGTCGTGACGACCGTGGCGGGGACCGTCCGTCCTACCCGCGTCGTGACGACCGTGGTGACCGTCCCTCCGGTGGTGGGTTCCGTCGGGACAACGACCGCCCGAGCTTCCCGCGTCGTGACGACCGCGGTGGCGACCGTCCGAGCTACCCCCGTCGTGATGACGACCGCGGTGGGTTCCGTGGCGGTCGTGACGACCGTGGCGGGGACCGTCCGTCCTACCCGCGTCGTGATGACCGGGGTGGGGACCGTCCGAGCTACCCCCGTCGTGATGACGACCGTGGCGGCTTCCGCGGCGGTCGTGACGACCGTGGCGGGGACCGTCCCAGCTACCCGCGCCGTGACGACCGTGGGGGCGACCGTCCGTCGTACCCCCGTCGTGACGACCGTGGCGGCGATCGTGGTGGGTACCGTGGCGGTCGTGATGACCGTGGTGGCGACCGCGACTTCCGTGCCGACCGCGACCGGGACCCGGTCAAGCGGCTTCCGATCGACGAGGACGTCACCGGCTTCGAGATCGACTCCGACGTTCGCCAGGAGCTGCTGAGCCTGCCGAAGGGTCTGGCCGAGGAAGTCTCCAAGAACCTGGTCATGGTCGCCCGGCTGATCGACGAGGAGCCGGAGCAGGCGTACGCGTACTCGCGCATCGCCCTGCGGCTGGCCTCCCGCGTGGCCGCCGTGCGCGAGGCCGCCGGCTTCGCCGCGTACGCCACGCAGAAGTACAGCGAGGCGCTCGCGGAGTTCCGCGCCGCCAAGCGGATGACCGGTTCCGTCGAGCTGTGGCCCGTCATGGCCGACTGCGAGCGCGGCCTCGGCCGTCCGGAGCGGGCGCTGGCCATGGCCGGCGAGCCCGAGGTGCAGAAGCTGGACAAGGCCGGCCAGGTCGAGATGCGTCTGGTCGCCGCCGGTGCCCGCCGGGACATGGGCGAGCTCGACGCCGCCATCGTGACCCTGCAGAGCCCGGAGCTGGCCTCCAACTCCGTGCAGCCGTGGACCGCGCGCCTGCGGTACGCCTACGCCGACGCCCTGCTGGCGGCCGGTCGTGAGGACGAGGCGCGCGAGTGGTTCGCGAAGACCCTCGAGGCCGACAAGGACGGGGCCACGGACGCCTCCGACCGCCTCGCCGAGCTGGACGGTGTCGAGTTCGTCGACGCCGGTGCCGGCCTGGAGGACGACGAGCCCCTCGTCGACGAGGACGACGACGAGGATGACGACGACGACTCGGACGACCCCGAGGTTCTCGCCGCCGAGCGTGCCTCCGACGTCGCCGAGTACTACGACGAGGACGACGAGGAATACGAGTCGGACATCGATCTCACCGACGAGATCGTCGTCGTGGACGAGGACGACAAGGGCCGCGACAAGGCCTGAGCGCGTCAGTGAGTGACTGAGAAAGGGCGGTACCCCGGTCGGGGTACCGCCCTTTCTCATGTCCGGGGCCGCTCGCCGGGCGAGCGGGTCAGTCCAGGCTGCGCAGGACCAGGCCGGTGGCCGGTTTCGGTCCGAAGGACGTGGACTTGCGGGGCATCGTCACACCCTGGCGGGCCAGGTCCCGGACCACTTCCTCGCG
The DNA here is from genome assembly GCF_040682455.1 of Streptomyces sp. NPDC051183. Lineage (NCBI taxonomy): Bacteria > Bacillati > Actinomycetota > Actinomycetes > Kitasatosporales > Streptomycetaceae > Streptomyces > Streptomyces sp. NPDC051183. Next base: position 2,892 of record NZ_JBFBBA010000007.1, read on the forward strand.
TACGGGATGCATCAGGACCGCGGTGCCGCCGTTGCGCTCGGCCATCGCGACGGTCGCCTCGGTGTCGTGGATGTACGAGATGTGGTCCGGTGCGTCGGGCACGTTCCACAGCGCGTCCAGCAGCGTGGCGTGCAGCACGGTGGCGTCCAGTCGGCGCCACGCCTCGGGCCGGTCGCGGCGGACGGTGCGCTCGATCAGGGCCGGGTCGGGATCGGTGACCAGGTGGAAGGTGCCGTCGCCGGTGAGCAGGAAGGCGTTGCCCCGCTCCGCGGCGTCCTCCAGGGCCTCCATGGCCAGCGGCAGCGGGCCGTCGACCCGACGGACCCGGAAGTGGCCCTCGACGGCGGCCAGGGCTTTCGCGACCGGGAGGCGGCGCAGCATCCGGTGGATGGCGCGGACCTGGAGCGGGTAGCGGGCGGTGTCGACGAGGAGGACCAGGCCGAAGTCCCACGGAGTGGGGGACGGGTGCTCCTCCTGGAGGCGCAGGTACGTCGCCCAGCGGTGGTGGCCGTCGGCGATGAGGGCCTGGCGGCGGCCGAGATCCGCCGTGACGGCAGCCAGCTCGGCGGGGTCGGTGATGGACCACAGCCGGTGCTGGAAGCCGTCCTCGGTGGTCGTCGACAGGAGGGGCTCGCGTCGGGCGGTCCGCTCGACGACCGCGGCCGCTCCCGCGTCGGGGTCGCTGCCGCCGAGGTAGGTCAGCAGGAGGGGTTCGAGATTGGCCGAGGTGGCCCGCATCAGGCCGGCCCGGTCGGTGACCACGTCCGGCATGACGTCCTCGTGGGGCAGGACGATGCCGGCGTCCGCCGCGGACAGGGCGAGGGCGCCGATGAGGCCGCGCTGGAGGAGGCCGGCCCGGCGCTGTTCGTACACGTAGAGCGCGGGTGCTTCGTCGGTGCTGAGGACGCCCTCGGCGAGCCAGTCGTGCAGGGTGTGCGCGGCCTGTTCGTTGCGCGCGGCGGGGGTATCGGCCTGCGGGAGGATCAGGCGGACGATGTTGTGCGGGTCGGCGGACTCGAGGTGGTTGAGTCCGTCGGGGCGCACGACCACGTCGTACGGCGGCGAGGTGACGGCGGCCAGGCTGCCGACGCGCTCGGGGACGTAGCGCAGGCCATGGAACGGGATCAGGCGGAGTCCATGGTCCGCGGTGCCAGAAGTGGTCATTGGTGCATGGTAAGACCGGTCTCGCCATGCGGGATGATCGGGGAGTACGGAAACCGGACAAGATCGATCCTATGAGGAGCTGACACGATGACCCGGCAGAGCAGGACCAGCCCCGCGGGGAGCGAGCGGAGCTTGCACCAGGCGTACGACACGGCTCTGTTGGACCTCGACGGCGTGGTCTACGCGGGTGGCCGGGCCATCGCGCACGCGGTGGAGTCGCTCGCCGTGGCCCGGGCCGGTGGGATGCACCTCGCGTACGTGACGAACAATGCGCTGCGTACGCCGGGCTCCGTGGCGGAGCACCTGAGCGAGCTGGGGATCCCGACCGAGGCGGGCGAGGTGATCACCTCGGCGCAGGCGGTTGCCCGGCTGATCTCGGAGCAGGTGCCGGCCGGGTCGAAGGTGCTGGTGATCGGCGGCGAGGGGCTGCGGGTCGCGCTGCGCGAGCGCGGGCTGGTGCCGGTGGAGTCGGCGGACGAGGAGGGGCTCGCCGCGGTCGCCCAGGGCTACGGGGGGCCGGACCTGCCGTGGGGCCGGTTCGCGGAGGCCGCGTACGCGGTGAACCGCGGGGTGCCGTGGTACGCGTCGAACACCGACCTGACGATTCCCGGTGCGCGGGGGATCGGGCCGGGCAACGGCGCCGCGGTGGAGGTCGTGCGCATCGCGACGGGCGCCGAGCCGCAGGTGGCGGGCAAGCCGCTGCCCCCGATGCACCGGGAGACGGTGCTGCGGACCGGGGCCGAGCGGCCGCTGGTGGTGGGGGACCGGCTGGACACGGACATCGAGGGGGCCTTCAACGGCGAGGTGGACTCGCTGCTGGTGCTGACCGGGATCGCGGACGCGGAGGAGGTGCTGCGCGCCGAGCCGAGGCACCGGCCGACGTACGTGGACCGGGATCTGCGCGGGCTGCTGACCGGTCAGCCGGAGGTGGTGGCGGCCGCGGACGGCTTCCGCTGCGGGGGCTGGACGGCGGCCGCGCTGGACGGCGTACTGGAGCTGCGGGGCGAGGGGGATCCACTGGACGGGCTGCGGGCGCTGTGCGCGGCGGCCTGGACGCACGCGGGTGACGGGGCGTGCGGGCTGGACGCGGGGAAGGCGCTGGCCAGGCTGGGCCTGTAGGTGGTGTGACGGTGGGGCCGTTCGGGTGATCCATGCAGGTGCAGGGTAGGCTAACCTAACTTTCGTGTTGGTCGAGAGTCCTCCTGAACAGAGCGCGGCGCCGGGCGCCCCCACCCGCTCACGGCACGCCGCGCGTGCCGCCGGTCTGCTGGCCGCCTTCGCGGTGCTGGCCCTGATCGCGGTGGCGAGCATCGCCGTCGGTGCCAAACAGATACCCCTCGGGGAGGTCTGGCACGGCCTGTTCGACTATTCGGGGACACCCTCCGACGTGGTCGTGCGGGACCTGCGCGTCCCGCGCACCCTCCTCGGGCTGCTCGTCGGCCTGGGCCTCGGCCTCTCGGGCGCGGTGATGCAGGCGCTGACCCGCAACCCGCTGGCCGAGCCCGGCATCCTCGGCGTCAACGCGGGCGCCGCGGCGGCCGTCGTCTCCGCGATCAGCTTCTTCGGCGTGAACTCCCTGAACGAGTTCGTGTGGTGGGCCTTCCTCGGCGCCGCCGTCGTCTCGGTCGTCGTGTACGTCCTCGGCGGCAGCCGCACCGCGACGCCGGTGCGGCTCGCCCTCGCCGGTACGGCCGCCAGCGCGGCCCTGGTCGGCTACATCAACGCCGTGCAGCTGATGGACAGCAAGGCGCTGGACAAGCTCCGCTTCTGGACGGTGGGTTCGCTGGCCTCGGCCAACATGGACACCGTCCGACAGGTCGCTCCGTTCCTGCTGGTCGGAGCCGTGCTGGCGCTGGCGCTCGGCCGGCCGCTCAACGCGATGGCCATGGGGGACGACACGGCGCGGGCGCTCGGCGCCCATCTGACGCGGACCCGGATCGGCGCGATGGTCGCCATCACCCTGCTCTGCGGGGCGGCGACCGCCGCCTGCGGGCCCATCATCTTCGTCGGCCTGATGATCCCGCACCTGGTACGGGTGATCACCGGGCCGGACATGCGCTGGGTGCTCGCGTACTCGGCGGTCCTGTCGCCCGTGCTGCTGCTCGGCGCCGACGTCATCGGCCGGGTCATCACCCGCCCCGCCGAGCTCCAGGTCGGCATCGTGACCGCGCTCGTCGGCGGCCCCGTCTTCATCTACCTCGTCCGGCGCAAGAGGATGGCCCAGCTGTGACCGTGAAACTCGCCGCGGCCCGCCGTGGGCCCCGGCCGCTCCACCTGCCCGGCGGGGTGTCCCTGCGCGTCGAGCGGCGCGCGCTGGCCGTCGGACTGCTGCTCGCGGTCGCCGCCCTGGTGCTGGCCGTACTGCTCATAGGCACCGGCGACTTCGAGATCGCCCCGATGGACGTCGTGCGGACCCTGCTGGGCAACGGGACTCCCGCGCACGACTTCATCATCAACGACCTGCGGATGCCGCGGGTCCTGGTGGCGCTGCTGGTCGGCGCGTCCCTCGGGATGTCCGGGGCCGTCTTCCAGTCCGTGTCCCGCAATCCGCTCGGCTCCCCGGACATGCTCGGCTTCGGCTACGGCTCGGCGGTCGGCGCGCTCGTCGTCATCGTCCTGTTCAAGGGCAGCGCCGGCGAGGTGGCGGTGGGCGCGCTCGTGGGCGGTCTGCTGGCCGGCCTGGCCGTCTACCTGCTCGCCTACAAGCAGGGGATCCAGGGCTACCGGCTGGTCCTGGTCGGCATCGGCGCCTCCGCGATGCTCATCGCCGTCATCCAGTACCTGCTGACGAAGGCGCAGCTCTTCGATGCCACCCGCGCGACGGTCTGGCTGACCGGCTCGCTGGCCGGCCGGGACTGGGCGCAGGTGTGGCCGCTGCTGGCGGCCTGCGCGGTGCTCTTCCCGCTGATCCTGGGGCAGAGCAGGGCCCTGCGGATGATGGAGATGGGTGACGACGCCGCGTACGCGCTCGGGGTGCGGGTGGAGCGGACCCGGCTGCTGCTGATGGTGGCGGCGATCCTGCTCACCACCGCGGCGAGCGCCGCGGCCGGACCCATCAGCTTCGTCGCGCTGGCCGCGCCGCAGCTGGCCCGGCGGCTGACCCGGTCGCCGGGGGCCGGCCTGCTGACCGCCGCCCTGATGGGCGCCGTGCTGCTGCTGGTGTCCGACTGGGGCTCGCAGCGGGCCTTCGGCTCCGACCAGCTTCCGGTGGGCGTGGTGACCGGGCTGGTCGGCGGTGTCTACCTGCTCTGGCTGCTCGTCACCGAGCGCAAGGCGGGACGTATATGAGCGCGACAGATCGGGCTGCGACCCGTCAGGAACTGAGGAGTACGCAAGTGCAGCGGCTGACCGCGGAGAACGTGACCCTGGCCTACGACCAGCGGGTCATCGCCGAGAACCTGTCGGTGGAGGTTCCGGACAACTCCTTCACGGTGATCGTCGGTCCCAACGCCTGCGGCAAGTCCACGCTGCTGCGCGCCCTGTCGCGGATGCTGAAGCCGTCCGCCGGGCGGGTGCTGCTCGACGGGCAGGCCATCGGGTCGATGCCCGCGAAGAAGGTCGCCAGGACGCTGGGCCTGCTGCCGCAGTCCTCGATCGCGCCGGACGGCATCACGGTCGCCGACCTGGTCTCCCGCGGCCGGTACCCGCACCAGGGGCTGCTGCGCCAGTGGTCCGCGGAGGACGAGCGGATCGTGAACGAGTCGATGGCCTCCACCGGGGTCGCCGAGCTCGCCGACCGGGCCGTGGACGAACTGTCGGGCGGCCAGCGCCAGCGCGTGTGGATCGCGATGGCCCTGGCCCAGCAGACGCCGCTGCTGCTGCTGGACGAGCCGACGACCTACCTGGACATCCAGCACCAGATCGACGTGCTGGACCTGTGCGCGGAACTGCACGAGAGCCAGGGGCGGACCCTGGTCGCCGTGCTGCACGACCTCAACCACGCGGCCCGCTACGCCACGCACCTGATCGCGATGCGCGGCGGGAAGGTCGTCGCGGAGGGCCCGCCGGCCGAGGTGGTCACGGCGGAGCTGGTGGAGGAGGTCTTCGGACTGCGCTGCCAGATCATCGACGACCCGCAGACGGGGACCCCGCTGGTGATCCCCGCCGCGCGGGCGGCCCGTACGAAGGTCGTCGCCTGAGCCCCAGTCGTCGCCTGAGCCTCAGAGGAGGCTCTTGAGGCGCAGCAGGTCGCGGAAGCCGGCCTCCAGCCTGACCCGGCCGGAGGCCCAGGCCTTGGCGAACTTCAGCTCGCCCGCGACCAGCGCGACCAGGTCGTCGCCGCTCATCGCGAGCCGGATCTCGGCCTTCGTCGGCGGTGGCCCCGGGGCCACGGCGCCCACCCGGATCCGGCCTCCGTCGAGGCGGCCCGTGAACGTCCGGTCCAGGTCGGTGATGTGGCAGCTGAGGGAGCGGTCGAGCGCGGTCGCACCGCGCACGTCGCCTTCCGCCCGTGCCAGGTTGTCTGAGAGTCGGTCGAGTGCTTCGCGGCACTCCTCGATCGTAGCCATCGTGATCACGACCGTACCGCAGAGCCGTGCGTGGTCGTGGGGCGCTTCGGGGTAGCGTCAGGGCATGACCGACGAAGCGTGCGACGCACCCGGGGAGACGGCCGCGGAAGAGGCCTCGGCGGAGGCCGCCGCCGAGCCCGCCGGGCCCGCCGCGCTGGGTGTCGTACGCACGCCCACCGGGCACGCCGGGGTGGACGCGCACCTGGAGCGGCTGGCGGACGCCGACCACCTCGCGGCGGACGGACACGTCGGGGTGTACGAGGATGTGCACAGGGGGCTGCGTGACGCGCTGACCGCGCTGGACGCGCCACCCGTACCATCCGCATCACCCGGACCTCGTCCGTACGAAAACAGGAGCTGAACCCAACGTGGCAGGAGTGGCACGCCGCCGTCTGGACGCCGAACTGGTACGCCGCAGCATGGCCCGCTCGCGCGAGCACGCGGCCCAGCTGATCGCCGCCGGCCGGGTGACCGTCGGGGGCGCCACCGCGACCAAGCCGGCCACCCAGGTCGAGACCAGCGCGGCCCTGGTCGTCCTCAAGGACGACAGCGACCCCGACTACGTCTCCCGGGGCGGCCACAAGCTCGCGGGCGCGCTGGCCGCCTTCCAGCCGCAGGGGCTGCTCGTCGAGGGCCGCCGGGCGCTGGACGCCGGGGCCTCCACCGGCGGGTTCACCGACGTACTGCTGCGCGCCGGGGTGGCCCACGTGATGGCCGTCGACGTCGGCTACGGGCAGCTCGCGTGGTCGCTGCAGAGCGACGACCGGGTCACGGTCAAGGACCGCACGAACGTCCGTGAACTGACGGTGGAGCTGCTCGACGGGCTCCCGGTCGACCTGGTCGTCGGCGACCTGTCCTTCATCTCCATCGGCCTGGTCCTGCCGGCGCTCGTACGGTGCTGCGCGCCCGACGCGGACCTGGTGCTGATGGTCAAGCCGCAGTTCGAGGTGGGCAAGGACCGCCTCGGCAGCGGCGGAGTGGTCCGCAGCCCGGAGCTGCGGGCCGAAGCCGTACGGGACGTCGCGGCGCAGGCGTGGAAGCTGGGCCTGGGGGTGCTCGGGGTGACGGCGAGCCCGTTGCCCGGCCCGTCGGGGAACGTCGAGTACTTTCTTTGGCTGCGGGCGGGGGCACCGGCACTCGACCCGGCGGATGTTGACCGTGCAGTGGCGGAGGGGCCGCAGTGACAGATTCATCAGCTTCAGGGGTGGGGCGGACCGTCTTCCTGCTCGCGCACACCGGGCGGCCGGCGGCCATCCGCAGTGCCGAGCTGGTGGTACAGGGTCTGCTGAAGAGCGGGCTGGGCGTACGGGTGCTGCGGGCCGAGGCGGTGGACCTGCCGCTGCCGCCCGAGGTGGAGCTGGTGGACGAGTGCACCCCGGAGGTGCTCGTCGGCTGTGAGCTGCTGATCGTGCTCGGCGGCGACGGGACCCTGCTGCGCGGCGCGGAGTTCGCGCGCGGCTCGGGGGTGCCGATGCTGGGCGTCAACCTGGGCCGGGTGGGCTTCCTCGCGGAGGCCGAGCGGGACGACCTGGACAAGGTCGTGGACCGGGTGGTGACGCGGGCGTACGAGGTCGAGGAGCGGATGACCCTCGACGTGGTCGTGCGGACCAACGGAGACGTGGTCCACCGGGACTGGGCGCTGAACGAGGCCGCGGTCCAGAAGGTCTCCCCCGAGCGGATGCTGGAGGTGGTCCTGGAGATCGACGGGCGCCCGGTGTCGGGCTTCGGCTGCGACGGGATCGTCTGCGCGACTCCGACGGGCTCCACGGCGTACGCCTTCTCGGCGGGCGGGCCGGTGGTGTGGCCGGAGGTGGAGGCGCTGCTGATGGTGCCGATCAGTGCGCACGCGCTGTTCGCCAAGCCGCTGGTGACCTCGCCGGACTCGGTGCTGGCGGTCGAGGTGCAGACCGGGACCCCGCACGGGGTGCTGTGGTGCGACGGGCGGCGGATGCTGGAGCTGCCGGCCGGGGCGCGGGTGGAGGTCCGGCGGGGGGCGGTGCCGGTGCGGCTCGCCCGGCTGCACCACGCCTCGTTCACGGACCGGCTCGTCGCGAAATTCGCGCTGCCGGTGTCCGGGTGGCGCGGGGCCCCGCACTAATTAGTGCGACTGTTCGACTGGATCGGATGGGTGACGTCACATGGCACCCGTGAAACCTCGGTATCGTCGTCCCGTGCTTGAGGAGATGCGGATACGGTCGCTCGGGGTCATCGACGACGCGGTGGTCGAGCTGTCGCCCGGTTTCACCGCGGTGACCGGCGAGACCGGCGCGGGCAAGACGATGGTCGTCACCAGCCTCGGGCTGCTGCTCGGCGGTCGCGCCGACCCGGCCCTGGTACGGATCGGCGCCAAGGCGGCGGTCGTCGAGGGCCGCATCGTCATGCGCCCCGACGCGCCCGCGGCCGTACGGGCCGAGGAGGCGGGGGCCGAGCTCGACGACGGCGCCCTGCTGATCAGCCGGACCGTGTCCGCCGAGGGGCGCTCGCGCGCCCACGTCGGCGGCCGCTCCGTACCCGTCGGACTGCTCGGCGAACTCGCCGACGACCTGGTCGCCGTACACGGGCAGACCGACCAGCAGGGCCTGCTGCGTCCCGCCCGGCAGCGCCAGGCCCTCGACCGGTACGCCGGCGACGCGGTCGCCGTCCCCCTGGAGAAGTACGCCTCCGCCTACCGGCGGCTGCGCGCCGTCGCCGTGGAGCTGGAGGAGATCACCACCCGGGCCCGGGAGCGGGCCCAGGAGGCGGACCTGCTGCGCTTCGGGCTCGACGAGGTCGCGGCCGTGGAACCGGTGGCCGGCGAGGACACCGAACTCGCGGCCGAGGCGGAGCGCCTGGGCCACGCCGAGTCCCTGGCCTCGGCCGCGCAGGTCGCGCACGCCGCGCTGGCCGGCAACCCCGAGGACCCGGAGGGCGTCGACGCCAACACCCTCGTCGCGGGCGCGCACCGGGCACTGGAATCCGTACGCTCCCACGACCCGGCCCTCGGCGCGCTCGCCGAGCGGATCGGCGAGCTGGGGATCCTGCTCGCGGACGTGGCCGGGGAACTGGCCGGGTACGCCGACGACCTGGACGCCGACCCGCTGCGGCTGGCGGCCGTAGAGGAGCGCCGGGCCGCCCTCACCCAGCTCATGCGCAAGTACGGGGACCCGGCGCAGGGGCTGGGATCCGTACTGGAATGGGCCGAGCGCGGATCGGCGCGACTGCTGGAGCTGGACGGCGACGACGAGCGGATCGGGGAGCTCACCGCAGAACGCGACGGACTGCGGGCGGAACTCTCGCTGCTGGCCCAGGCGTTGACCGATGCCCGGGTCGAGGCGGCGACCCGCTTCGCATCGGCGGTGACGGACGAGCTGGCCTCGCTGGCGATGCCGCACGCACGGGTCACGATCGACATCCGGCAGGCGGAGGACCCCGAAGGGGTCGAGGTGGACGGCCGCCCCGTCGCGTACGGGCCCTCGGGCACCGACGAGGTGGAACTGCTCCTGGCCCCGCACCCGGGCGCCCAGCCCCGGCCGATCGCCAAGGGCGCGTCGGGCGGTGAGCTCTCCCGCGTGATGCTGGCGGTGGAGGTCGTCTTCGCGGGGTCCGACCCGGTGCCGACGTACCTCTTCGACGAGGTCGACGCCGGCGTCGGCGGCAAGGCGGCGGTCGAGGTGGGCCGACGGCTCGCGAAGCTCGCCAAGTCGGCGCAGGTCGTGGTCGTCACGCACCTGCCGCAGGTGGCGGCCTTCGCGGACCGGCAGCTGCTGGTGGAGAAGACCAACGACGGATCGGTGACCCGCAGCGGGGTCACCGTCCTGGAGGGCGAGGACCGGATCCGCGAGCTGTCGCGCATGCTGGCCGGGCACGAGGACTCGGTCTCCGCCCGGGCCCACGCCGAGGAACTCCTCGCGGCGGCGCGCGCGGACGCGTGAACCGACCGGCCGGAGGCCCGGGGCGCACGGGCGTCCCGGGCCTCCGGCGTCTTCCGGGTGACGTGAGGCTAGCCCGTGTGGGTGAGGCTCGGGGGTGCGGAGCGGTATCTCGTACGGCATCCGCACCCGTATGGTCCCGGAACGCGCGTGCGGAATGGCATTCTGGGCGACGTCTCTGCCTCCCTCACCCTGGAGCTTCGGCCCGTGAGCAGCTCCCCGGTCTCCGACCCCGTCCCCGCGCAGCCGTACGGGCGGCCACCGCTCCGTACCGTCCAGGTCCTCGGCGGTACGGGCGCGGGCAGCAGCGCGCACGTGCGGTCGCTCGCGACCGGGCTCGCCGCCCGGGGCGTGGGGGTCACCGTGTGCGCCCCCGTCGCGGCGGAGGGGGAGTACGACTTCACCGGCGCCGGGGCGGACTTCCTGCCCGATGCCGTGAGCGCGCTGCGGGTCGCGTGCGCCGGAGCCGACGTGGTGCACGCGCACGGCGTACGGGCCGGGATGCGGGCGGCGCTGGCGCTGCGCGGGCGCCGGGTACCGCTGGTGGTGACCTGGCACGGCGGCGGCCCCGCGGCCGCCGGAGCGGTCGGCCGGCTGGGCCGGCTGCTGGAGCGGCACGTGGCGCGGGCCGCCGCCGTCGTACTGGGCTCCTCGCCGGACCAGGTGGACCTGGCGCGGCTGCGCGGGGCGCGGGACGCCCGGCTGGCCCCGACGGCACTGCCGGCCGGCGCCGCCGCCGGGGCGGCGGCCGCGGATCCGGGGAAGGCGCGGGCGGAACTGGGCTCGATGGAGCGGCCGCTGCTGATCGCCGTCGGCAGCCTGGTGCCGCGGCGCGGGTACTCCGTACTCCTGGACGCGGCACGGGCCTGGCGGGCACTGGATCCGCTCCCGCTGCTGGTGATCGCGGGGGAGGGCCCGATGCGGGGCGAACTCGCGCGCCGGATCGAGGCGGAGGCGCTGCCGGTGCGGCTGCTGGGGCGGCGCCGGGATGCGGCGCAGCTGCTCGCGGCGGCGGATGTCGCGGTGCTGCCGAGCCGGTGGGAGGCGCGGTCGCTGCTCGCGCAGGCGGCCCTGCGGGCCGGGGTGGCCCTGGTGGCCACGCGGGTCGGGGGAGTGCCGGAGCTGGTCGGGGACGCGGCCGTACTGGTCCCGTACGGGGATCCGGCCGCGCTGGCCGAGGCCGTCTCGGGGCTGCTCGCGGACCCGGACCGCCGTGCGGCCCTGGCCGCGGCGGGGCGCGTCCAGGCCGCGACGTGGCCGTCGGAGGACGACACGGTGGCGCAGGTCCTGTCGGTGTACGACGAACTGACGAACCGCCGCCGCTAGCCTCCGGCGGTTGACCGGCCCGACGCCGCCGCGGCCGGCTGCGCCTCTGCGCCCCCGCTGCCGGGGGCCGGCCCCCGGACCCGCGCCCCCGGCCCCGCCGAGGCCCGACGGACGGAGTCCGGCGCAGCGGGCCGAGGAACGCGTCAAGAAGGAGAAGGCGCGTGGCGGCGCGCGCGCAGCGCCAGGCTCAGGGAGAGGACCGTCTCCGGGTCGTCCAGGTCCGTGCCCAGGAGTTCCGAGATGCGGGCCAGCCGGTTGTACAGGGTCTGGCGGTTGAGGTGCAGCTCACGGGCCGTCTCGGCCTTGCGCCCCGCATGGGCCAGGTACGTCTCCAACGTCGGCAGCAGCGGCGGCCGCGAGGTCGTGTCGTGCACCCGCAGCGCACCGATCGCGCGGTCCACGAAGGCCGCCAGGTCGGGGTGTTCGCGCAGGCGCCAGAGCAGCAGGTCGATGTCGAGGCGCCGGGCGTCGTACCAGGGGCGGGCCGGGAGCCCGTGCGCGGCGGTGGCGGTCTCCGCCGCGTGGCGCAGGCCCGCGGAGGCGGCCGCCCAGCCGCCCGCGACGCCGACGACCACCGCCGGCGGGGCGGCGGCCCGGTCCAGGCCGGCTCGCTCGACGCCGGCCCGCAGCGCGACCGCGACCCGGTCCGCCACCGCCGTGCGCTCCGACTCCGTACGCAGCGAGACCAGCAGCGGGACCCGGCCCTCCACCGGTCGCACGCCCAGCAGGACCGGCACCCCGACCGACGCCAGTTCCTCCAGCACCGCGCGGGCCAGGACCGCCCAGTTCCCCGACGGGCCCAGCTCCGAGGACAGCCGCATGACCACCGGCAGCAGTGGCCCCGCGCCGGGCTTGAAGCCCAGGACGCGCGCCTGCGCCGGCGCGTCCTCCGCCGAGATGCGGCCCTCCGCCAGGTCGGTCAGGAAGTCGCCGCGGCCGCGCGCCGCCAGCTCCTCCTCCTGGCGGGCCTGCATCATCACCACCGCCAGCACGCCCGCCGTCCGCTCGGCCGCCATCCTGTGCACGGGCAGCAGCGGCGCCGAGACGCCGACCAGCACCACGCGGGCGCGGACCGAGCCCGTGCCGTGGCCGCCGCCGGGGACGTCGATCACCGCGGTGTTGGCCGACGGCTGCGCCTCGCGCGGCCCGCGCAGGCCCTCCCACACCTGGAGCGGGTCCGCGGCCGCCTCTCCCGAGACCGGGCCGGCGGCGTACAGCAGTTGCCCGTCCGGGGTCTCCAGGAAGACCGGGTTCGCCGTGAAGTCGGCCAGGATCCGCAGCACTTGCGGGATCCCGCCGCCGCCGAGCAGGGCCTCCGTACAGCGCCGGTGGACTTCCTCGGCGCGCTGGAGCAGGGCGTAGTGACCGTTGACGATCTCGGTGTGGACCTCCTCCGTCACGGTGACGAAGGGCACCTCCCGGTGCAGTTGGACCAGCGGCAGCCCGGCCGTCCGGGCCGTCTCCACGATCGTGGCGGGCAGGCGGGTGAAGCGCGGGCCCAGTTCGACCACGAGCGCGGCGATGCCCCGGTCCGCGAGCCGGCGTACGAACGCGCGCTGTTCGGCGGGCCGGGTGCCGAGGCCGAGGCCCGTGGTCAGCAGCAGCTCGCCGCCCTTGAGCAGGGAGGCGATGTTGGGGACCTCGCCGGCGTGCACCCAGCGCACGGTGCGGCCCAGCCGGTCGGCGCAGGCCACCACCTCCGGCAGCCCGCTGCGCAGCCCCGGCAGCTCCAGTGCCCGCTGAACCGTGATCCCGCCCTGCCCGCCGCCCTGGTCGTCCATATCGCGGGACGCTATCAGGGGGTCAGGCCGGCTTGATGTTGTGGTTGAAGCGGAAGACGTTGTCCGGGTCGTACCCCCGTTTCACGGCCCTCAGCCGCTGGAGGTTCGCCTCGCCGAGACCCGCCGCCACGCGGTCCGGACCCTCGTCCCCGGTGAAGTTGAGGTAGACCGCGCCCGTGCTCCACGGCTGCACGTCCGCCCGTACGTCCTTGACCCACTGCCTGCCCCGGTCGTCGTCGGCCGGGTCCTCCCAGATGCCGAACGGGTGCGTGGCCCAGGCCGCGTCCCGGTACGGAATCGGGAACTCCGCGGGCCCGTCCGCGATGGCCCCGCCCAGCGGGAAGAGCACGTGCTGGGTCCCGGTCGGTACCGGCATCGAACCGGCCCGGGCGCAGAACACCTCCACCAGCTCGTCGGGCAGCCCCGTCAGGTACTCCGCCGACCAGTAGTTCCGCATGCCCGGCGGGTCGTCCATCATGCACTGGAGGTCGGCGTAGGGGATGGCCGTGACGACCTCCGCCTCGTGCGGGATCGCCAGCAGCGGCTCCGCGAGCTTGCGCATCTGCTCCTCGGGCCCCGCGTACGTCAGCAGCGCGCCCGCCAGCAGCCTCCCCACCAGGTGCGGCGGTACGAACTCCTCCGGCGGCCCGGTCATGTAGATGACCGCGCCGTTGGCCTCCACGGGCCCCGCCTCGATCAGGTCCCGGTACGTCCGGGTCACCTCGGGGCCGCGCTCCGGCAGGTAGAGCACCATCGCCATCGACATCGCCGGCAGCTCGTGCAGGCGCAGCGTCAGTGAGGTCGCGACCCCGAAGTTCCCGCCGCCGCCGTGCAACGCCCAGAACAGCTCGGGATGGTCCTCGGCGGTCGCCGTGAGCGTGCTGCCGTCGGCGGTGACCAGGTCCACGCCGAGCAGCCCGTCCACGGCCAGCCCGAACGTGCGGTCCAGCCAGCCCGAGCCGCCGCCCAGCACGAAACCCGCGACGCCGGTGGTGGAGACCCGGCCGCCGGTGGACGCCAGGTCGTACGGCTGGCACGCGCGGTCCAGGTGGCTCATCACCGCGCCGCCCGAGACGCGTACGGCCTTCGCCCCGGGGTGCACCGTGACCTCGTGCATCCGGCGCATGTCCACGACCACGCCGCCGTCGTTGAGGGACATCCCGGCCACGCTGTGGCCGCCGCCGCGCACCGCGACCGGCAGGTCCAGCTCACGGGCGAAGCGCACGGTGGTGACCACGTCCGCCTCGCTCTCGCACTGGGCGAGGACGGCCGGCCTGCGGTCGATCATGGCGTTGAAGATCGTGCGCGCCTCGTCGTACCCCGGGTCCTCCGGGGCGAAGACGTCGCCGGCCAGATCCTCGCGGAGCGCGGCAAGGGCCGTGCCCGCCTTCGAGAGGGGTGCCATGGCTACCCCCCCTTCCCGGGAAGGGCATAGGACCCTTCCAGCGTAGGCGGGCCCGGCCCGGCGGGCGCGTCAGCCTCCGTACGCCCCGCTCGCCGTGAGCCGCAGCGCCGTGTCGATCAGCGGAACGTGGCTGAAGGCCTGCGGGAAGTTGCCGACCTGCCGCTGGAGCTTGGGGTCCCACTCCTCGGCCAGCAGCCCCAGGTCGTTGCGGAGCGACAGCAGCTTCTCGAAGAGCCGGCGCGCCTCGTCGACGCGGCCGATCATCGCCAGGTCGTCGGCCATCCAGAACGAACACGCCAGGAAGGCCCCTTCGTCGCCCTCCAGGCCGTCCACGCCCGCCTCCTCGCCCGCCGTCGGGTAGCGCAGGATGAACCCGTCGGGGGTCGACAGCTCGCGCTGGATCGCCTCGATGGTGCCGATCACCCGCTTGTCGTCCGGGGGCAGGAAGCCCATCTGCGGAATCAGCAGCAGGGAGGCGTCCAGCTCCTTCGACCCGTAGGACTGGGTGAAGGTGTTGCGCTCCTTGTCGTAGCCCTTCTCGCACACGTCCTGGTGGATCTCGTCCCGCAGCTCGCGCCACCGCTCCAGCGGGCCGTCCGCGTCGCCGCTCTCGATCAGCTTGATCGTGCGGTCCACCGCCACCCAGGCCATCACCTTGGAGTGCACGAAGTGGCGGCGCGGGCCGCGCACCTCCCAGATGCCCTCGTCCGGCTGGTCCCAGTGCGTCTCCAGGTAGCGGATCAGCTTGAGCTGGAGCAGCGAGGCGTAGTCGCTGCGCGCCAGGCCCGTCATGTGGCCCAGGTGCAGGGCCTCGGTGACCTCGCCGTACACGTCGAGCTGGAGCTGGCCGGCGGCGCCGTTGCCGACGCGGACCGGGCGCGAGTTCTCGTACCCCGGCAGCCAGTCCAGCTCGGTCTCGCCGAGCTCCCGCTCGCCGGCGATCCCGTACATGATCTGCAGGTTCTCGGGGTCGCCGGCCACCGCGCGCAGGAGCCACTCGCGCCAGGCGCGGGCCTCCTCGCGGTAGCCGGTGCGCAGCAGCGAGGACAGGGTGATGGCCGCGTCGCGCAGCCAGGTGTACCGGTAGTCCCAGTTCCGCACGCCGCCGATCTCCTCCGGGAGGGAGGTCGTCGGCGCCGCGACGATCCCGCCCGTGGGGGCGTAGGTGAGGGCCTTGAGGGTGATCAGGGAGCGGACCACCGCCTCCCGGTAGGGGCCGTGGTACGTGCACTGCTCGACCCAGTCGCGCCAGAACTCGGTGGTGGCCTCCAGGGCCTCCTCCGCCTCCGGCGGCTGCGGCTGCCCCTTGTGCGAGGGCTGCCAGCTGATGCAGAAGGCCATCCGGTCACCGGGGCCGACGGTGAAGTCGGAGTAGGTCGTCAGGTCCTTGCCGTACGTCTGCGCCTCGGTGTCCAGCCAGACCGAGTCGGGGCCGGCCACGGCGACGGTACGGCCGTCCACCTTGTGCACCCAGGGCACGACCCGCCCGTAACTGAACCGCATGCGCAGCGCGGAGCGCATCGGGACGCGTCCGCTGACGCCCTCCACGATGCGGATGAGCTGCGGCGCGTGGTTCTCGCGGGGCGGCATGAAGTCGATCACCCGCACGGTCCCGCGCGGTGTGTCCCACTCCGACTCCAGCACCAGCGAGTCTCCGCGGTACCTGCGGCGGTCGGCTCGCGGGGCCTCGGCGCCGGCCGGGAACGCCGGGCCGATCCTCCAGAACCCGTGATCCTCGGTGCCGAGAATGCTCGCGAAGACGGCATGGGAGTCGAACCGTGGCAGGCACAGCCAGTCCACCGCCCCGTCCCGGCAGACCAAAGCCGCGGTCTGCATGTCCCCGATCAGTGCGTAATCCTCGATGCGCCCGGACACGTTGCTCTCCAGTCGAACAGCCACGACCGCCCCGAAGGGCGCTTGCATTGCGCGGTTGCGCGGTCTCCTGTGATGTGGATCGCCGCGTGAGCCCATGATTCCGCCAGGCGGCGGGTTACGCCGTCCGGTGGACTGCTCGGCGGTGATGTGAGCGATATCCGAGCAGGATATGACGGCACCCTAGTGATCCCCTTAAGTCTTGGAACAATGAGACTCGGCTAAACGGGTGAGCTGGGACGATGCCCGTGGGACGGGCGGGGAGGCCGCCGGGCGGGGCTCGCGGAGGACGGCCGCGCCGCGTCGCCGGAGGCGGACCCTCCCGGGCGCTGATAGGCTGGTACCCCGTGGACCGGTGGTCTGCCTGTGCGAATCAGGAGCCCCGAAACCGCAGCTTCGGCGCCCCCAGAGACCCTTCGGATCGACGGTGGCCGGCGCCGGACGCACCTCACCTCGCGACCACGGGAGCCCCCTCTTGGCGATGCCGCCCAAATCCATGACGACCAAGCACATCTTCGTCACCGGGGGTGTCGCTTCCTCCCTCGGCAAGGGCCTGACGGCCTCCAGCCTGGGTGCGCTGCTGAAGGCGCGCGGTCTTCGGGTCACGATGCAGAAGCTCGACCCGTACCTGAACGTCGACCCCGGCACCATGAACCCGTTCCAGCACGGCGAGGTGTTCGTCACCAACGACGGCGCCGAGACCGACCTGGACATCGGCCACTACGAGCGCTTCCTCGACGTCGACCTCGACGGCTCGGCCAACGTCACCACCGGCCAGGTCTACTCGCAGGTCATCGCCAAGGAGCGGCGCGGCGAGTACCTCGGTGACACCGTGCAGGTCATCCCGCACATCACCAACGAGATCAAGCACCGCATCCGCCGCATGGCGACCGAGGACGTCGACGTCGTCATCACCGAGGTCGGCGGCACGGTCGGCGACATCGAGTCCCTGCCGTTCCTGGAGACCGTCCGCCAGGTCCGCCACGAGGTCGGCCGCGACAACGTCTTCGTCGTGCACATCTCGCTGCTGCCCTACATCGGCCCCTCCGGCGAGCTCAAGACCAAGCCGACCCAGCACTCGGTCGCGGCCCTGCGCAACATCGGCATCCAGCCCGACGCGATCGTGCTGCGCGCCGACCGCGACGTCCCCACCTCCATCAAGCGCAAGATCTCGCTGATGTGCGACGTGGACGAGGCGGCCGTGGTGGCGGCGATCGACGCCAAGTCGATCTACGACATCCCGAAGGTGCTGCACACCGAGGGCCTGGACGCGTACGTCGTCCGCAAGCTCGACCTGCCCTTCCGCGACGTGGACTGGACGGTCTGGGAGGACCTGCTGGACCGGGTCCACAACCCCGACCACGAGGTCAAGGTCGCGCTCGTCGGCAAGTACATCGACCTGCCCGACGCGTACCTGTCGGTGACCGAGGCGCTGCGCGCCGGCGGTTTCGCCAACAAGGCCCGCGTCCAGATCAAGTGGGTCACCTCCGACGACTGCAAGACCCCGGCCGGTGCCGCCGAGGTGCTCGGCGACGTGGACGCGATCTGCGTGCCGGGCGGCTTCGGCGACCGCGGTGTCAACGGCAAGGTCGGCGCGATCACCTTCGCCCGCGAGAACAGGATCCCGCTGCTCGGCCTGTGCCTGGGCCTGCAGTGCGTGGTCATCGAGGCCGCGCGCAACCTCGCGGGCATCGAGGACGCGAACTCCACCGAGTTCGACGCCTCCACCCCGCACCCGGTGATCTCCACGATGGAGGAGCAGCTGGCCTTCGTCGAGGGCGCGGGCGACCTGGGCGGCACCATGCGCCTGGGCATGTACCCGGCGAAGCTCGCCGAGGGCTCGATCGTCCGTGAGGTCTACGGCGACCAGGCGTACGTGGACGAGCGCCACCGCCACCGCTACGAGGTCAACAACGCCTACCGCGGCGAGCTGGAGAAGAAGGCGGGCCTCGTCTTCTCCGGTACCTCCCCGGACAACAAGCTCGTCGAGTACGTCGAGTACCCGCGCGAGGTGCACCCCTACCTGGTGGCCACCCAGGCCCACCCGGAGCTGCGCTCGCGCCCCACGCGCCCGCACCCGCTCTTCGCCGGGCTGGTCAAGGCGGCGGTGGAGCGGCAGCAGGCCGCGAAGTGAACGCCTGACCGCATAACGTAGGCAGCCGGGGCACGGATCGTGCCCCGGCTGTCTGTTTTCGGGGAAGGTACCGGTCATGGCCTTGGGCAACAACGACAACGGCATCCGCATCGTCGACACACCGGAGTCGTGGGAGGTCGTCGGCTCGCAGACCCCGTTCCAGGGCGCGAAGACGGCGGTCCGCTCGGACCAGGTGCGGATGCCGGACGAGTCCGTGGTGCGGCGCGACTACCAGGTGCACCCGGGGTCGGTGTGCGTGCTCGCCCTCGACGAGCAGCAGCGGGTGCTGGTCCTCAACCAGTTCAGGCACCCCGTGCGGCACCGCCTGTGGGAGCTGCCGGCCGGGCTGCTCGACGTACAGGGGGAGAACCCGCTGCACGCGGCCCAGCGGGAGCTGTACGAGGAGGCGCACGTCAAGGCCGAGGACTGGCGGGTGCTGGTGGACTTCTTCGCGTCGCCGGGCGGCTCCGACGAGGCGATCCGGATCTTCCTGGCGCGGGACCTCGCGGAGGCGGAGGGGGAGCGCTACGCGGTGTCGGACGAGGAGTCGGACATGCAGTTCGCCCGGGTTCCGCTCGCGGAACTGGTGGCCGGGGTCCTGGCCGGCCGGATCGGCAACCCGGGTCTGGTGACGGGGGTCCTGGCGCTCTCCGCCGCCCTTGCCGCCGGCGGCGTGGACAGCCTGCGCCCCGCCCAGGCCCCGTGGCCGGCCCGCCCGTACGAGGCGTAGCCGCCGGAGGCCGGGGCGGGGGCCCGGGGTTCCGGGGTTCCGGGGTTCCGGGGCCCGTCGCGGCCCGGCCGGGGCCCGGGACCGGGTCCGGGCGCCGGACGAGGGTTCTGATGTGACCATCCGCTGATCCGATCGGGCGATTTGCCCGCCGCGCTCCACCCGGGCCGTCGCTCTGCGTGAACTACGCTCGCAACCCGAAGGCAGGGAGAGGAGCGGATCGTGGCGGATTTCGTCGGGCGGCGGCGTGAGCTCAAGGAGCTGCGCGAGGACATCGCGAGGACCGGGCTCGACACCCTCTCCGGCCGCAAGGCCAAGGCGCCCCGCGCGAGGGTGCTCCTCGTCGCCGGCCGGCCGGGGTCGGGGCGCACCGCCCTCGCCGAGGCGTTCGTCCGCGAGATCGCCGAGGACTACCCCGACGGCGTGCTCAGGACCCGCCTCACCACTCCCGGCGGGGAGACCGTGGCCACCGAGCGGGCCGTCCGCACCCTGCTGGAGGGGCTCGGGGAGCCGACCCCGCCCGGCGCCGGGGAGGACGAGCTCAGCTCCGCCCTGCGCACCGCGCTCCAGGGGCGGCGGGCGATCATCCTGATCGACGACGCCGCCGACCCGCACCAGGTCGACGCGCTGCTGCCCGACACCCCCGAGTGCCTCGTCCTCGTGACCGCCGAAGGACCCCTCACCGGGATTCCGGATGTCCGGCCCTGCACCCTCGGAGGGCTGGACACGCCCTCCGCGGTGCGGATGCTCGTCCACCGCATCGGCGACATCCGCGTCACCGCCGACCCCCGCGCCGCCGAGGCCCTCGCCGAGGAGTGCGGAGGCCAGCCCGCCGTGCTCAGCCTGGTCGGCGGCTGGCTCGCCGCCCACCCCAAGGCCTCCGTCGCCGACGTGGCCAAACAGCTCCACGACATGCCCCCGGGCCTCAGCGGCCCGCTCGGCCGGGGCTTCCGGTTCGTCTACGAGTCCCTGCCGCAGCCCGCCCAGCGGACCCTCCGGTTGCTGCCCCTGGCGCCGGCCGGGGTCGTCGACTCGCACACCGCCTCCGCGCTCGCCGGGTGCTCCGTGGCCGCCGCGCAGTCCACGCTGGAGGACTTCGCCGCGCTGGGCCTCGTACACAGCGCGCAGGACGGGCTGTTCATGCTGCCCGGCTGCCTCGCGCCGCTGCTCCAGGCCCTGCTGGAGGCCAAGGAGCGCCCCGCCGAGGTCCAGCTGGCGCGGGCCCGGATGCTGGAGCGCACCGTACGGCTGCTCACCTCCTGCCGGGCCATGGCCGAAGCCGCGGACGGCGAGGACGCCGACCTCGTACGGGAGCGCCTGGACGGGCTGCCGCGCGCCCTGCGCTTCCCCGACCGGCGGGCCGCCGCCACCTGGCTGGACACCCGCCTGCCTGCGCTCTCCGCGGCCGCAGCGCTCGCGGTGGCCGACGGCGCGCTGGACACACTGGCCCGCCGGCTGGTCGCGGCCCTCGTACGGGCGCTGGCGGAGCATCGCGGGACCGCCGAGGCGGCTCCCGAGCTGTACGGGCTGCACCGGCTGGTCCTGGACGTCGCCGAGCGGCGCGACCTGCACCGCGAGCAGGCCGCCGCCCTGCTGAACCTGGCCGACCTGGACGCCGCGACCGGCCGGACGCAGGAGGCGCTGGAGCGCTACCGGGCCGCGCTGGTCGCCGGAAAGGCGGCGAAGGACCCGTACGCGACGGGCCGCGCGATGGAATCCGTAGGCGGCGCGTACCAGGAGCTGGCGGACTGGCACCGGGCCTCCGACTGGTTCGGCCGGGCCCTGTCCCAGGCCCTGGCCAGGGGCGAGCGCGGGGACGAGGCGCGGCTGTACGGACGGCTCGGGAACGTGCACACCTACGCGGGCCGGTACGGGGACGCGCTGCGCAGCTGGCGGGCCGCCGCCGCGGGCTACCGGAAGCTGGCCGATGTGCCGGGCCAGGCCAAGGCGTTGAGCGAGATGGCGCGCGTCCAGGAGTACGCCGGGCGGCCCGAGGAATCCCTGCACACCTGCCGGGAGGCGGTGGAGCTGGCGCGCAAGGCCGGAGACCTGCGGCTCCAGGCCGCACTGCAGGTGCGCCTGGCCGACACGCTCGACCGGCTGGGCGACCCGGGGGCCGCGAGGCTGCACCGGTCCGCGGCCGACAGATTGTTGGGAGACGACCCCGCAGCCTGCGAAATCCGTAGTGGTTCCGACTGAGATTATTGCTTTGCAAGGCTAGACAGCGACTCATCCTTCATTAGACTGGCTTCACCAGGTCATCCCCTGGTGCATCCCGTTGCGCGTTCTTGTGAACGGGTATGTATGGAAGTACCCCGAAACATCCCCTGAGCCAAGGACCGTGAGCCACGATGAAGGTCGGCATCCCCCGCGAGGTCAAGAACAACGAGTTCCGGGTCGCCATCACGCCCGCCGGCGTGCATGAGCTGGTCCGCAACGGCCACCAGGTCTTCATCGAGCAGAACGCCGGTGTGGGCTCCTCGATCACGGACGCGGAGTACGTCTCCGCCGGCGCCGAGATCCTCGGCACCGCCGACGAGGTCTGGGCGACCGCGGACCTGCTGCTGAAGGTCAAGGAGCCCATCGCGGAGGAGTACCACCGCCTCCGCAAGGACCAGACCCTCTTCACCTACCTGCACCTGGCGGCCTCCCGCGAGTGCACGGACGCCCTGCTGGAGTCCGGCACCACCGCCATCGCGTACGAGACGGTCGAGCTCGCCAACCGCGCGCTCCCGCTGCTCGCCCCGATGTCCGAGGTCGCGGGCCGGCTGGCCCCGCAGGTCGGCGCGTACCACCTGATGCGCTCGGTCGGCGGCCGCGGCGTCCTCCCGGGCGGCGTCCCCGGCACCCACGCCGGTGAGTGCGTCGTCATCGGCGGCGGCGTCTCCGGCTGGAACGCCGTGCAGATCGCCGTCGGCATGGGCTTCCACGTGACCCTGCTGGACCGCGACATCAACAAGCTCCGCGAGGCCGACAAGATCTTCGGTACGAAGATCAAGACGATCGTCTCCAACGCCTACGAGCTGGAGAAGGCCGTCGTCGAGGCCGACCTCGTCATCGGCGCGGTGCTGATCCCGGGTGCGAAGGCCCCGAAGCTGGTCACCAACGAGCTCGTCGCCAAGATGAAGCCCGGAAGTGTCCTTGTCGACATTGCGATCGACCAGGGCGGCTGCTTCGAGGACTCCCGTCCGACCACCCACGCCGAGCCGACCTTCCAGGTCCACAACTCGGTCTTCTACTGCGTCGCCAACATGCCGGGCGCGGTGCCGAACACCTCCACCTACGCGCTCACCAACGCCACGCTGCCCTACATCGTGCAGCTCGCGAACCTCGGCTGGGCCGAGGCGCTGCGTCGCGACCCCGCGCTCGCGCTGGGCCTCAACACCCATGACGGCCAGGTCGTTTACGGCCCGGTCGCCGAGGCCCACGGCCTCGAGACCCTTGAGCTGAGCACGCTGCTCGGCTGAGACGTCAACGACTGACGTCAATCTCACGTATCCGGCCGGACCTTGCCCGCAAGGTCCGGCCGGACGCGTTTGCGGAGGGCCCGCGGGGGCGGCTCAACTCGCCTCGAACGTAACCCTTTAACCCTTTCGCACACCCGCGAAACTTCGCGGCGACAGCTCGGACGCCCTTGACAGAGAGGTGTTCGGTTGCCGACACATCGTGCCGGGTCCGACGGATTGTGTTGCCGCTGAGCGGTGACACGCCATAGAGTCGCCAACCGTCGGCATGGTGCCACGCTGACCTATCGATAAGTGTCCTGGTCACGTCCGAGGAGGTAAGACGACTTGTGAATGAGTCGACATTTGCTCCTGGGGGTGGTCGAGCAGAGACGGCTGCGCGGGGCCAAGGCCCTGCCGGGCTCGAAGCTGTCGGCTCCGTCGCAGTCCGCACCTTCGCAAACCACCAGCACATGACGACGCCCCAAAAGAGCATGGACGGCCTAGACGTGAACTCCAGGGCCGGCGACCTGAGCGGCGAAAAGCCCACTGGTTTCGCCGACTATGACAATGTGCCCGAGGGGCACTTCTACGACCCGGACGCGGAGTACGAGCCCGACCCCGAGTACGCGGCCACTCTCGCCCCCGACGCTGCCCGTCAGCGCCGGGAGCGGATCGGCCCGACCGGACGGCCGCTGCCGTACTTCCCGATCCCGGGTCCGCTGACCGACCACGGTCCGGCGAAGATCATCGCGATGTGCAACCAGAAGGGCGGCGTGGGCAAGACCACGTCGACCATCAACCTGGGTGCCGCACTCGCCGAGTACGGGCGCCGCGTGCTGCTCGTCGACTTCGACCCGCAGGGCGCGCTGTCCGTGGGTCTCGGCGTGAATCCGATGGAACTCGACCTGACGGTCTACAACCTGCTCATGGAGCGGGGGATGTCGGCCGACGAGGTGCTGCTCAAGACCGCGGTTCCGAACATGGACCTGCTGCCGAGCAACATCGACCTGTCCGCTGCCGAAGTGCAGTTGGTCAGCGAGGTCGCGCGCGAGTCGACCCTCCAGCGGGCCCTCAAGCCCCTGATGGCCGACTACGACTACATCGTGATCGACTGTCAGCCCTCGCTCGGTCTGCTGACCGTGAACGCCCTGACGGCGGCTCACAAGGTCATCGTCCCCCTGGAGTGCGAGTTCTTCGCGCTGCGCGGTGTGGCGCTGCTGACCGAGACCATCGAGAAGGTGCAGGAGCGGCTGAACCCCGAGCTGGAGCTCGACGGCATCCTCGCCACGATGTACGACTCCCGTACGGTGCACAGCCGCGAGGTGCTGGCGCGCGTCGTCGAGGCCTTCGACGACCACGTCTACCACACGGTCATCGGCCGCACGGTGCGCTTCCCGGAGACCACGGTCGCCGGTGAGCCGATCACCACGTACGCCTCCAACTCCGTCGGTGCCGCCGCCTATCGCCAGTTGGCCAGGGAGGTGCTCGCCCGGTGTCCCGCCGAGTGAGTCTGCCCGGAGCCGACGAACTCTTCCGTACGACCGGGGGGATGGCGCTCCAGTCGTCCTCGCCGCGGCGCGGCACGGACGAGTCGCCCGCCGCGGAGCACGCGGCGGCGTCGGCGGAGGGCACGGCGGGGGAGGGCCGCAGCCGGGAGGCTGAGGCCGGTACGGAGGGCTCGGTCGGCGCGCAGCGGCGGCCGCAGGAAGGTTCCGGTGCCTCGGCCCCCGCTCCCCGGCGGGGGAAGGGGCAGGGCCGCGGGGCGAACCGGCGGCCGAGCGGGCGCGAGCGGCACGACGAGAAGATCACGGTCTACGTCTCCGCGGAGGAGCTCATGGACCTGGAACACGCGCGGCTGGTGCTGCGCGGGGAGCACGGCCTGGCGGTGGACCGGGGCCGCATCGTCCGCGAGGCGGTGGCCGTGGTCCTGGCGGACCTGGAGTCCCGCGGTGACGCGAGCATCCTGGTCCGCCGGCTGCGCGGCCGCTGAGCCCTTGTTCCTCGGCGCGGGCCGCGCCTGACTCCGTCCGGCGGTGTCCGGCGCGGGGCGCGGTGCGGGCCCGCGAGCGCCGAGCGGTACCGCGGGCTCTGCCCGGACCCGCGCCTCGAACTCCCCCGGCTACCGCTGGGAGGTGCCCCTGGCGGGGCTGGTTCCCGGCTGATGCCGGCTGATGCCGGCTGCGAGGCGCGGGGGTCCGGGGCGGGGCGCCAGGAGTGGCGGTGCGGACGGCGGCGCGGCCGCGTGGCAGCCTTGGCCGGACAGCCGAGCCTTTCCCGCACCACCCTGGACCCCGATGCCCTCTCCCGCCGAACCCGGCCGCCCGACCCGCCGACGAGTACTGGGCCGGGGCCCGGGCACCCCCGCCGCACCGGCGGACCCCGCCGAGCGTGCCGCGGCGGGCCCGGAGGCACCCGCCGCGCCGCGGGAGCCGGTACCGGCCCGGGAGCAGCCTGTACCGGTACCGGAGGCGCCCGCCGCGCCTCGGGAGCCCGTACCGGTACCGCCCGCCGCGCCGCAGGAGCCCGTACCGGCCCGGGAGCAGCCTGTACCGGTCCGGGAGGAGCCCGTACAGGTCCGGGAGGAGCCCGTACCGGTCCGGGAGGAGCCTGTACCGGTCCGGGAGGAGCCCGTACCGGTCCGGGAGGAGCCCCTACAGGTACCGGAGGCGCCTGCCGCGCCGCGGGAGCCCGCACCGGCCTCAGAGGGGCCCGTACCGGTACCGGAGGCGTCCGCCGCGCCGCGGGAGTCCGCACCGGCCCCGGAGGAGCCCGGGACGCCCCCGGAGGGTGCTGCGGCGCCGAGCGGGCCCCTGTCCGGCTCCGAGGGGCCCGACGCCCTGCACGCTCCCGCCGCATCCGCGTCGGTCCAGGAGGACCCCGTGGGGCCCGGCATGGCCCCGGAACCCCCCGCGTCCCCGGCGGCGTCGGTCCAGGAAGGCCCTGCGGGGCCCGCCGCGCCCCCGTACGTTCCCGCGGCACCCGCGTCCCCCGCGGCGGCGGTACAGGACGGCCCCGCGGGGTCCGCCGCAGTCGAGGGTGCCGCCGGAGGCGACGGGCGGTTCACCCTGCGGCTCGCCAACTTCGAGGGACCCTTCGACCTGCTGTTGCAGCTGATCTCCCGGCACAAGCTCGACGTCACCGAGGTCGCGCTCTCCAAGGTCACCGACGAGTTCATGGCGCACATCCGCGCCATGGGGCCCGACTGGGACCTCGACCAGACCACCGAGTTCCTGGTCGTCGCCGCCACCCTGCTCGATCTGAAGGCCGCCCGGCTGCTGCCCGCCGCAGAGGTCGAGGACGAGGCCGACCTGGCCCTGCTGGAGGCGCGGGACCTGCTCTTCGCGCGACTGCTCCAGTACCGGGCGTACAAGCAGATCGCCGAGCTCTTCGAGGCCCGCGCGGAGTCCGAGGGCAAGCGCTACCCGCGGACCGTGGGGCTGGAGCCCCACCACGCCGAACTGCTGCCCGAGGTGGTCATCAGCATCGGCGCGGAGGGCTTCGCCCGGCTGGCGGCGAAGGCCATGCAGCCCCGCGCCAAGCCGCAGGTGTACGTCGACCACATCCACGCCCCCCTGGTCAGCGTGCGGGAGCAGGCCGGTCTCGTCGTAGCGATCCTCAAGGCGCGCGGCGAGGCGACCTTCCAGGAGCTCACGGAGGACACCGAGGACACCCTCACCGTCGTCGCACGCTTCCTGGCCCTCCTGGAGCTCTACCGGGAGAAGGCCGTGGTCCTCGACCAGGAGGAGGCCCTGCAGACGCTCACCGTGCGCTGGAGCGGCGGGGACGGCGACGGGATGCCGACGGTGACCGACGAGTTCGACCGGATCGTGGAGGTCAAGGAATGACGGAGACCGCGGTGGCGGCCCTCGCGCTGAAGCCCGCCCTGGAAGCCGTCCTCATGGTCGTGGACGAGCCCGCGACCGAGGCGCACCTCGCCAAGGTGCTGGAGCGGACCCCGCGCGAGGTGGCGGACGCGCTGCTGGAGCTCGCCGACGAGTACGCGGCCTCGGGGCGCGGCTTCGAGCTGCGGCTCGTCGCCGGCGGATGGCGCTTCTACACCCGCGCGGAGTATTCCGCGGCGGTGGAGCGCTTCGTACTGGACGGCCAGCAGGCCCGGCTGACCCAGGCCGCGCTGGAGACGCTGGCGGTGGTCGCGTACCGCCAGCCGGTCAGCCGGTCCAGGGTCTCGGCGGTCCGCGGAGTCAACTGCGACGGGGTCATGCGGACCCTCCTGCAGCGCGCTCTGGTGGAGGAGGCGGGGACGGAACCCGAAACAGGTGCGATCCTGTACAGGACGACGAACTACTTTCTGGAGCGGATGGGCCTGCGCGGCCTGGACGAGCTCCCGGAGCTCGCGCCCTTCCTCCCCGAGGCGGACGCGATCGAAGCCGAGACGCAAGAGGGTGTTCCGTCGTTCGATCCGGATGCACCGGATACCGATGAAGACGACAAGACGACGGAACTTTGATGCGAAGCAGCGGCAACAACGGCGGCGGTAACAGGAACAGCGGCGGCGGCGGTGGTGGCGGTCGCGGCGGCTCCCGCGGCGGCAGCTCCTCCGGCGGCGGTTCGCGAGGCGGCAGCTCCGGCGGCGGTTCGCGAGGCGGCAGCTCCGGCGGCGGTTCGCGCGGGGGCAGCTCCTCCGGCGGCGGCTACCGCGGCGGGAGCTCCTCCGGTGGCGGCGGCTACCGCGGTGGCGGCTCTTCCGGCGGCGGCGGTGGCTACCGCGGCGGCAGCTCCTCCGGCGGCTACCAGGGCGGCGGCGGTGGCGGCTACCAGGGCGGCGACCGCGACCGCGAGCCGGCCCCCCGCATCCGCAACCCCCGCCCCGAGGAGCGTCGCTACGACGTGGGCCCCGAGGGCGAGCGCAGCGGCCGCAGCGGCCCCAAGGCCGGTGGCGGCGGTGCCCGCGGCGCGGCGGCGCGCGGTGGTGCCAAGGGCGGCCCCAAGCCCTCCAAGACCCCCGGCATCGGCGGGGCCGGCGGCCCGCGCCGCGGTCCCGGCAGCCGCAGCGGCCAGTCGCGCCCCCGCGAGCTGGACGCGCGCATCGAGGAGCGCGTGCGCGACCGGTACGCCGACAAGCCCGTGATCAAGACCCCGAAGACCTTCCCGGGCGCCGAGCAGGAAGGCGAGCGCCTCCAGAAGGTGCTCGCCCGCGCCGGCATGGGCTCGCGCCGCGCGTGCGAGGAGCTCATCGAGCAGGCCCGTGTCGAGGTCAACGGCGAGATCGTGCTGGAGCAGGGCAAGCGCGTCCAGCCGAAGGACGAGATCAAGGTGGACGGCCTGACCGTTGCCACCCAGTCGTACCTGTTCTTCGCGCTGAACAAGCCCGCCGGCGTCGTCTCCACCATGGAGGACCCGGACGGCCGCCAGTGCCTGGGCGACTACGTCACCAACCGTGAGACGCGCCTCTTCCACGTCGGCCGGCTCGACACCGAGACCGAGGGCATCATCCTCCTCACCAACCACGGTGAGCTGGCCCACCGCCTCACGCACCCGAAGTACGGCGTGAAGAAGACCTACGTCGCCGCGATCACCGGCCCGCTGCCGCGCGACATCGGCAAGCAGCTCAAGGACGGCATCGAGCTGGAGGACGGCTACGCCCGCGCCGACCACTTCCGCGTCGTCGACCAGGTCGGCAAGAACTACCTGGTCGAGGTGACCCTCCACGAGGGCCGCAAGCACATCGTCCGCCGCATGATGGCCGAGGCCGGCTTCCCGGTCGAGAAGCTCGTCCGGACCTCCTTCGGGCCGATCGAGCTCGGCGACCAGAAGTCCGGCTGGCTGCGCCGCCTGACCAACACCGAGGTCGGCATGCTGATGCGCGAGGTCGGTCTGTAGACCGTCCGCCACCCCGCGGTGCGAGAAGCCCGCAGTGCCTCCGGGCACTGCGGGCTTCTCCCTTGTCCGGGACCCCGAACCCTGTTTATAGTCACCTTGACTATTAAAGTCCGAGGGGATGGGGGCCGTCATGGGCTGGACAACGACCTGGACGGAGGCGCTGGGGTTCGCCACCGGAGCCGTGTGCGTGTGGCTCGTCGCCAGGCAGCACATCGCCAACTGGCCGATCGGCATCGCCAACAACGTCTTCTTCATCGTGCTCTTCACCCGCGCCGGCCTCTACGCCGACGCCGGCCTCCAGATCGCCTTCATCGCCCTGGCCGCGTACGGCTGGTGGTCCTGGACCCACGGGGGTGGCCCGGGAACCGCCGGAGCCCTGCCGGTGCGCCGCACCACGCGCACCGAATGGGCCTGGCTGGCCGCGGCCGGGGCGGTGGGGGTGCTCGGCCTCACGCTGCTGCTCGGCGCGGTCACCGACTCCACCGTCCCCTTCTGGGACGCGGCCACCACCGGGCTCTCGCTCATGGCCACCTACGGCCAGTGCCGCAAGCTCGTCGAGTCCTGGTGGCTGTGGATCGCCGCCGACCTCGTGTACATCCCGCTCTACGCCCACAAGGAGCTCTACCTGACCGCCCTGCTCTACGCGGGCTTCCTCGCCCTGTGCGTGGCCGGGCTGGTCGGCTGGCGGCGGATGCTGCCGGCCGCGGGGACCCGTACGGCAGTGGGGGCGACGGCATGAGCGGCGGGAAGCGCTACGGGCACGGCCTGGTCCTCGGCAAGTTCTACCCGCCGCACGCCGGCCACCACCACCTGGTGCGCACCGCCCAGGACCAGTGCGAACGCCTCACCGTGCTGGTGTGCGCCGCCTCGGTGGAATCGGTGCCGCTCGCCGACCGGGTCGCCTGGATGCGCGAGGCGCACCCCGGGGCGGACGTGGTCGGAGCGGTGGACGACATCCCGGTCGACCTGCACGACCCGGCGGTCTGGGAGGCCCACATGGCGATCTTCCGGCGCGCGGTGGGCCGGCGGGTCCAGGCCGTCTTCACCTCGGAGGAGTACGGCACCGAGCTCGCCCGGCGGTTCGGCGCCGAGGAGGTCTGCGTGGACCCGCGGCGCACCATGTTCCCGGTGTCCGGCACGGCCGTGCGGCGGGACCCGGCCGGGTGTTGGGAGTACCTGGGGCCGGCCGTACGGGCCTCCCTGACCCGCAGGATCGTCGTACTCGGCGCCGAGTCGACCGGGACGACCACGCTGTCCCGGGACCTGGCCGCCCACTACCGCCGGCGCGGCGGGGTGTGGGCCAAGACGGGCTGGGTCGCGGAGTACGGGCGGCGCTACAGCGAGGAGAAGCTGGCGGCGGCGCGCGCCGCGGACCCGGAGGCGTCCTGGGCGGACGTGTCGTTCGCCTCGGCGGAGTTCCCGGTGATCGCGCGGCGCCAGGACGCGGAGGAGGAGCGGGCGGCCCGGCTGGGATCGCCCGTGCTGTTCTGCGACACCGACTCCTTCGCCACCGGCATCTGGCACGAGCGGTACACGGGCGGCCGCAACGCCGAGGTCGAGAAGATCGCGGAGCTGACCCGGCGCGACCTGTACCTGCTCACGGACCACGCCGACGTGCCCTTCGAGGACGACGGGCTGCGCGACGGACCGCAGCTGCGGCCGTCGATGACGCGGCGGTTCCGGGAGGAACTGGAGCGGACCGGCAGGCGTTTCACCGTCGTCACGGGGGACCGGGAGACGAGGCTGGCGGCCGCCGCGGCCGCCGTCGACGCGCTGCTGGCCGAGGGCTGGCACTTCGCCGATCCGCTGCCGGAGAACGTACGGGAGCGCAGCCGGTGACCGCCCCCTACGACCCGCACGCGTACGACCCGCGCACCTACGACCCGCACGCCTTCGAGCCGTTCGCCGTGACCGTGGACCTCGCCGTCTTCACCGTGCGCGGGGGCGCGCTGCACGTACTGCTGATCCGGCGCGGCCAGGAGCCCTACGCCGGCGCCTGGGCGCTGCCCGGCGGCTTCGTCCTGCCCCGGGAGTCCGCGGAGACGGCGGCGCGCCGCGAACTCGCCGAGGAGACGGGCCTGGCGCCGGAGGTGGTCGCGGCCCTGCACCTGGAACAACTGCGCACCTACAGCGATCCGGACCGCGACCCCCGGATGCGGGTCGTCTCGGTGGCCTTCGCGGCACTGGTCCCCGACATGCCGGACCCGGCGGCCGGGGGCGGCGGGGACGCCGCCCAGGCCCGCTGGACCCCGGTGGGCGAGGCCGGCGCCGGGGCGGCCGGGCCGGTGGGCCGGCTGGCCTTCGACCACGCCGCGATCCTGGCCGACGCCCGCGAACGGGTGGGCGCGAAGCTGGAGTACACCTGCCTGGCCACCGCCTTCTGCCCGCCCGAGTTCACCCTCGGGGAGCTCCAGAGCGTCTACGAGACCGTCTGGGACACCGTCCTGGACCGGCCCAACTTCCGGCGCAAGGTCCTGGCCACGCCCGGCTTCGTCGAGGCCGTGCCCGGCGCCGCCCGCCTCACCGGAGGCCGCGGCAAACCGGCCGCGCTGTACCGGCCCGGGCCCGCGAACGCGCTCCACCCGCCCCTGCTCCGCCCTACGGAAGGAAACCGACCATGACGACCGCCAAGCGAGCGGCGACGGGTGCCATGACCGGCCTCGCGCTGGGGGACGCCCTCGGCTTCCCGACCGAGTTCAACGACGTGCCGTCGATCCTCGCGAAGACGGGCCCGTGGCGCGAGATGGAACTGCCCCGGCCGGCGATAGTCACCGACGACACCCAGATGACGCTGGCGCTGGCCCGCGGCATGCGCACGGCCGCGGAGCGGGGCCCCGTCGGCCCGCTGCGCCTCACCCGGCCGGTCCGGGAGGAGTTCGTCGACTGGTACCACTCGCCGGAGAACAACCGGGCGCCGGGGAACACCTGCCTGAAGGCCTGCAGCCTCCTGAACCTGCCCGAACGCGACTGGCGCGACGCCAGCCAGATCGGCTCCAAGGGCTGCGGCGCGAACATGCGGGTGGCGCCGGTCGGGCTGGTGCCCGGCTGGACGGACGAGGAGCGGGCCGGCGCGGCCCAGCTCCAGTCGGCCCTCACCCACGGCCACCCGACGGCGCTCGCAGCCTCCGACCTCACGGCGCGGGCCGTGCACCTGCTGGCGGCGGGGACCGAGGTGACGGGCCTGGTCGGGCAGCTGCGCTCGTACGCGCTGGAGAACCGCACCCGCTACCACGAGCGCTGGCTCGGCGACCTGTGGACGCGGTCGACGTCCGACGCCTCGCCGCAGTCCTTCATCGCACGCGGCTGGGACGAGTGCCTGGCCGTCCTGGACCGGCTCACGGCTGCCCTGCGCAGCCCCTCGCCGGAGACGGACCCCTGCCTGACGACCGGCGACGGCTGGATCGCCGAAGAGGCCCTCGCCACGGCCCTGCAGTGCTTCCTGCTCTTCCCCGAGGAGCCGCTCCTCGCCCTGCGCCGGGCCGCCTGCACCCGCGGCGACTCCGACTCCCTCGCCTGCCTGGCCGGCGCCTTCGCGGGCGCCCACCTCGGCGCGGACGCCTGGCCCCACGCCTGGACGCACCGCATCGAGTACCGCGACGAACTCCTCGCCTTCGGCACCCTCTGGGACGCGTGAGCCGTGCTGAACGTCCAGAGCCTCGACCTGACCCCCATCGTGGCGGAGCAGCCCGACCCGCTGCTGTTCGCCACGGTGTCGGGCGCCCACCTGTACGGATTCCCGTCCCATGACTCCGACGTCGACCTCCGCGGGGCCCACCTGCTCCCGGCGTCGGCCCTCCTGGGCCTGCGCGACCCGGAGGAGACCCGCAGCCGGATGTGGGACCACGACGGCACCGAAATGGACCTCGTCACGCACGACCTGCGCAAATTCGTGCGCCTGATGCTGAACCGCAACGGCTACGTCCTGGAGCAGCTGCTGTCCCCGCTGGTGGTCCACACGACTGCGGCCCACCAGGAGCTGGTGGCACTGGCGCCGGGAGTGCTGACCTCCCACCACGCGCACCACTACCGCGGCTTCGCGAACACGCAGTGGCGGCTCTTCGGGAAGACGGCGGAACTGAAGCCGCTGCTGTACGCGTTCCGGGCGCTGCTCACCGGTATCCACCTCATGCGCGCGGGCGAGGTGCAGGCGCACCTGCCGAGCCTCTTGGACGCGGTGCCGGAGGCTCCGGGCCATCTGGCGGGGCTGATCGAGGCAAAGGTCGCGGCCGAGCACGGATCGGCCGCGGGCGTCGACGCGGCGCGGGTGCGGCAGGACTTCGAGGCCCTGCACGGGGTGCTGGACGCGGCCCAGGACGGCTCGGCGCTGCCCGGGCACGGGTCGGCGTACGACGCGCTCGACGACTTCGTCGTCCGCAGGCGCGGCCGGCACTAGGACCCGGCCGTGGCCCTGGCCGAGGCGAGGCGGGTGCGGAGGAGGAAGTCCTCCACGCGGGGGCGGTCGGGGTCGGCGGGGAGCGGGGTGGTGGTCAGGGCGGTGTCGCACTCCGCGGTGAGGCGGGTCATCCAGGCGTCGACCTCGGGCCAGGAGAGCTCGCCGCGCCTGACCGCCAGCAGGCGGTCGCGGTGGGCGCCGGCATCGAGGGTGAGGCGGCCCGTGCGCAGCAGGTCGCGGCAGGACAGGAGCAGCCGCAGCAGGTGCATGGCGTGCTTCCAGCGCGGGACGCCGTGGTTGCGGAGGTCCGAGAGGAGTTTGCCGCGCTGGGAGACCGCGTACCGGGTGAAGGTGGTGTGGGCCGAGCGGGAGAGGAACGCCTCGCGCAGCGAGAGGAGTTCCTCGCCGACCGGGGTCAGGCGTTCGACCAGCGGGGAGTGCAGGCACTCCAGGATGTTCGGGTTGGCGCGCAGGGCGAGCTCGCAGAAGCGTTCCAGCTCCCAGGAGAACTCCTCCTCGCGCGGCCCGTCCACATGCGTCGGCGGCTTCTCGAAGCGCCAGAACAGCGGCGTCGGGGCGAGGTAGACACCGCGCCGGTCGGTGTCGCTCGCCCCCGTCGCCAGCCCGAACGCCCGCGAACCCATCACACACGCGTAGACCGTGTGGTCCCGCACCAGAGCGAGGCCCGCGGCGGGGGCTGACGGGGTCTCGGACGTTCGTTCGTTCATCCGGGGAGGGTAGGCGGCCGCGGCACGGCTACGCGAGCGAAATGTTGCCGTCCGCGGCGACCGTGATCTTCTTCTCGGCCAGCGGGCGGGTGGCCGGGCCGTGGGCCACCGCACCGTCCGCGACCTCGAACTTGCTGCCGTGGCAGGGGCAGTCGATGGTGCCGTTCTCCACCTTGTTCACGAGGCAGCCCTGGTGCGGGCACACCGCCGTGAAGCAGCGGAAGGAGCCGGCCGTCGGCTGGGTGACGACCAGCTTCTCCTCCTTGAGGACCGTGCCGCCGCCGACCGGCACCGCCGAGGACTTCAGCAGGACCTTGCCCCCCGCAGCCGGGGCCGATGCCGAAGCGGAAGCCGCCAGGGACGCGGAGCCCTGGGGGGTGGCCGCGCTGCCGCCCTCGTTCGTCGGCTTCTTCTCGCCGCCGCCGCACGCGGTCAGCGCACCGCCCGCCAGGGCGGCGGCGCCCACCGCGAGTACCGTGCGCCGGGCGGTGGGCGCGGCTTCGCTCGTACGGCTTGCATCGGTCATGAGGGCTCCTCGCTCGAGTGCCGGGATGGCGTGGAGCATCCTGGCGTGTGGCGGGGCTCCAGGTGAAGCCCGCCACACGGTTTCACGTGGCGGGCCGCCAAGGGATCAGTTCCGCGGGGCTGCCCGGAGTCCGTACGACCTCCCACACGTCGATCACGGCGTCCCGGTTCAACGGCCCGTGGACGTGCGGGTAGCGGTCGCCGGATTCACCCTCGCGGCGGACCTCGGACGTCAGGGCGCGCTCGTCGAGCTCCAGGGCCAGCAGGGTGCCCGGCACCTCGGCGTAGTACGCGTCGGCGATGGCCAGCGCCGTCGGCCGGTCCGCCGAGCAGTGCACGAAGCCCTCGGCGGGGAGCGAGGGCGGGGCGTACGGGAGCTCGGGTTCGGCGGTCCAGTCGGTGAGCGGTACGAGGTGGAAGATCATGCCGTTCGTTCTACCGCAGCGGGCGCCGAAGGGCTGCGCCAAGTGGCGGCACTGTCCGGTCTGGGTGACATTGTCCGTGTCTCGAAGCCGGGTACGGCGCCTGCCGCGCGGCCCGGTCCCTCTGCGAAAGGCATGACCATGGCGGGTAACGACCTCGGCTCCCTTCTGGGCGGCCTCCTCGGCGGCGGCCAGGGCGGCCAGGGCGGCGCCGGTGGCGGCGGCAACATCCTCGGCTCCCTGCTCGGCGCCCTGCTGGGCGGCGGCGCGGGCGGCGCCCAGGCGGCCGGAGGCGGCGGGAACAACCCGCTCGGCGGGCTGCTGGACATGTTGACCAAGTCGGGCCTGGCCGACCAGACCCAGTCCTGGGTCGGCACGGGCGAGAACAAGTCGGTCAGCGGCGCCGAGATCGCCGGTGCGCTGCCGGCCGACACCCTGCAGCAGGTCGCCGAGCAGGCGGGCGTCAGCCCCGAGAAGGCCGCCGACGAGATCGCCCGGGCCCTGCCGCAGGCGGTGGACAAGCTGACCCCCGACGGATCGCTGCCCAGCGGTTCCCTGGAGGACATCATCAAGCAGCAGCGCCTGTAGCCGCCCGGCAGCTCCGCCGCTCCGGCTCCGGCCGCATCGCGAGGGCCCGGCCGCGCCGTCCCACCGGACGGGCCGCCGGGCCCTCGTACCGTGCGCTCTGGCTACCCTGAGTCAGGCCCCGCCGTCACGCACCCCTGGAGCACCCCGTGAGAACCGCCGTCGTCATCGGAACCGGACTGATCGGCACCTCCGCGGCGCTCGCCCTGTCCGGCCGCGGGATCACCGTGCACCTGGTCGACCACGACCCGGCGCAGGCCCACACCGCCGCCGCGCTCGGGGCCGGCACGGACGAGCCGTACGAGGGCACGGTGGACCTCGCGATCATCGCCGTACCGCCCGCCCACGTGGCCCGGGCCCTCGCCGACGCGATCGGGCGCGGCCTGGCGCGGGCGTACGTGGACGTGGCCAGCGTCAAGGGCGGCCCGCGGCGCGAGCTGGCGGAGCTCGGCGTGGACGTGACGGCGTACATCGGAACCCACCCGATGGCGGGCAAGGAGCGGTCCGGGCCGCTCGCGGCGACGGCGGACCTGTTCGAGGGCCGCCCCTGGGTGCTCACGCCCACCCGGGACACCGACCACGAGGTGCTGAACCTCGCGCTGGAGCTGGTCTCGCTCTGCCGGGCCGTACCGGTCGTGATGGACGCCGACGCGCACGACCGGGCGGTCGCGCTGGTCTCCCACACCCCGCAGCTCGTCTCCAGCATGGTCGCCGCACGCCTGGAGGAGGCCGACGAGACCGCGGTCCGGCTGTGCGGGCAGGGCATCCGCGACGTGACGCGGATCGCGGCGTCCGACCCCCGGATGTGGGTGGAGATCCTGTCGGCGAACCCGGGCCCGGTGGCGGACGTCCTGGCCGGGATCGCCGCGGACCTGGACGAGACGGTGCAGGCCCTGCGCGGCCTGCAGTCGGCCGACGAGGACAAGCGCCGCGGCGGCGCCGCCGGGATCGAGGACGTGCTGCGGCGCGGCAACGCGGGCCGGGTGCGCGTGCCGGGCAAGCACGGCGCGGCGCCCACCGTGTACGAGACGGTCGCCGTGCTCATCAGCGACCAGCCGGGCGAGCTGGCGCGGATCTTCGCCGACGCGGGCCGGGCCGGCGTCAACATCGAGGACGTGCGGATCGAGCACGCCACGGGCCAGCAGGCCGGCCTCGTGCAGCTGATGGTGGAGCCCCGCGCCGTGGCCGGGCTCACGGCCACGCTGCAGGAGCGCGGCTGGGCGCTGCGCCAGCAGTAGCCCGGGGCGGCGCCCGCCCGTGCCCGGGCGGCGCTGCCGCGGGCCGGCGGGCACGGGCGGGGACCGGGGCTCCCGGGGGCCGGTAACCTTGGGGAGGGGCGCTTTGGCGCGCCCGGACACGTACGCGCAACCAGGAAGGTGCCCGCACCGTGGAAACCGCAGCTCCGTCCGCCGTGATCGTCGCCATCGACGGTCCCTCCGGCACGGGCAAGTCCAGCACCTCCAAGGCCGTGGCCGCCAAGCTCGGGCTGCGCTACCTGGACACCGGCGCCCAGTACCGGGCCATCACCTGGTGGATGATCAACAACGGCGTCGACACCGACGACCCGCACGCGATCGCCGTGGCCGCCGGCAAGCCCGCCATCGTGTCCGGCACCGATCCGGCCGCGCCCACCATCACCGTCGACGGCGAGGACGCCGCGGGCCCCATCCGGACCCAGGAGGTCACCTCCAAGGTCAGCGCGGTCAGCGCCGTCCCCGAGGTCCGCACCCGGATCACCGAGCTGCAGCGCTCCATCGCGGCCGCGGCGGCCGGCGGGATCGTCGTCGAAGGCCGGGACATCGGCACCACCGTGCTGCCCGACGCCGACCTGAAGGTCTTCCTGACGGCCTCCGCCGAGGCCCGCGCCGCCCGCCGCAGCGGAGAGCTCCGCGGCAAGGAGGCCGCGGACCTCGCGGCCACCAAGGAGGCGCTGATCAAGCGGGACGCCGCCGACTCGGGGCGCAAGACCTCCCCGCTGGCCAAGGCCGACGACGCCGTCGAGGTGGACACCACCGAGCTCACGCTCGACCAGGTGATCGAGTGCGTCGTGACGCTCGTGGAAGAGAAGCGGGCGGGCCGCAAGTGAGCGATACGCCCTCCCTCAAGGGTGCGGCGGTCGGCCGGCGGATCGGCATCGGGCTCATGTACGGGCTGTGGAAGCCGCGTGTGCTGGGGGCCTGGAAGGTGCCCGCCTCCGGCCCCGTCATCCTGGCTGTGAACCACTCGCACAACATCGACGGGCCCATGCTCATGGGCACCGCCCCCCGGCCCCTGCACTTCCTGATCAAGAAGGAAGCATTCGTCGGTCCCCTCGGCCCCTTCCTCGAAGGGATCGGGCAGGTCAAGGTCGACCGCGGCGGCGCCGACCGCGGCGCGATAGGCCGCGCCCTCGGCGTGCTCGACAATGGAGGAGCCCTGGGCATCTTCCCCGAGGGCACCCGGGGCGAGGGCGACTTCGCCTCGCTGCGCGCGGGCCTCGCGTACTTCGCGGTCCGCAGCGGCGCGCCCATCGTGCCCGTCGCGGTCCTGGGCAGCACCGAGCGCCGGGGCCGGCTGGTCAAGGCGCTGCCGCCGCTGAAGAGCCGGGTGGACGTCGTCTTCGGCGACGCCTTCGACGCCGGGGACGGCAGTGGCCGCCGCACCCGTACCGCGCTCGACCAGGCCACCGTACGCATCCAGGAGCGGCTGACCGCCCACCTGGCCGACGCCAAGCGCCTCACCGGGCGCTGAGCGAGACTTGACCTAGTAGTGGAACCGCGCTGCGCGGGTGCCACCGATCACCACGAACGACGAGGAACGGACTTCATGAACGACCAGCACGACCACGGAGCACTTGGCGACGCCGAGTACGCGGAGTTCATGGAGCTCGCCGCGGAGGAAGGCTTCGACATCGAGGATGTCGAAGGCGCGATCGAGGAGGCGGGTCACGGCCCGCTTCCCGTACTCGCCGTCGTCGGCCGCCCGAACGTCGGCAAGTCGACCCTGGTGAACCGCATCATCGGCCGCCGCGAGGCCGTCGTCGAGGACAAGCCGGGAGTCACCCGCGACCGCGTCACCTACGAGGCCGAGTGGGCCGGGCGGCGCTTCAAGGTCGTCGACACCGGCGGCTGGGAGCAGGACGTCCTCGGCATCGACGCCTCCGTCGCCGCCCAGGCCGAGTACGCCATCGAGACCGCCGACGCGGTCGTCTTCGTCGTGGACGCCAAGGTCGGCGCCACCGACACCGACGAGGCCGTCGTCAAGCTGCTGCGCCGGGCCGGCAAGCCCGTCGTGCTGTGCGCCAACAAGGTCGACGGCCAGAGCGGCGAGTCCGACGCGGCCTCCCTGTGGTCGCTGGGCCTCGGCTTCCCGCACCCCGTCTCCTCGCTGCACGGCCGCGGCACCGGCGACATGCTGGACGCCGTCCTGGAGGCCCTGCCCGAGGCCCCCGAGCAGACCTTCGGCGGCGTCGCCCCCGGCGGCCCGCGCCGCATCGCGCTGATCGGCCGCCCGAACGTGGGCAAGTCCTCGCTGCTCAACAAGGTCGCGAAGGAGGACCGTGTCGTCGTCAACGAGCTGGCCGGCACCACCCGCGACCCGGTCGACGAGCTGATCGAGCTCGGCGGCATCACCTGGAAGTTCGTCGACACCGCGGGCATCCGCAAGAAGGTGCACCTCCAGCAGGGCGCCGACTACTACGCCTCGCTGCGCACGGCCGCCGCCGTCGAGAAGGCGGAGGTCGCGGTCATCCTGATCGACACGACCGAGAGCATCAGCGTCCAGGACCAGCGCATCATCACCATGGCCGTCGAGTCGGGCCGCGCCATCGTGATCGCGTACAACAAGTGGGACGAGCTCGACGAGGAGCGCCGCTACTACCTCGAGCGCGAGATCGAGACCGAGATGCAGCAGGTCTCCTGGGCCCCGCGGGTGAACGTCTCGGCGCTCACCGGCCGCCACATGGAGAAGCTGGTCCCGGCGATCGAGACCGCCCTCGCGGGCTGGGAGACGCGCGTTCCCACCGGCCGGCTGAACGCCTTCCTCGGCGAGGTCGTCGCCGCCCACCCGCACCCGATCCGCGGCGGCAAGCAGCCCCGCATCCTCTTCGGCACCCAGGCCGGAAGCAAGCCGCCGCGCTTCGTCCTCTTCGCCTCCGGCTTCCTGGAGCACGGCTACCGGCGCTTCATCGAGCGCCGCCTGCGCGAGGAGTTCGGCTTCGAGGGCACCCCGATCCACATCTCGGTGCGGGTGCGCGAGAAGCGCGGTGCGCAGTACAAGAAGAAGAAGTAGAAGTACGGCGGCGTTCGCGCCACCGGGCGCCGGGGTCAGTAGCCCCGGCGCGGAGCGGGCGGCAGGGCCGCCGGGATGTGCTGCATCCCGGTCTGGTGCTGCCGCCCGCCGGCGTATGCGTACGAGTACACGGGCTGCGGCTGCGGGGTGTACGCGGGCTGCCAGGTGTCCGTCTGCTGCCATGCGGAACCGTTCCAGCCGCTGCCGTACGAGCTCCCCGCGCCGCCGTACAGACCGCCGCCCGCGCCGCCGTACGAGAACGCCGTGAACCCGAGGTCCTCCTCGCCCGTACGGTCGCCCGGCAGCGCCCGGAAGGCGCGCAGGTACTCCGAGTACAGCGTGTCGTAGATCGGGGTGTGCGAGGCGGCCGGAGCGCTGTCCCGGTCCCGTGCGGGGCGCATCGGGGGGACGGTGCTCGGATAGGACGGGGCGCGGGAGACGTCGTATGAATGCACGTATCAGCCAACGAACCCGGGGCTCTGCGGATGCGGGGTGACCGGGCGGAAAACGCAGATCGCCGGGGGTGTGCGGGACGGACCGCACACCCCCGGCGCACGCCGCCCGGCCCCCTCTGCGGGGGGCGGACGGCCGTTTGCGGGGCGGAAGGGCGTCAGGCGCCCGGGGTACCCGCCAGCGGCATCGAGGCGGCCACGAGCTTGCCGTCGGCCGCGGCCTTGTCCAGGGCGTCGCGGAGCAGGTCCTCGCGGGGCTGCTGCCCGATGGAGCCGACCGGGGCGGCGTAGATCAGGACGCGCTGGGTCTTGTTGACGGCGGCCCGCCAGCCGTCGGTGACCGACAGCGCCTGGTGCGCCTGCCACCAGGCGACCGGGCCGCTGCCCTCGGTGCCGGGCTGGAGCACGGCGTGCAGCTGGCCGGCGGCGAGCAGGACCGACCAGCCGTTCAGCGGGGACGGCAGCTCACCGGTGTCGGTGACCGGGACGAAGCCCTGCTCGATGAGGAGCGGCAGGAAGTCGTCGCCGGGGCCGGTGGTGCCGGGGCGGGCGATGGCCGCGGTCGGCTCGACGACCAGGGCCGGGTGCAGCTCCCCGCCGATCAGGACGAGCCCGCTGGTGATGCCGAGGACGGCCTGGCCGCCGG
Organism: Streptomyces sp. NPDC051183; assembly: GCF_040682455.1. NCBI lineage: Bacteria > Bacillati > Actinomycetota > Actinomycetes > Kitasatosporales > Streptomycetaceae > Streptomyces > Streptomyces sp. NPDC051183. Next base: position 43,024 of record NZ_JBFBBA010000007.1, read on the forward strand.
GGACGGACTTCGGCGAGTCGCCGCCGGGGCCGGCCGGGGTGGCGGCCGGGCTGTAGCCGGTGATGGAGCGTACGGCGCCCTGGAGCTGCTCCTCGGAGACGGCGACGACCTGCGAGGGGATGCAGCCTGCGTGGGCGAACGCGAGGACGGCGGTCTCGTCCCCGACGAACAGCACGGTGCTGGTCTGCTCGCGCTCGGAGTCGCCCGGGGTGCGGCAGGAGGTGCAGTCGTAGCTGCCGGGGGACCCGTCGCCGACGAGCAGCCGTTCGGCCTCTTCGTCGCCGATCTCGGCACGTACCTCATCACTGACGTCGAGCATGCGCGGCACGGGGTGGCTCCTCGGACTAGGCGTGCGGGGGCCGGGGGTGTCCCGGCTCGCCGGGCTCAACGGGGGAGCGGCTGCCGGGGTCACGCCGTTTGAGGGAACGGAATCGAACCGGGCACCCACAGGGGTGAACGGTGGGACTGCGGCTTTGTTTTCCTGCCAACTGTTTTTTGGTTGTGCGCAGTTGATGTCCGGAGATGGCCGTTTGGGGTGGGCGGCGGCGTGGGCCGAGCGGGTGGGGCGCGGCGGTGTGCGGAGTGGCGGGGCGGGGGGCCGCGGTGCGCTGCGTAGCGTGACGCGATGCGCAACCTCGGGATCCCGGCTGCCGTTGCCGCGTTGGTGTTCGTCCTCGGGCCGGGTGCGGTGGCCGCGGCCGCCGCACCGGCCGTCGCCCCGCCGCCGCCGTCGCCGGGCTCGCCGGGGGTGAGCGCCCGGCACACGGGGGACTGCGGGCCGGACGGGCAATGGCCGTGGGACTGCGTGGCCGACTGCGAGAGCGGCGGGCGGTGGGCGGTGAACACCGGCAACGGCTTCTACGGGGGGCTGCAGTTCTGGCAGCCGACCTGGGAGGAGCACGGCGGCCTCGCGTACGCCCGGCGGGCGGACCTCGCGAGCCGGGAGCAGCAGATCCGGGTGGCGGAGGAACTGCTGGGCAAGCAGGGGTGGGAGGCGTGGCCGGTGTGCGCGAAGCGGTACGGGCTCGCGGGGCGGATGCACGTGGTGCGGCGGGGGGACACGCTGGCGGGGATCGCGCGGAGGCACCGGGTGGTGGGGGGTTGGCAGGCGCTGTACGAGGCGAATCGGGGGGTGGTCGGGCCGCGGCCGGAGGTGCTGGTGGTGGGGACGTTCCTCGCGCTGCCGGCCGTGCCCAAGCCGGAGCCGGTGCCCGTGCCCGTGCCCGTCCCGCCGCCTGTGCCTGTGCCCGCCGGGCCCGCCCCGGTCCCGGCTCCCGCGAGCCCGACCCCCGCGGAGCCGGCTCCCGCGGCCCCGTAGCGCGGGCCGCCGCTGCGCGGAGCCGTCCCCTACCCGCCCTTCCACCGTTCCCCGGGCTCCGCCCGGAACCCGCTGGGGCTCCGCCCCGGACCCCGCGCCTCGAACGCCGGCGGGGCTGGAATGGTGCAGGCCGCGCGGGGGTTCGGGGGCGGGCGAAGCGAGGGCGCCGACACGGCAGACTGGGCCGCATGCTTGAGACCTCCGCGCGGTTGCTGCGCCTGTTGTCCCTATTGCAGGCCCACCGGGAGTGGACCGGTTCCGATCTCGCCGAGCGGCTCGGGGTCACGCCGCGGACCGTGCGGCGCGACGTGGACCGGCTCCGCGAGCTCGGGTACCCGGTGAACGCCAGCCCCGGGACCGGCGGCGGGTACCAGCTCGGGGCCGGGGCCGAGCTGCCGCCGCTGCTCCTCGACGACGACGAGGCCGTCGCCGTGGCCGTAGGCCTGCGCACGGCCGCCGGGAACGGGGTCGAGGGGATCGGGGAGGCCTCGGTGCGGGCCCTCGCCAAGCTGGAGCAGGTGCTGCCCTCCCGGCTGCGCGGCAGGGTCTCCGCGCTCAACCGGTTCACCGTGCCGATGCTGCGCGGCGCGCAGCGGTCCGCCGTCGACCCCGCCGTGCTGACCGAGCTGGCCACCGTGTGCCGCGACAGCGAGCGGCTGCGGTTCGGGTACCGGGACCACGGGGGCGCGGTCACCCGCCGTACGGTCGAGCCGCACCGGCTCGTGTGCACCGAGCGCCGCTGGTACCTCGTCGCCTGGGACCTCGACCGCGGGGCCTGGCGGACCTTCCGGGCCGACCGCATCGAGCCGAGGCCGCCGCACGGCCCGCGGTTCACCCCGCGCCCGGCGCCGGCCGAGGACCTGGCCGCGTACGTCTCCGAGGGGGTCTCCCAGCGGGTGTACGCGACGAAGGCCGCCGTACGGCTGAGGGTGCCCGCGCAGGAGGCCGCGCAGATCGTCGGACCGAGCGACGGGATCCTGGAACCGGTCGACGAGGAGAGCTGCATCCTGCGCACCGGGGCGGTGAACCTCGACGTTCTTGTGATTCACATCATGATGATCGGCTGTGAGTTCGAAGTCGTCGAACCCGTTGAGCTGACGGACCGTATCAGGGCCGCCAGGGATCTTCTCGGCCGGGCTCTGGAGCCCCGCGAGGTGAAGGAGTTGTAAGGAACCGGAGGGGGTTCGGAACCGAATTCAGGGGCCCTGTGCGGGAATTCCGAAGAGAATTTCCGCCGGGCGTGTCGCGGGGCGGAGAGAAATGGCTCCACCCGAACTCCACCGTCAAACAACTGTCGACAATCCGTGACACAAGCGTGACCCGGGACGGACGAACCTCCGGGCGTACGGCTGACGTTCCGGCCATATGAACGACAACGGCGGGCCCGGTCGAAGACCGGGCCCGCCGTTGTCGTCCGTCGGTACGCGCGTGCGTGCGTGGCGCGTACCGCCCCGGCTAGCCCCCGGCCACCGGCCGGGCGGCGGCGCGGGCGGCGGCCCGCTCGCCGTGGGCCGGGCGGCGGCTGCCCGTCGGGGTGAGCGGGGTGCGCTCGGACCGGATCAGGTGCGGGCGGGACGGGATGTGCGCGGCGGGCCGGGGCGCCGGGGCGTGCCCGGAGGCCGGGGCCGGCTGCTCCGCGGGCTCCGCGGGCGCCGCCGGGCCCTGGAACTGCCACTTTCCGCCCGCCGAGAGCAGCGGTACGAGTACGCCGGTGAGCGGCTCGGGCACCTGCCCGGCCTCCATCCGGCGGCGCAGCTGCTCGCGCAGGCCGAAGACGCGGGCCTCGATCGCGGAGATGAGCGGCTCGCACCAGGGCAGCGCGAGCAGGACCAGCAGACCGGCGGACCAGCCGAGCAGGACGTCGCTCACCCAGTGGGTGCCGAGGTACACGGTCGTGGCCCCGACGCTGAGCGAGACCACCGCGGAGACCACGGACAGCACGCGCCGGGTGACCACGGTGGAGGCCAGGTAAGCCAGGATTCCCCAGGTCACGACGGCGTTGGCGGTGTGGCCGGAAGGGAATATATCGCCGCCCGCGAAGAGCTCGGCGGAGCCGATCTCGGTGGCGTAGTGCGGGCCGAGCCGGCCGAGGCCGAGCTTCACGGCGCCGACCGTGATGTTGAGGAGCAGCAGCGCCACGCCGAGGGTGATCAGCGGGCGGAGGGTGTGCTGCCGCCAGGAGCGCCACCCGAGCCAGGCGGCGACCATGACCGCGGTGGGTCCGCGCTGGCCCAGGACGACGAGGTAGTCGAGGAAGGCGTGCAGCTGCGGCCACTGCTCGTAGGGCCGGAAGAACATGACCTGCCAGTCCAGACGGACGAGCCAGGACGTGGTCAGTACGGCCACCACGATCGCGATGTAGAAGGCCAGAGTTGACCCGAGGAGCACGACGCGGTGCCGGCTCATCCGCGGTGTTTGCAGATGAGCCGGTCGCTCTGGTTCCCGGTCGAGCCGGGCGAACACCCGCTCCAGACGGGTCAGGATTTGATCAGTACGCACTCAATCGACGTTACCGCGCGCCGATGGTCGGCCCGGTCGAATCGCGGGCTTTGTGATGACCATGTGATGTGGAGTGGGTCTCACACAGTACTTAATTCCTGGTATTCGGCCATTAGTTGGAGCGGTGCCGATCCATTGCCCCGGACATTTCCCGAAGACTTAGCCAGGCTTTATCGGTGCAGGTCAATCACCCTCCTTACGGCGGGCCCGAGCCGTTCAGCCAGAACGCCCCGTAGACCGCCGAGGCGAGGGCCGCCGCGCCCAGTACGGCGACCGCGCGGCCCGTCCGCCACCGGGCCAGCGCCACCGCCGCCGGCAGCAGCAGCGGGAAGGCGGGCAGCAGCAGGCGGGGCTTGGAGCCGAAGTACCCGGACGCGCACAGCGCCAGCGCCACCACGATCCCGCAGTAGACGAGGAGCGGCGCCGGCTGGCGCCGCCGCACGCACAGCCCGTACAGCCACAGCACCAGGGCGACGCCCGCGATCAGTCCGAGCCCGGCGAGGAAGGCGGAGGAGGCCAGCTTGTCCCCGATGAACCGGGCGAAGGCCCAGCCTCCGTCGAAGCCGTTGCCCCAGCCGCCCTGCACGTCCAGGTACCCCAGCAGCCCGCCGCCGGTGCGCGCGCCGACCCACAGGACGTACGCCGCCGCGCCCGTCGGGGCCAGCAGCGCCCCGGCCACCGCCCGCCAGGACCGTTCCCCGCGCCGCCGGGCCAGTACGACGGCCACCCAGAGCGCCGCGACGACCGCGGCCCCGACCGGGCGGGTCAGCCCCGCCCCGGCCGCGAGCAGTCCCGCGGTGATCCAGTGCCTGCGCAGGACCCCGTACAGGGCCCAGGCCGCGAGCGCGGTGAACAGCGACTCGCTGTACGCCATGGACTGCACGACGGCGACGGGCAGCGCGGCCCAGACCGCGACGGCGAAGACCCCGGCCCGCCGGCCGTGCAGGAGATCGGTGACGGCGAAGATCCCCCAGGCCGCGGCGAGCCCGGCGACCGCGGACACCACCAGGCCGGCCGAGCCGTGGGACAGCCCGGTCGCCGCCGACACCAGCCGCTCCAGCCAGGGCAGCAGCGGGAAGAAGGCGAGGTTGGAGTGGACGTCCCCGTTGGGCAGGGCCACCTCGTACCCGTACCCCTCGGCGGCGATGCGGGCGTACCAGAGCGAGTCCCAGCGGGCGGAGAGCAGCGTGTGCGGGCTGCTGCCGGCGGCCGCTCCCCACACGCCGAGCACGGCCAGCCCGAGCAGCCGGACCGCCGCGAAGACGGCCAGGGCGGGCGCGGCCCGGCGAAATCCAAGATCTTTCACGGGCATGATTATCGATGGCGGGGGCGTGCGCGCGTGGCCGGGAACCACCGGGCGTGAGCGCGCGTGCACTCCGGGGAAGGGCGGGGGGAAGGCGAGGTGCGGGGAGTGGCGTACACCACACGGCGGCCGGTGCCGGGATGAGAGCTTGGCCACGTGTCGGACAGCCGAACTCGCGTACGCTGACTCTTCACTCGCGTGTCGATGCCGGACCCCGTAGGACGCCACACCGCACACGGAACACCCCGTGGCCCCACAAAGACGCTGGTCCGCCGAGTGCGAGGGATCACCTGGGAGGTACATGCATGTCGGGGACGAACATGGCCGGCGACAGGAGCCCTTCCCTCTGGCAGCGGCTCGGCGCGGCCTCCGGCGGGGCCAACCGCTGGGTCGTCCTGGCGGTCCTGTGCGTCAGCCTGGTCCTCGTCGCACTCGACGCGACGATCCTCCACGTCGCCGTCCCGTCCGTCACCGAGGACCTGCGCCCTGGCTCGATCGAGCTCCTGTGGATCGTCGACGCCTACCCGCTGGTCTGCGCCGCCCTCCTGATCCTCTTCGGCACCCTCGGCGACCGTGTCGGCCGCCGCCGGATCCTCCTCCTCGGCTACGCGCTCTTCGGCGCCGCCTCCGCCCTGGCCGCCCTGGCCGACAACGCCCAGGTACTCATCGCAGCCCGCGCCCTGCTCGGCGTCGGCGGCGCGATGATCATGCCGGCCACCCTCTCGATCCTGCGCCAGGTCTTCCCCGACCGGCGCGAGCGGGCCCTCGCCATCGGCATCTGGACCGCCGTCGCCGCCATCGGCGCGGCCGGCGGCCCGGTCCTCGGAGGCTTCCTGGTCCAGCACTTCTGGTGGGGTTCGGTCTTCCTCATCAACATCCCGCTGATGGCGCTGATCCTGCCGCTCGGACGCTGGCTGCTGCCCGAGTCCAAGGGCTCATGCGACGGGCCGTGGGACGTGCTCGGCGCGCTCATGGCCGCGGGCGGCGTGCTCGGCGCGGTCCTCGGGGTGAAGCGGCTCGGCGCGGAGCGGCAGCTGGCCGACGCCGAGGCGCTGCTCCCGCTGGCGCTCGGGGCGGCGCTGCTGATCCTGTTCGTCCGGCGGCAGAAGCGGCGTCCGCATCCGCTGATCGACATGCGGATGTTCTCCCGCGCCGCCTTCACGACGTCCGTCGGCTGCATCGTGCTCGCCATGCTGGCGCTGGTCGGCCTGGAGCTGATCGCCGTGCAGTACCTCCAGCTGGTGCTGCACCTCAGCCCGCTGGAGACCGGTCTGCGGCTGCTGCCGCTCACCTTCGCCGCCATGGCCGCCGGGGCCACCGGGTCCTACACGCTGGCGCGGATCGGGCCGCGCACGATGGTGTCGCTGGGCTTCGTACTGACCGCCGGCGCCGTGCTCCTGCTGACCTTCATGGGGCAGCAGGACCGGCCCGTACTGCTGACGGTCGGGTTCATCCTGCTCGGCTTCGGGCTGCAGACCACGCTGTTCGCGGCGTACGAGTCGATGCTGAGCGAGGCCCCGGCGGCCACCGCCGGCGGAGCGGCCTCGATCGGCGAGACCTCGTACCAGCTGGGCGCGGGCATGGGCATCGCACTGCTCGGCAGCGTCATGAACGCGGCCTACGCGCCGGGGCTCGCGCACGTGGCGGGGGTCTCCCCGGCGGATTCGGCGCGGGCCGCGAACTCCCTCGGCGAGGCCTACCAGGTCGCCGCGCACCTGGGCGGTCCGGCGGGGGAGTCGCTGTACGCGGCCGCCCGGCACTCGTTCGTGCAGGGGCTGCACGTGACGCTGGTGGTCAGCGCGGGGCTGCTGCTCGCAGGCGCGGTGATGGCACTGAAGCTTCCGCGCGTCATGGAGTGCGCGGAGCCGACGGAGGCCGAGCCCGCCGGGAACGAGCCCGTACGGCTCCCCGCGCAGGCGACCTCAGAGCGCGCCCCCGCCGTCGGCTGACCCGGCCGTCCGGCTGCGCGGCTCCGGCTGTGCCGGGCGCCCGAGATCGCCCTCGACGAGCGTCCGGACCGTCCGGGGCCGGTCCCAGAGGGCCAGGATCTCGTCGGCGACGTCGACGGCCGCGAGGTGGTCCCCGTCCCGGGCCTCGACGGCGGCGGCCAGCAGGGTGCGCGGGACGGCGCCGGCGTCCAGGAGGACGCGCCAGTCCCGCACCCCGAGTTCCAGGAACTCCAGCCCGCGGAGCCCGGCGACCTCCAGGGGATCGGCCAGCGTGCCCGCAGCGGCGGTCAGGGTGCGCAGGCGCGGCAGTCCCGCGAGGGGGGCGAGGCTGACCGGCGGGCCGTCCGACACGCCGATGGCCAGGACTTCCAGGGCGGGGTGGGCGGCGGCGCCGACGGTCCCGAGGTTTCCGCCGCCGACCCTGGCCACGACCGGGAGCCGGTCGCCGGGGTGGCCTCGGCCCTCCTCCTTCAGCCGTCCCAGAACGAAGTCGGTGAGGGAGTCGGCCACCGGTTCGGCGCCGACGCGCTGTTCGTGGTCGACCAGGATGACCTGCCCGGTGTATCCGCCCGGGCCGGGAGTCAGGTCGACCGCGTACTCGTCGCCGCCGTTGGTTCCGAAGGCGATCCAGCCCGGCGAGCCGGCCAGGTTCCGCACCGCGGCGCCGGGCGGGGTGGCCGCGGGCTCCGGGGTGCCGGGGGACCACCCCCAGCCGGCGGACCGGGCCTCGCCGTCGATGCAGTACAAGTGCTCCAGCGCGGAGAACTCGCAGCCGACCGCCGTGTTGACCCGCTCCGTCGCCTCCTCGTCGTCGCACCAGTCCTCCCACCGGGGCGCCACCCGGTAGAGCACCTTCAGTTCCTCGGACAGCGTGACGCCCAGCCGCGCCTCGGCGGTGGAGAAATCCTCCGGCGTTGCGCCGACGCTGTCCTCGGGCAGCCACTCGCGGAGCGTGCGCTCCAGCAGTTCCAGGTCTGCCGACGGGGCTGTCGGTGTCCCGGGCAACGCTTCGGGAAGGTGCCGCCAGGGCCCGCTCCGGGCACCCTCGACCAGGACGAGCACCCCGAGGTCCGCGCGGCCCACGGCCGCTTCCACCGCAGGGCCGGGCCGGACCAGGCAGAGAGCGGCCCTGCCGTCCGGCCGGAGCTCGGCGCTGTAGGCGATGTCCCCGACCCCGGCACGCGCGAGTGCCCGCGGTATCTCCTGCGCCGCGGCCGGCTCCGCCGCGGCCCCGTCCTGGGGCAGGGCCGGACTCCAGCCGTGGCGGCCGACGCGCCCCGCCGCCCCGCCCCGCCCGCCGGTGTCCCCGGCCAGCAGGAGCCGCAGCACGGGCCGCCAGGTCTCGAACGCCAACACCGACACCGAGGGGTCCTCTTGACCAACCATGCGCCGACCGTACGCGGCCCCGCCGACAACGCCCGCCCCGCCCGGGGGCCGGGGTGGACCCGCGGCGGGGCCGGGGCCAAACTTGCACCGCTAGGTTTCGCCCTCAGGCCCGCCGGGAGGCCCCCGTGTCCTTCGTTCCCACCGATCCGCTCGGGCTCGACGAGCTCCTCAGCCCCGAGGACCTCGCCATCCGCGACACCGTCCGCGGCTGGGCCGCCGACCGCGTGCTGCCGCACATCGCCGAGTGGTACGAGAGCGGCGAGCTCCCCGCCATCCGCGAGCTGGCCCGCGAGCTCGGCTCGATCGGCGCGCTCGGGATGTCCCTGACCGGCTACGGCTGCGCGGGCGCCAGCGCCGTCCAGTACGGCCTCGCCTGCCTGGAGCTGGAGGCCGCCGACTCCGGGATCCGGTCCCTGGTGTCCGTACAGGGGTCGCTCGCCATGTACGCGATCTGGAAGTACGGCTCGGAGGAGCAGAAGCAGCGCTGGCTGCCCGGCATGGCGGCCGGCGAGCTGATCGGCTGCTTCGGGCTCACCGAGCCCGACGTGGGCTCCGACCCGGCCGCCATGCGCACGTACGCGAAGCGCGACGGCGGCGACTGGGTGCTCAACGGCCGCAAGATGTGGATCACCAACGGCAGCGTCGCGTCCGTCGCCGTGGTGTGGGCGCAGACGGACGAGGGGATCCGCGGCTTCGCCGTGCCCACGGACACCGCCGGCTTCTCCGCGCCGGAGATCAAGCACAAGTGGTCGCTGCGCGCCTCGGTGACGAGCGAGCTGGTGCTGGACGACGTACGACTGCCCGCGGACGCGGTGCTCCCGGGGGTCACGGGGCTCAAGGGGCCGCTCGGCTGCCTCAGCCACGCGCGGTACGGGATCATCTGGGGGTCCATGGGCGCGGCGCGCGCGAGCTTCGAGGCCGCGCTCGGCTACGCGAGGACGCGCGAGCAGTTCGGCAGGCCCATCGGCGGCTTCCAGCTCACCCAGGCCAAGCTCGCGGACATGGCGCTGGAGCTCCACAAGGGCATCCTGCTCGCCCACCACCTGGGCCGGCGGATGGACGCGGGCACCTTGCGGCCCGAGCAGATCAGTTTCGGCAAGCTCAACAACGTCCGTGAGGCCATCGAGATCTGCCGCACCGCGCGGACCATCCTCGGCGCCAACGGGATCTCCCTGGAATACCCCGTCATGCGGCACGCCACGAACCTCGAATCGGTCCTCACCTACGAGGGCACCGTCGAGATGCACCAATTGGTGCTGGGCAAGGCGCTCACCGGGCTCGACGCCTTCCGTTAGGCACGGGGCACCGGGAGGACCGGGGGGCCGGTGAGGGCCCTGCTCAGCTCTGGTTGAAGAAGTCGCGCGAGCGGCCGCCGGGCTCGCCGCTCACGATCTGGGTGTCGGCCGGGGTCAGCAGGAAGACCCTGGTCGCCACCCGCTCGATCGAACCGCGCAGTCCGAAGGTCAGTCCGGCCGCGAAGTCGACCACGCGCTTCGCGTCGCCCGGGTCCATGGACGACAGGTTTACGATGACCGGGACGCCCTCGCGGAACAGCTCGCCGATGCCGCGGGCGTCACGGAAGCCGTCCGGGGTGACCGTCGCGATCCGACGGCCCTGCTCGACGGCGGACTCCGACGCAACCTTGACGCGCGGGTCGGTGACCCACTGCTCGCCGGGGCCGACCACCGAGCCCTGCGGGGCCTCCGCGTAGTCGTCGTCGTAGTAACGCTCGTCGTCGCTGTCCTCCACGAGACCCAGCCAGGCACTCGCCTTGCGCACCGAACCCATGGACGCCTCCTTTCATCGCGGTCAGTCTGTCTTCTCTTCCGCGTCCCTATCGTCGTCCATGATGCTGACAACGCGCCAAGTGGATAGCCGCCGCGCAGGGGTTTCGTGACGGTACTGGTGCAGAACATCCGTTGCACCGTCAAGGATCCTGGTGGGTACCACTGCTGACTGAGTGAAAATACGACCACTGCTGCCGTACGGGTGACCGACGGGGACGTACGAGTGAAGGACCCGGCTCGATACGATGCCCGTCGAGTACGCGTATGACACACGGGGGAAGTGGATTGTTCGGCATCGTCAGACCCTGCACGCACCGGCTGGGAGAGCGGTTCAAGGCGGAGTGGATGGCCCATCTGTGCGGGCTCTGCCTGGCACTTAGGGGCGATCACGGCCAGTTCGCCCGGATCGTCACCAACTACGACGGGCTGCTCGTCTCGGTTCTGACGGAGGCTCAGTCGGGTCCGGCGGCCGGCTCCCGGCGCACCGCGGGTCCCTGCCCGCTGCGCGGCATGCGGACCGCCGCGGTGGCGAACGGCGAGGGTGCGCGGCTCGCGGCCGCCGTCTCGCTCGTGCTGGCCTCCGCGAAGGTACGGGACCACGTGGCCGACCGGGACGGGCTGTTGGCCCGCGCCCCGATCGCCGCCGCCGCGCGCCGGGTGGCCCGGGGCTGGGACCGCGCGGGCGCCCGTACCGGTGCCTCGCTCGGCTTCGACACGGCGGTGCTCGTCGACGCCGTGGACCGGCAGCCGGGCATCGAGACCCTGGCCGGCCCCGGCACGCCCGTGCTCGTCGTCACCGAGCCCACCGAGACCGCGACGGCCGCCGCGTTCGCGCATACCGCGACCCTCGCCGGCCGGCCGGGCAACGCCCCCGCGCTGGCCGAGGCGGGCCGCTACTTCGGGCGCCTGGCACACCTGCTGGACGCGGTCGAGGACCGGGCCGCGGACCGCGCCGCCGGGGCCTGGAACCCGCTGACCGCCACCGGGACCACGCTCGCCGAGGCCCGGCGGCTGTGCGACGACGCCCTCCACGGCATCCGGCTCGCGCTGCGCGAGGTGGAGTTCGCGGACGCGGGCCTCGCCCACCGGCTGCTGGTGCACGAGCTGCGCACCTCCGTGGACCGTGCCTTCGGGACCGGCAGCTGCGCGCACGGGCACGGCGCCACCGCCTCGGCGGGGGGCTTCGGACCGCCGCCGCAGGGCTACGACGCACCGGGCGCGGGCCCCGCGTACGGCACGGCGTACGGCAGCGGGAACGGCAACCCGTACGCCCCGAACCCCCCGTACGCCCCCGGCGGGCCCGGGATGCCGCCACCGCCCATGGGGCCGGGCGGCGGTGGTGGCGGTGGCGGAGGCGGCTGGATGCCCCCGCAGAAGCCCCGCCGCGGGCTGCTCGCCGGCTGCGCCGTGGCCCTCGGGCTGTTCTGCACCTGCCAGCTGTGCTGCGCCGAGCACGAGGGGCCGTGGTCCCGGGAGAAGAAGCAGCCGTGGTGCGACAACTGCGACTGCGGGGGCTGCGACTGCGGCTGCGGCGACTGCTGCTGCTGTCCCTGCGACGGCTGCTGAGGCTACGTCAGGCGTCCACAGGTCCGGACGGGGTACGGGAAGGTTCCCGTCCGGGCCGGTGTGGAAGGGTTGAGCGGCATGAGCGATGACGCAGACGACGACCCGGCCGCGGCCTGGCGGCAGTGGCACCAGCACCGGGAGGCCGCCGTTTCCGCCCCCTACGGCCCCCTCGCGCTGATCGGCACCCACTGGCTCGCCGATTACCCGGAAGGTCGAATTCCGGCCGTTCCGGGGCGCTGGCGCACCAGCGGGGCGGGAGTGGCCCTCACCGCGGCCGCCGAGGACGGCATCAGCCTGGACGGCGCGCCCTTCACCGGTGACGTCGTACTCGCCGCCGACGAGACCCCGCCCTCGCATGCCCGGGTCGCGGCCGGCGACGTACGGCTCCCCGTGATCCGGCGGGAGGGGGAGTGGGCGGTGCGCGTCTTCGATCCCGCCTCCGATGCCCGCGCCGCCTTCGCGGGCATCGAGGCCACCCCGTACGATCCGGCCTTCGTGCTGCCGGGTCGCTTCCGGCCGTACACCGAGGACCGGACCGTCCAGGTGGAGAACGCCGACGGGCGAACCCGCGGGCTCGGCCTCGGCGGTGAGCTGAGCTTCGGCTTCGCGGGCGCCGAGCACCGGCTCCAGGCGGCCGTGGACGAGGAGGACGGCAGCCTCTGGGCGGTCGTCGGCGACGCGACCGGGGGCCGCTCCAGCTACCGCTTCCGGTTCCTCAAGCCCGGCGTGCCGGCCGCAGACGGGTCGATCGCCGTGGACCTCAACCGGATCCTGCTGCCCCCTTGTGCCTTCGCGGATCACTTCGTCTGCCCATTCCCGCCCCCCGGGAACACCCTGCCGTTCGAGATCGCCGCGGGCGAGCGTCGGCTGAAAGCCGCCCTTGCGACCGGTATCTGACGCCAGGACACTCCCGACAGCGTCTCTCGGGTTTGTCAGGGGCACGTCGAAAGGCCTCGTGCCCGCCGCGTCCCCGACCGCCCCCCACGGGCACCGGCACCCCCACGACCGCCGGGCCCCCGATCCCTACCGGGAGGACGAGAAGTGAGCATCAACCGCATGACCCGTACCAGGCTCTTCGCGATGGCCACCGGCCTGGCCGCGGTGGCCGCCCTGGCCGTCCCCGCCGCGGCGCAGGCCGACGACACGGCCCGGGACACCCCGGGAGCGGGCTTCAGCGCCGCCCGCCTCGCCTCCGCAGGGGCCTCGGTCCTGCGCGCCGACGTCGCGGGCACCGCCTGGCACACCGACCCCGCCACCGGAACCCTGGTGGTCAGCGCCGACTCCACCGTCTCGGCCGCCGACCTCGCGAGAATCCGCCGCGAGGCCGGAGCGGACGCCGCGGCCCTGCGCATCGAGCGCACCCCCGGCAAGCTCACCAAGCTGGCCTCCGGCGGCGACGCCATCTACGCGTCGGGCTGGCGCTGCTCGCTCGGCTTCAACGTGCGCAGCGGAAGCAACTACTACGCCCTGACCGCCGGGCACTGCACCGACGGCGCGGGCACCTGGTGGACCAACTCCGCCCGCACCACCGTGCTCGGCTCCACCACCGGCTCCAGCTTCCCCACCAACGACTACGGCCTGATCAAGTACGCCAGCAACTCGCCGGTGCCCCCGGGCACCGTCGGCAGCCAGGACATCACCAGCGCCGTCAACGCCACCACCGGCATGGCCGTGAAGCGGCGCGGCTCCACCACCGGCACCCACAGCGGCTCGGTGACCGGCCTCAACGCCACCGTCAACTACGGCAACGGCGACATCGTCTACGGCATGATCAAGACCAACGTCTGCGCCGAGCCCGGCGACAGCGGCGGCCCGCTCTACTCCGGTACCCGCGCGGTCGGCCTCACCTCCGGCGGCAGCGGCAACTGCTCCTCGGGCGGAACGACCTACTTCCAGCCCGTCGTCGAAGCGCTCAACGCGTACGGGGTCAGCGTCTACTAGACCCACGCGCAGCCCCACCGCGCAGACCCACGCGCCCCCGCTGCACCCCTGGACGTCCTCCCGCCTTCTGGGAGGATGTCCAGGGCGTCACACGGGGGAGGTCTCTGCATGAAACGCATCGGCGTGACCGGGCACCGCTCGATCCCGGACGAGGTGCACGGCCATGTGGTGGAGGGTCTCAGAGCCGTACTGGAAAGCCACGAAGGGCCGTTGGAGGCCCTCTCCAGCCTGGCGGACGGAGCGGACCAGCTCTTCGCCGCCATCGCCCTGGAACACGGCGCGGACCTCACCGTCGTGATCCCCAGCGAGGACTACGAGGACGCCTTTGAGGGCGCCGAGGCGCTCGCCCGCTACCTCGGGCTCAAGGGCCGGGCCACCCAGGAGGTCCGGATGGCCTTCGACCGCTCCACCGACGAGGCCTACTACGCCGCCGGCACCTACATCGCCGACTCCTGCGACCGGCTCGTCGCCGTCTGGGACGGACAGCCCGCACGCGGACACGGCGGAACCGGCGAGATCGTCGCCTACGCCCGCCGGATCGGCAAGCCCGTCACCGTGATCTGGCGCGAGGGCGTGACCCGGGACTGAGCCACGCCACCCGACACCGCACCGCGGCCCCGCCCCGCCCCGCGGCGGCGGGGCGGCTCAACTGCTGTGCCGGGCCAGCCAGTCCGTGTGCTGCGGGGACACGTACCGCTCGGTCTCGTACACCGCGGACGGCCACTGCGCCTCGGTGATGGTCGTCTGCATCACGACCATCATCGCCGCCAGGTCCTGCTCGATCAGGGTGTGCGCCTCGATCAGCGGATGGTGGCGCCGCACCTCGTTCCAGGCGATCCCGGCCGCCGCGGCCGCGCTCAGGAGCCCGGTCAGCTTCGGCGCCGGCCCCGAACCGAAGGCCCCGATCAGCGCGAACAGCAGCGCCAGACAGGTCAGCAGCACGATCGTCCACGACCACAGGGCCGTCGCCCGCCGCGACACCTCCGTCTTGCGCTGGTACCAGTTGCGCTGCTCGATCAGCCGGTCCCGGACGTACGTCTCGCGCCGGACCTGGTAGCCCAGCCCGCGCAGCCGGTGCATCGCGCCGGTGACCTCCCCGCCCTCCGGGACCGTCCCGGAGCCGCGCGGATCCGCCCAGCCCATCTTCTTCAGCTCGTCCAGACCCGCCTCCAGCCGCGTGCGGTACGCCGCCTCCGGCCCGAACACCTCACTGCCGAACGGTGCCCCGTGCACGGCGTACCGCCAGGCCAGGGACTTGATGAACTCCGCCGCGCTGCGGTTGAGCTGCCACTGCGGGCGGGCCCGCCGCCGGGTCGCCCGTACGCCCACGGCCAGCACCCCGGTGTACGCGAGCACGCTCAGCAGCCCGAACAGGTACAGCGATCCCAGCTTCGGCCCCGAAGGCAGGGCGGCGGCGGCCGCGGCCGCGACGAGCAGCACCAGCTGCGCGCGCGTGGCCTGGGTGGACTCCCGCTGCCGGGAGATGGCCGCCTGGTCGGTGTGGTGGAAGAGGGCCGGCAGGTCCTCGTTGCGAAAGGTCATGCTGTCGGTCACAGCGCCCCCCAGTGTGCTGTCGGGCTGTCTGCCGTCATGGTGGCGGGCGCCGGGGACCGGGTACGGCCCCCGGCGCCCGCCGTGGGATCACACGGCGAGGGGCTCCAGGTCGCGGTGGACCCGCCGCTCGTCGCGCGCGTAGCGGGTCAGACCGTGGTCCTCCCCGAGCAGCCGCGCCAGTTCGGCCACCGCCTCGGCCCGTACCCGGGTCGCCTCCTCTTTGCGCCCCATCGAATCCAGGCTGACCGCCATGTTGGAGGCGCTCGCCAGGGTCTCCGGGTGGTGCGCCCCGAGCGCTTCGCGCAGCCGCATCACCGCGAGGCGCTCCAGCTCCAGTGCGCCCTCGGGATCACCCAGGTCGGCCCGGCTGTTGGCCAGGTTGAGGTGGGCGAAGATGGTGTGCGGGTGGTTGTCGCCCAGCACCTCGCGCATGTACCGGATGGTCTGGCGCAGCATCGGCTCCGCCGTCTCCGCCGCCCCCGTGCCCCAGTGGAAGACCGCGAGGTTGTTGACCGCGGCCAGGGTGTACGGGTGCCGCTCGCCCGGCACCTTCATGTACTCGTCCACCACCTCCTGGGCCAGGTCCCGCGCCCCGCCGGGGTCCCCGGTCGCGAACATGTCCGCGGCCAGGTTCAGTTCGCAGGCCAGCAGGTCCGGGTTGACCGAGGTGTACTTCGCCCGGTAGCGGTTGCGGGTCGCCGTCGTCAGCCGCAGCGCGTCCTCCGTCACGCCCGCCCGGCGCAGCGACACCGCCAGGTTCTTCGCCGCCGACAGGGTGCCCGGGAAGGCCCGGCCCAGCGTCCGCTTGTAGATCTCGTACGTCCGGCTCAGCAACTGCACCGAGTCGTCGTACCGGCCGACCTCGCGCAGGTCGCGCGCGAGGTTCTGCGCCGAGGACAGGGTGTACGGATGGTCCGTGCCCAGCACCTCGGTGCGCCGGTCGAACACCTCCTGGTCGATCTCCCTGGCCCGCGCGTACTGCCCGACCATGCGCAGGTTCAGCGCCAGGTTGTTCGCGGCGGCCAGGGTGCGCGGGTGCGCCTCGTGGAAGATCTGCCCGAAGCCCTCGTGCGCGGCCGTGGCCAGCTCCATCGCCTCGCCGTACCGGCCGAGCGCACCCAGGTCCATCGCCAGGCCGCTGGTGGTCATGTAGGTGTGCGGGTGCGAGGGACCGAGGGCGTCCCGCTGCCGCTCCAGCGTGCCCTCGTCCAGTTCCATCGCCTCCACGAACCGGCCCTGCGAACGCAGGATGTTGGAGAGGTGGAACCGCAGGTAGAGGTACTGGAGGTCGTCACCGCCGAGAGTCTCCCGCCAGGTCTCGCGCAGCTCCTCGCCCAGCTGGTACGCAGCCTTGAAGTCACCGCGCTTCCACAGGTACCGGACGCGGTCGATCAGCAGCCGGCGGGTCTCCGGCTCCTTGCAGAACCGGGCCTCGGACGGCGTCAGGTGCGGCCAGATGGTGTTGAACCGGGGCCAGGTCTCCGGGTTGTCTATCGGCTCGTCGTCGTCCGGGCGGGCGCCGGCGAGGATCCGGTGCACCGCGTGCCGGGCCTCGCGCTGCTCCTCCTCCGAGAGCTGCGCCCGGATCACCGCCTGCACGAGGCGGTGCACCTGGATGCTGTTGCTGACCTGGTCGACCTTGGCCAGCGCGAAGCGGCCGATCTCCCGGATCACGCGGCCGAGCACCAGCTTCTCCTGCAGCGAGGAGTCGTACGGCTTGAGCGCGTCGATCATCTCCTTGCTGTAGAGGAGGTTCGCCGAGATCGGCTCGGGCGCGAAGAAGGCGCACAGCTGGAGCAGCCGTACGGCGGCGGGCGAGCGGGACTGGAGCCGCTCTATGGACACGTTCCAGGTGGCGGCGACCGGCTCCGGGTATCCCGGCGGCTGGTTCAGCGCCAGCACCCGGGCCGCCTGCTGGGCCAACTGCTCGATGTACGCGGACACCGGCGTCGCCGTCTCCGCGATCCAGGCACCCGCCTGCTCGACGGCGAGGGGCAGGTCACCCACCGCCACGGCCACCTGCTCGGCGTCGTCCTTGCTGAGCCCGGGGGCCCGGCGCTGGAGGTGCTCGATGGACTCCTCGCGCAGGAACACGTCGACCGGGAGCGCGTCCCCGTACTGCGACCAGGACTGGTTGCGGGAGGTCACGAGCACGTGCCCCGGGCCGCCCGGCGGGAAGAACCGCTTGAGCGTCTCGGGATCGTCGGCGTTGTCGAAGACCAGCAGCCAGCGCGAGGAGGGCACCCCGCGCCGCAGCAGGTCGATCGCCTCCTGGGAGGCGGCCGACATGTCCTCGCCGGTCTGCGCACCGAGGCGTACGGCCAGCTCCGCGAGGGCGGCGACCACGTCGTCGGTCTGCTCCGAGGAGATCCACCAGACCAGGTCGTAGTCGGCCATGAACCGGTGCACGTACTCCAGCGCCACCTGGGTCTTGCCCACGCCGCCGAGCCCGTAGAGGGTCTGCGGCTGCGGCAGCACCACGGCCATGCCGCCGCCGAGCTGGTCGCGCATCCGCTCCAGCACGATGGAGCGCCCGGTGAACCCTGGGTTGCGCGGCGGCGCGTTCCAGATCTTCGGGACCGTCCCGGGGAACCGGGGGCCGGGCTGGGAGGCGCTGGCGACGCTGTCGGGCAGCGCCATGGGCCGCTCCACCGCGCGCAGCAGCGCCGTGGTGGCGTGCACCTCGTCGAGCCGGAACAGGTCCACCGGATTGCGGTCGATGTACGGCGTGGACAGGCGTACGTCGCCCACCCTCAGCGGCACCAGCTGGCGCCGCCCGCCGGTCGGGTCCTCGGCGGCCGCGCGCTCCCACACGTCCACGGCCCGGGCGGACTTGAGGTAGGCGCTGGAGAGCAGCACCACGGTCCGGGCGGCGGTGTCGATGCTGATGCCGGTCCCGCCGCCCAGGGTGTCCCCGGCGCCGGCGACGGCCGGTACCCGCTCGGCCGAGACGTCCTTGGGGACGACCCGGAAACCGGCCCGGGTGAGCACCGACTCGATCCAGTCGGCCCACATCCGGTTCTCGGCGACGTAAGAGAGGAACAGGTCGGCGGGCAGCGCCGGGCGGCGCCGGGTGAAGGCGTCCCGGATCCGCAGGCGCACCTCCTCGCCGATGGCGGGCATGGAGGTGATGTCGCCCTCGGTGACCACGGCCGTGAGCCGTTCGAAGGCGGACAGCAGGGAGTTGGTGAGCCCGGCCTCGTCGCCGAAGGTGGCCAGGGTCTCCTCGTACGCGTAGTAGGGGCGGTACGGGATCTCCACCGCGCCCCAGTAGGAGGTGAGCTCGTCCCCGACGAGGCCGTTGGGGAAGCGGTCGAACTTGATGCGGGCCAGGGCGCGGCCCGCGTCCGCCTTCTCCTTCTCGCCCTCGTCGATGCGCATCGGGACCGGGTAGATCTTGATGCCGCGGTCGTTGAAGCGCTCGTCGATCTGCCGGGCGACCGAAGCGGCGCCGTCGATCGACTGGTCGGAGAGGGTGAAGCAGTCCACCAGGATGTCGGGGAGGTGGACCGTGCAGATGTCCGCGATGTCGGAGAGGCCCGTGCGGCTGTCGATCAGGACGTAGTCGTAGTTCTTCTTCATGTCGGCCCTTAAGGCGTCGAAGAAGAGCCCGCCGCCGAGCCGGTCGTAGAAGTTGTCCCAGTCGAAGGTGGACACGGTCGCCGAGTACTCGCGGTTCTGCCGGCCCGCCGAGACGAAGTCGAGGGTGCCGCCGTCGGGGAACTCCCAGCCGAGGGTCTCGGGGGTGAGCGATACGGCGTGCGGCTGTATCCGCGCGTAGTCCTTGTGCCAGTCGTCGGCGCGCTGCACCGGGCTGGTCGCCGCCCAGGCGTACTCGCTGATCAGGTCGATGACCCCGGTCGTGGCCCCGAGCGTGGAGGGGTCCAGGAAGGGGTGGAAGAAGCGGTGCAGGCCGGGGGCTTCCAGGTCCCAGTCCACGGCGAGGACCCGCTTGCCGTTGGCGGCGAGGATCCAGGCGGTGTTGGCCAGCGCCATGGTGCGGCCCGTGCCGCCCTTGTACGAGTAGAAGGTGACGATCCGTCCGTCACGGCTTTCGAGGCTGTCACGACTCGCTGTCATCCGCGTCCCCCCGGTCGTTGTCGTTGCTCTCACTGTGTCGGTCGTTGGATGCGCCGGGCGGGAAGGGGGCGGGCGGCGCCACGGGTGGCGCCCCCATCCCCATCGGGCCGAGCAGCCTGGGCCGTTCGGTGCCGGTGCTGCCGGCCGGCGGGTAGACCTGTGCGTGTCTCAGGAACTGCTGGGCCGCCGCCTCCACCACCTGCGGCAGGATCTGCCCGAGCGTCTCCATGTTGGCCACGCCGTTGGCGGCGGCCCGGCAGGCGGCCCGGCCCTGGCTCATCTTGACGGGCATGGTGTCCTCCAGCCGGTTGGCCAACTCGCTCTCCTTCGCGCGGCTCTGGTGGTCGTAGCGGTTCCAGGGCACGACCACGTTGATCCACGGACGGGGCGCCTGGTCGAAGGCCGCCAGCCGCTGTCGGCGGTGCTCGTCCTCCACCGCCCACCGGTCGACGATCAGGATCTCCGGCCGGGTCGGCGGCTGTTTGCTGTCGAAGTGGCCGGCTTCGTCGTCGAAGGAACCGACGGTGGTCTGGTAGTTGAGGCTGCGCACCAGGTCCTCCGCCACGTAGGCGATGGGCCGCTGGGCCACCGGATGGTACGGGTTCCACTCCAGCGCGCTGTCCCCGTAGTACTCGGGGCTGCGGCCCTCCGGCAGATCGTGCCGGGAGGCGGCCGCCACGGTGACGTGCAGGGTGCGCGCGGCGCTGCTCGGGGTGCCGAAGGCGCTCGGCACCACCCGGTAGTCCATCGGGCGGATGGGGTCGAGACGGACGGTCTCGGCGACCCGGACGATCCGTTTGGCCAGTTCGTACACGGCCCGCTCGTATTGCTCGGCGTAACCGCGGAGCTTGATCAGGCCGTACAGCCCGTCGGTGACGTAGCGCTCGCCGAAGGTGTTGTGGTTGAACTGCAACCGCTCGGCGGGGCCGGGCAGTTGGGAAGGAGGTACCGGCACCCACAGCGCGGGCACGATGGCCTCGGCCGGCTGGTTGCTGACGGCGCCGTGCTGGATGGCGCGCTGCGCGAATGCGTACCACTCCTTCCCGCACATCTCACTGGCGAAGTAGCGCGGCGAGAACAGGGGGACGAAGACCCGGCAGGTGGCGAGCGCCGCCCCGAGCCGTTCCGACCAGCCCTCGCCGCTGCGTATCTCCCGGTCCATGAACCCGGCATCGGATCCGGCGGGCAGATCCGTCAGCGCCATGACATGGCTGCAGAGATCACGGAACAGGCGCTCCACCCACATGTCGGGATCGGGCCCCCCGGCCCCGAATCTCGGTGTATGCGCATAACTGAGAAAAAAGTACGGCTGCACTGATGCGGGCACACGACCCCCGTCCCGAAGATGCGAGCGAAGAAACATCATTCCGGAGCTGCTTCGCCACATCCCCTCATCGTTCAGTCAATCAGCGTCTGTTTTCGGTCATCCACTCAAGCGCGTGATCGACGGCATCCGGGATCGAGAAGAGCACGGCCGATACCCCTCCCACCCGCCCCCTGCGCACCCGGGATTCCGGGAACGACATGCCGATCTCGGCGAAATCGCTGTCATCCAGCGCGACGTCCTCGTACGCGGTCCACCTTTCCGCCTGCGGCTGTCCGGGCTGCCCTCCCGGAAGGTTCACCTTCACCACACACTCGTACATGCGCAAGGGGGGCTTCGGAATTCGATACTCCGCGAGATGGAAAGCGGTGCAGACCGAAAAACCCACATTGATCATGAGTACCTGGCCGCCCCCCCAGCACATCTTTCCCAGGGGTGTCTCCTCACCCAGATGGCTCTCGATGCGGTGACCTGCGCACAACGCCTCGGCGTCCCTGCCGAGCGCGGCGAAGGACGTCTGCGGGTGCGCGCTGCGCGCGGCCCCCGGAGCGGTGCGCACGGCCTCGGCCAGAGCCCCCATGCCCTGGCTCGGGGTGAGTTCGGGGTCGAAGGCGGGCATCCGGTCGAGGAACTCCTCCACCTGCGCCTCGGTGAGGCCCGCGATCTGCTTCAGATGGGCGGTGGACGTGCGCGAGTTCTCCGGGGTGAACGTGGGGACCACCAGGGTCCCGCGCGGCCCGAGGACGCCGGTCAGCGCGTCCCGCAGCGGCCCGGCACGCAGTCCCGTGCCGCCGACGGAGGCGTGGGCCATCACGCGCATGCCCGGGCGGACGCCGAGCAGCCGCAACTGGACGGCGAGGGAGAGGGCCGTGGGCCGGGCGGGCCGGGGTGGTGGGCCCTCGCCGCCCGGGCCGCTCACGCGTCGACCGCCTTCAGCTCCCAGCGCAGCTCCGCCACCAGCCGCTTGCCGGTGCTCGTCAGCTCGGCCGCCTCCGAAAGCCGGTCCAGGGCCCGGTGGATGCGGTCCGCGCCGCCCGGCTCGGGGTTCGCCGTCGCCCGCCGGTACGCCTCCACCGCCACCCGCTCGTGTACGTCGGCCAGCAGCCGGGACACCGGCACCGGGCGCTCCCGCCACGGCGAGGGGTGCTGCCACTCCCCGTCCAGCGCGTACAGGTCGGCCACCTCGGTCAGCGCCCGCAGCCGCGCCCGCCGGCGCCCGGTCAGCAGCGCGAGCGCGGTCTCCCGCACCCCGGCCGTGTAAGGCACCCCGAGCGCGCCCGGTCCGTGCCGCCCGGCCTCCCCCCAGCCGCCGGCCCGCGGCCCGCCGGCGAGCGGGGTCAGCGTGGTCAGCCCGGCTCCCGCCGCCCGGGCGAAGCCGGGCACCGTGGAGTGCAGCAGTTCCCACGCCCCGGACAGCCGCAGCCGCCACTCCGCGGCCTCCCCGGCGCCGAGGCGCAGCCGGGGCGGGCGGGCGAAGCAGTTGCGGTACGGGTCGAGGTCCTCCAGCGCCACCGGGGCCGCGTCCGGCCCGGGCGACCAGGTCCGTACGGGCTGCCAGCGCGCGTCCCCCGCCGCCGGGCCGAAGCGGTGCTCGGCGCGGCCGTCCCGGACGGCGTACCCCTCGTCGGTGGCGCGCAGCGCGGCCCGCCCCTCCGTGCCCGGCTCGCCGAGGCGCAGCAGCCCGAGCGTCGGCAGGTAGACCTCGCCGTCCCGGTAGGCCACCTCGGCCGGCAGGTCCAGCCCGCCGCGCAGCACGGCCGCCGCCGTCAGCGCCGTGAGCCTGCGGGCCGGCTCCGCGCCGTCGCGCGGCCCCCCGCCCGTCGCGTCCAGGGCCGCCAGCACCCAGGTCCGGGTGAAGGGGTGGCCCAGTACGGCGTCCAGCGCGTCCGCGCCCGCGTCCCCGGCCGCCTCCACGGCCGCCAGCAGCTCCCAGGCCCGCGCCCAGTCGGGATCACCCGTCCGGTCGGCGTTCAGCCGGGCGAGCAGGACGCGGGTCAGCTCCTCCTGGGAGCGGGCGAGTTCGGCGGGGTCGGTCAGTTCCGGGGCGGTCGCGCGGGCCGCCGTACGCCCCTCCACGCCGTCGACGAGCTCGCGCAGGTCGGTGCAGTAGACGGACGGGTGGTCGAAGCCTCCGCCGGTGTCGCCGTCGGCCTTGTAGCGGTGCGTGTAGAGCCCGCCGCCGCACGAACGTACGACGGGGCAGCGGCGGCACGCGTCGCTGACGCCCGCCAGGCCCAGCTGCCGGGCGCGCATCCCGGGATGGGCCGCGACCTGGTCAAATGCGTGGTCGAAGACGTTGAATCCGGTGGCCGCGGCCCCCTCGAAGGCGCTCTTGAGGGAGTCCACCTGTTCCAGCTGCCCGTCGGTCTCGACGACCACGAGGTCGGTGGGCGCGAGGCCGAGGGACTCGGTGAGGCTGGGCCCGCCGCTCAGGGTGGAGAGCAGGGACTCGAAGAGCCGTACGGGGACCGGGCGCTCGCGGCGCTCCCAGTGGTCGAAGACCCGCAGCAGCCAGCGCGCGTAGGCGTCGGGGGCGCCGTCGGGGCGGGCCGGGGGAGCCTCCCAGGTGGCGTGCGGGAGCAGGAAGTCCACGCGCGGGGGCTCTAGTTCGACGAGGGCGTCCAGGACGGCGACGGGATCGTTGGCCACGTCCACGGTGCAGAGCAGACCCTGGTAGAGGTGGCGGTAGGGCGCGGAGCGCAGCAGTGCCACGGCGGCCAGGACCAGGGGGTGGCTGGTGCGCC
Organism: Streptomyces sp. NPDC051183; assembly: GCF_040682455.1. NCBI lineage: Bacteria > Bacillati > Actinomycetota > Actinomycetes > Kitasatosporales > Streptomycetaceae > Streptomyces > Streptomyces sp. NPDC051183. Next base: position 66,475 of record NZ_JBFBBA010000007.1, read on the forward strand.
CGTCGGCGAAGCGGCGGTGCCGGTCGTTGGCGGCCCGGTCGCCGTCGAGGGAGATACCCACCCGGACGTCGAACTCGTCGAAGAGGTCGAGGTAGCGGGGGCTGAGCTGGAGCCCGTTGGTGTGGATCCGCAGGTCGAGGGCGGCGGTTCCGGCGAGTTCCCGGGTGAACGCCTCGCACACGAGCCGGAGCCGGGCGGTGCCCGCCAACAGGGGTTCCCCTCCGTGGAGAATCACCGTGACGGAGGGGAGTTCATGGTCACGGGCATGTTCGGCGAGCCGCGACGCGGTCTTGGAAATCACCTCGGGGGAGATCACCTTCGGCCGGGCTCGCCAGCTCTGATCCGCGTGTTCGTAGACGTAGCAATGATCACAAGCGAGATCGCATCTGCTGTGAACCTTCAGGACGATCTCGCGAAAAGCGATCAGGCCGGTCATTCCACCAGTCTAGAGCGCGTACTTCCGTGTCAGAGCGCAGAGTTGAAGATCGGTGCCTGAGTGCGACGAGCGGATTCCACCGGCAGCACGCGGCCGAGGGTCGAGGCCGCGGACGCACTGCGGACGTCGATCTGGGCGAGCGGGACGCGGCGGGCCTTGACCGTGCTGGTCGGGGGGGTTGCGGAAGTGTTCACGACACCGTCCTCGGGGAAGCCATGTGGAATGGGCATGGGGATTGACAACAGCGGCCTGCTGGTGTCAAGCGTGGACTTTACTCGGCCACACCCTATTGGCAACCGAGACATGACGCATGGTCAAGCGTTCTATAGAAAGCGTGACGTATTTCTGACGTGCCGCATTCCGCCGTTTGCCGGACGGCAAGATCCTTTTCCTTTTCCGGGCGGCTCCCGAACCTCTCCTAGGCCGGCTGCTGTTCTCCCAGGGGCGGCGCGGGCAGCTCCGCGGGCAGCTCCTTGAGCAGCCACGTCAGTACGTCGGGCAGGGCGCGCAGCGCCGCGAAGTGCGCGGCGGCCGGGTCGATGGTCGTGGTCGCCCCGGGGATGCGGCGGGCCAGCCAGCGGGAGTGGCCCACGGGGGAGAAGACGTCCAGCTCGCCGTGCCAGATGAGCACCGGGCAGCGGATGTCGGCCGGGTCGAAGCCCCAGGGGCGGCTGAAGGCGAGGATGTCGTCGATCCAGCCGTAGGCGGAGGTGCGGACCCCCTCGCGGTAGTTGCGCAACAGCATCTCCCGCAGCCCCGAGTCCGCGACGATCATGCGGTCGCTGTCGGTCAGCTCGCGGCGGAGCTCGTCCAGCAGGCGGCGGGGGTCCCGGGCGATGCCGGCGGCGCGCGGGATGAGCCGGGCCTCCAGCTCCTCGGGGTCGTCGGAGGCGGTGGTGTACTCCCGTACGTTCGAGGCGGCCATTCCGGCGAACCAGTCCAGGTCCTCGGCGTCCCGGGGGGCGAGGGGGACCAGGGCCGCCGTACGGGTGACCCGCTCCGGGAGCAGGGCCGCACAGGCCAGGGCGCCGGGGGCGCCGCCGGAGCGGCCGGCCACGGCGAAGGTGTCGAGCCCGAGGGAGTCGGCGATGGCCGCCACCTCGTGGGCCACGTCGGTCACGCTGCGGCCCGGGTGGCGGTCGGAGCCGCCGTATCCGGGCCGGTCGTAGGCGATGAGCTGCATCTTCCGCTGGTAGAGCACCATGCCCCGGGGGGCCGGGCCCAGTCTGCTGCCGGGCATGCCGTGGAGCAGGAATACCGGTCTTCCTTCCGGGTCGCCCCAGCGCTCCACCGTCAGATTCCGCCCTTCCGCGACGCGTACCTGACTGCGCACGCGCTCCCTCCCTCTCGGTCGACGCGACTCGTCAGGCTGATTGTGCTCGCTGGGGGAGGAGTGCGGTAGGGCGCACTCCCCGCCAAATTCTTGTGAAAGTTTTCACAAGCACACAGGGGTCCTTGGTCCTTCAATGTTTACGCAGGTCAGAGGCGGCGCTCAGGGGGCGTGAACGGGCGTGAACGGCCCTTCGTCCTGCTGGGAAAGGGCTTTTTCGGCACCGTGGCTTCCGCTTTTGGGTGTCGAATTGAGTCATCAGGAAAACGGTTCGGTCGAGTTCGATATGAAGGAGTTCCTGCCATGCAGGCCAACGAGATGGTGGACGGACTGGTCCAGGGAGCGCTGAAGGCGCTCGACCACTTCGCGTCGTTCAATCAGGAGCAGGTCGACCACATCGTCAAGAAGGCCTCGCTGGCGGCACTGGCCCGGCACGGCGAGCTGGCCGGGCTCGCCGTCGAGGAGACCGGCCGCGGCCTCTTCGAGGACAAGGCCGTCAAGAACCTCTTCGCCTGCGAGCACGTCGTGAACTCGATGCGGGGACTGAAGACCGCGGGCGTCATCCGCCGCGACGAGCTGAACGGCATCACCGAGATCGCCGAACCCGTCGGTGTCGTCTGCGCGATGACCCCGGTCACCAACCCGACCTCGACCACCATCTTCAAGGCCCTGATCGCCCTGAAGACCCGCAACCCGATCATCTTCGCCTTCCACCCCTCCGCGCAGAACTGCTCGGCCGAGGCCGCCCGCACCGTCCGCGACGCCGCCGTCGCCGCCGGCGCCCCCGAGGACTGCGTGCAGTGGGTGACCGCCCCCTCCATGGAGGCCACCGGCGCCCTCATGAACCACCCGGGCGTCTCCACCATCCTCGCCACCGGCGGCAACGCCATGGTCAAGGCCGCCTACTCCTGCGGCAAGCCGGCCCTCGGCGTCGGCGCGGGCAACGTCCCGGCGTACGTCCACAAGAGCGCCAAGCTGGCCCGCGCGATCCACGACATCGTGCTCTCCAAGGCCTTCGACAACGGCATGATCTGCGCCTCCGAGCAGGCGGTCATCCTCGACCAGGAGGTGTACGAGCAGGGCATCGCCGAGTTCGAGCGGCTCGGCGCCCACGTGGTCAGCGCCGCCGAGAAGACCAAGCTGGAGCAGTTCGTCTTCGGTACGACCGCCTACGCGGCCGACTGCGCCGGTGCCAAGCTGAACCCGGCGGTCGTCGGCAAGTCCCCGCAGTGGATAGCCGAACAGGCCGGCTTCACCGTCCCCGCCGGGACCTCGATCCTCCTCGCCGAGTGCGCCGAGGTCGGCGAGGGCGAGCCGCTGACCCGCGAGAAGCTCTCCCCGGTACTGGCCGCGCTGAAGGCCTCCGACACCGAGCACGGCCTCGAACTGGCCGCCGCGATGGTCGAGTTCAACGGTCTGGGCCACAGCGCCGCCATCCACGCCGAGGACGAGGAGCTCGTCGAGGAGTTCGGCCGGAAGGTCAAGGCGATCCGCGTCATCGCCAACTCGCCCTCCACCTTCGGCGGCATCGGCGACGTCTACAACGCCTTCCTCCCCTCGCTCACCCTCGGCTGCGGCTCGTACGGCCACAACTCGGTGTCGAACAACGTCACCGCGGTCAACCTGATCAACATCAAGCGGATCGGACGGCGCAACAACAACATGCAGTGGTTCAAGGTCCCGCCGAAGATCTACTTCGAGCGCAACTCCATCCGCTACCTCGGTGAGATGGACGGCATCGGCCGCGTCTCGATCGTCACCGACAAGACGATGGTCGCCCTCGGCTTCGTGCAGAAGGTCACCGACATCCTCCAGGCCCGCGAAGGCGCCGTCGCCATCCAGGTCATCGACAACGTCGAACCCAACCCGGAGCTCTCGACCGTCCGGGCCGGCGCCGCGCTGATGCGCGAGTTCCAGCCCGACACGATCATCGGCCTCGGCGGGGGCTCCCCGATGGACGCCGCGAAGATCATGTGGCTGATGTACGAGCGCCCGGAGGTGGAGTTCGGCGACACCAAGGAGAAGTTCTTCGACATCCGCAAGCGCGCCTACAAGTTCCCCTCGCTCGGCGAGAAGGCCAGGATGGTCGCCATCCCGACCACCTCGGGCACCGGCTCCGAGGTCACCCCCTTCGCCGTCATCTCGGACCCGGCCGCGGCCCAGAAGTACCCGCTCGCCGACTACGCGCTGACCCCGAACGTCGCCATCGTCGACCCGGTCCTGCCGATGGGCCTGCCGGCCACGGTGACCGCGGACTCCGGCTTCGACGCCCTGACGCACGCCACCGAGGCGTACGTGTCCGCGTACTCCAACGACTACACGGACGGCCTCTGCCTCCAGGCGATCAAGCTGATCTTCGAGAACCTCCAGCGGTGCGTGGTCGACGGCCCGAACGACCCCGAGGCCCGCGAGAAGATGCACAACGCCTCGACGGTGGCGGGCATGGCCTTCGCCAACGCCTTCCTCGGCCTGGTCCACGCCATGGCGCACACCCTGGGCAACACCTTCCACGTCGCCCACGGCCGCACCAACGCGCTGCTCCTGCCGCACGTGATCCGCCACAACGGCACGGTCTCGCACAAGGCCACCCCGTGGCCGAAGGCCGAGGTCTACCGGGCGCCGGAGCGCTTCCAGGAGATCGCGAAGATGCTGGGCCTGCCCGCCGCCACCCCCGCCGAGGGCGTCGAGTCCTACGCCAAGGCCGTCGAGGAGCTCCGGACCAGGTGCGGGATCCCCGCCTCCTTCGCCGAGGAGGGCGTGGACGAGCAGGCCTTCATCGAGGCCCTGCCGACCCAGGCCATGAACGCCTACGCCGACCAGTGCGCGCCCGCCAACCCGCGGATGCCGATGATCGACGACATGAAGCAGCTGATGCTCCAGGCGTACTACGGCAACACCGAGGGCGCGCCGGCCGCGAAGCCCGCTGCGAAGCCGGCTGCGAAGCCCGCCGCGAAGAAGTGACGTCCGCCTGAACGAACCCCATCGAAGACCGCGAAGGCCCGCCCCGGGACACCACCCCGGGGCGGGCTCCTTCGTGCGCCGCGGCTCAGCGCCGGGGCCAGTACCAGAGGGGTTCGTCCAGGGGGCCCTCGCGGCCCGCCACCTCCGTGCGGCCGAACTCCTTGAGCAGGGTGATCGTCCGCAGGTCCACCCGGTGGCGGCGGGTGCCCGCGGACAGGGCTTCGGCCAAGGGGGCCGCGTGGGTGACCACCACCGTCTGCGTCTCCCGGGCGACCGTCAGGATCAGGTCCGCGAGCGGGGCCAGCAGGTCCGGGTGGAGGCTGGTCTCCGGCTCGTTGAGGACCATCAGGGCGGGCGGCCGCGGGGTCAGCAGCGCCGCGGTCCACAGCAGGTACCGCAGGGTGCCGTCGGAGAGTTCGGCCGCGCCGAGGGGGCGGAGCAGGCCGTGCTGGTGCAGCTCCAGCTCGAAGCGGCCGTCGCGCTCGGCTGACGCAGCAGTCCACGAGCATCATCAACACCGGCTGGGCATCCCAGTGGTACGGCGTCTCCTGAACACCACAGCGCCCCCTCTCGCCTACGGGCGGGAGGGGGCGCTTTCGTGCGTTCGGTAGAACCGCCCATCACGAACGAGAGCCCCAACCGGAAACCGGCCAGGGCTCTTTCCGTTCACCCGCCACCCGGCGGCGGGTACCGTCCCGGTAGGCCTACTACGCAGGACGGAGCACAGACAGGATGCCCCAGAACACTGCCGCTGGCACGGGTACTCGCATTGCCGCGTACCGGAGACTCTGTCGGCTCACTCAGACGCAGCTCGCCACCAGGGCGAACATCTCGTACAGCCTCCTCGTGAAGGTGGAACAGGGAAGGCGCCCCGCCTCGGGTCCCCTGATCGCCTCTGTCGCCCGCGCCCTGGGCGTCCCCGTCACCACCTTCACCGGGCAGCCCTACGCAACCGACCACGCCCACGACCGCCTGGACGGCCCCCTGGCCGATCTGCGGGCCTCCCTGGACAACTGGGATCTCCCACTGGACGAGGTCGCCGTCCGCAGCCTGTCCGAGATTGGGTCGGACGTTCACCTGGTGCTCGCCGCCCGGCGCGCGTCCAACTACGCCAAGATCGTTTCCATGGCGCCCCCGCTGATCGACGAACTGGTACAGGTGTCGCAGACCGCGACCGGTGAAGCCGAAGAGCAGGCTCACCGGATGCTCGTCCACGTGTACCGGTCCGCTTACGACGTCGCGTACAACCTCGGCCTCTCAGACCTGGTGTCGCTGCTGCTGTCCCGGATGGACTACTCGGTCGGACGGGGCAACGACCCCTACCTCATGGCCCTGCACCACTACATGCGCGCCTACGCCACCTTCTCGACGGGCCGTCTGGAGGTCGGGCAGGCAATCATCAGTAGAGCCTTGACGGTCGTCGAGGACGGAGTTCGGGCGGCCGAGGTGCCTGCCTTGTGCTCTGCCGGGAACCTGCGTCTCCGAGCCGCCATGCTGGCCTGTCGCCGGGGTGACGCCGACACCGCCCAGGGGGAGCTGTCCGAAGCGCGCCGGCTTGCCGAACAGCTCGGGCGCGAGGTCACTGGGGCCGGTGACGACGGCCCCCACATCCAGAGCTTCGGCCCGACCAACGTGGCCATCCACGCATCCGCCGTGGAGATGGAGCTCGGCAACCACGGCCGGGCTCTACAACTCGCCAAGGAGGTACGACCGCCGGCCGACTACTTCCCCGACCGGCTCGGGCACTTCTGGATTGACACTGCCCGCGCACAGCTGTCCACCGGGAAGACGGACGCGGCTCTCTCCTCGCTCTTCAAGGCGCGCGCCGTCGCTCCGCAGCAGGCCAAGTACCACCCCAGCGTGCGGGAGACCGTCAGTGGCCTCGTGCGCGCGGCACGGCGTACCCCGGAAACGTTGATCGGGTACGCGTCATGGTGCGGGGCCGACCTCTAGCCTCACCAGCCACATACGCCACAGCCGTCACACAGCGTCCTACAGCTGTCACAACCTGTGCCAGTTACGGGGCGCTGTTGCGCGTTCACTGGTCATCAGCCGCCGCGACTGAGGTCTGATCGCTTCCACTCAGGCACCTGCCGCGCGGCGCCCAGTCCCCAGCACCTATTGGGATCGCCATCACCCGCTGACGAGGGTAGGGAGCACCGGCATGACCGACGCGTTCCAAGAGCACCTGAGAGAAGCCGAAGAGCTGTCCGCCGAGGTGCTCGGCCCGTACGGCAGCCGACCGCCGCGCGAGGACATCGACATCGTGACGTGCGAGCTGATCCGGCTCGGACTGCCCCTCGCCACGAAGATCACCGCGATCCCGGAGGATGAGCGGTTCCCGCGGGCCGAGGGTGCTGTCGCGGACTGGAAGTACTACACCGCAAAGGGCGCCCTCGGCCCGGGCGACCACCCGGCATGGAACTACGCACGGGGCCTCGCCCGCGTCGTGCAGTCCATGGCCCTCGGCATCCGCGAACACCAGCCGACGAGCACGCTGTGACGCACCCGCCGAAGCAGCCATCCGGCCCGCCGTCACAGTGCCCGGCCTGCGGCGCCCGCCCCGTCTCCGGGAGCGGCCCCGAGGCCGGCGCCACCGTCCACGAGGAAGGCTGCCCCCGCGGCGGCCCCGACGGGATCACCTGATGCCCGCCAACCTCGACCAGATGCGCCATCAGGCGTACGACCTGACGCGACTCACCCGCATCGTCACGGAGTCCGACTGGCACCCCGGCGGGGTCTGCACCCAGGAGTCCATGGCGTGCTCTGGCTGCCGCATGCTGGCCCCCATCGCCTTCAAGTTCGGCAGCCCGATGGCCGACTGCCGACTGTGTGGCTACGCCTGGGCGGTGCGCCACGACCCGGTGCACTGCTGGCAGCGCTAGAACATCACCCAGGGCCGCCACACCAGGGTCACCTGAGACTCCCAGTCGCCTGCGCTACGCCGAAGGGCGGACGACTGGGCCGCCCGCCCCGGGCCCCATCGACCCCCCTCATACGGGTCTGGGGCGGGCCTTCTACGATCTCCCGCCCCGCCGCCCGACACTTCCCCCCTTCGAGTGGCCGGGGCGGGCCACGCATCACCTCCACCATCAAAAGGGAGGCACCACCCCATGAGCACCGGCACGCCCACCATCAGCAAGGACGCACGTTCGCTGATCAGCGCCGCCGAGTTCGAGGCCGTCGCCGCGACCGTCGCCAGCAACAACCCCGACATGTCCAGCACCGACGCCGACCGGATCACCGAAGAGAGCCTCAAGTTCGTCGCCGCGGCCGCCCGGTTCCCCGGCGGCATGCGCCCTTCCCGGGTCGTCGACGAGGGATGGCACGCCCTCATCCTCCACACCGCCGTGTACGCCCGCCTGTGCTCCCGCCTCCCCAAGTTCGTGCACCACATGCCCGAGCTGCCCGACCCGAGCCGCTACACGCCGGGCGCCCTCGACCACACCCTCAACCGCATCCGCGAAGCCGGCTTCCAGCCCGACACGGAGCTGTGGACCGGCCCTCTTGAGGGGATCCCGGTGGCGGCGAACTGCCAGCACGACAACCAGTGCGCCGACGGGAACTGCGAGGCGAACTGCCGCGCGGACCACCCGAACCAGACATGCTCGCTAGGCTGACGGGTATGAGCGCGCAGGAACGCCCCGACTACGGACCGTTGATCAATCACCTGCAGGAGCTACGCCGCAGGGGCGCGGTTCCCCGCCGGAGAAACGCGGTCGGCGGCGGGTGCGCTGCGTGCCGCGGCCTCGCGCGGACGATCCTGGTGGACGGCGCGTACCGGGTCGTCTACAGCCAGCCGTGCCTCGCCTGCCGCGGCGGCGGCTCCAGCGACCGCGAGCACACTTCAGCCTGACGAGCAGCGTTCAGCCCCGGCCGGCATCTCGCCGGCCGGGGCTACTCGCGGACCAGGTCAACGCTCCCGGACACCCCGAACGCCGACCGACCCGGACCAGCCCCGGCCGGGCCTCCTTCCGGCCGGGGATTCGCCTTTCCCTGGCCGGAAGGACCACGCTCGCGCGTTGAAGTGCAGTTACTACACAGTGTGAGTGTCGGTGTTTTCTGATTGAGCAGATCGCGGCCGTCGGCGCTGAGTACGGGCGTACGGGTTCCGATCCGCGGGGTCCGGGCGGGCGCCCCGGCGTCGGTGCGGACGTGGTCGTAGAACCGCCAGGACCGGATGAGCTCGCGCAGGGCGAGCAGGTCCGGGGCGAGCTGGGGGTCCGCGAGCTCGCTGAGCATGGAGTCGTACGGGCGCAGGGCGTTCTGCGTACGGTGCCAGCCGCCGTCGGCGGTACGGGTGCGCACGGCGGGCCCCGCGCGGTCCGAGAGCAGCGCCGCCGGACGCACAGCGAGCGGTAGTTCTCTACGGCGAGCGTGGTGATCACTGCTCGGGGTGCTCCTCGGGAGCGAGGAAGCGGCCCATGGGCAGCACCTGACGGCCCCAGGTGCTCGCCAGGACCTGCCCGGCGAGCAGGTACAGCGCCCCGAGGGAGGCCAGCAGCCCGGACCAGCCGGCGATCCTGTTCCAGATCACCTCTCCGGTGAAGCCGTTGACCGTCATGGCGATGAACACGGCGAGCACGCAGGTGAAGGTCGTCAGCAGCACCAGGTGGATCCGCCAGCTGCCGACCCACAGCACGAACACCACGAACACCCAGGGCAGGGTGAAGAGCCCGCTGACGTCCCCGCGCAGCGCGGGGTCGGTGGCCGGCAGCACCCACTGGAGCAGGCAGGCCTTGGCCATCCAGAAGAGCCCGAAGCCGCCGAAGACGGTGGCGTGCCAGGTGTCGCCGCGCTGGGCCTGGAAGAGCCCGGCCAGCAGCTGGGCGAGCCCGCCGATGAAGAACCCGACCAGCGGCAGCACCGAGTGGCCGAGCTTCTCGGGGAAGACGCCCGCGTCGATGCCGGTGGCGATGACGGTGACCACGATGAAGCCGGTGAGGCCGAGCGCGCCCAGCTGGGCCTGGGCGCTGGGCTCCATCCGCTTGACGGAGACGGCCTGTTCGGCCGGGCCCTGGCGGTTGCGGAAGACGGGGGTGTTCACCGGGCGTCGGCGCTTCCGCTTCCGGCGCTTCCGGTGTCGGCGAAGCGGGGGACCGCGGGCGCGTCGTCGGGGAGCCCGCTGCCCACCGCAGCGCCGGGCCGGCCCTTGCGGACCTCCGCGCAGGCCAGCGTGATCGCCGAGCCGACCACCGCCCAGGCGGCCAGCACCAGCATGGGCCCGGCCGCGCCGTTGCCCTTGAAGTACGCGATGGAGCGCGCGGCGTACGTACCGGCGCCCGGCGGCAGGGCCGGGCCGATGGCCTTCCAGAACGGCGGCAGCAGCGGGTACGGGTAGGCGCCGCCCGCGCTTGGGTTGCCGAAGACCACGATCAGCAGGATCGCCAGGCCGATGCCGACCACGCCGGCCAGACCCTGGAGGGCCAGGGTGATCGCCCCGACCGCGAAGACGACCAGGGTGCCGAGCCCCCACAGGGCCATGACGGAGCCGGGCAGGGCGTCCAGGACGGGGCCCGCGATCAGGGTGCCGAGCAGTCCGGCGGCGAGGGAGTACAGCAGCAGGGCGGCGAGCCTGATGACGGCGCGGCTGATGTTGGCGGGCCGGGCACCGGCGCTGATGGCGAGGATCGCGGCGCACAGGTAGCCGCCCACGCACCAGCCGATGACCAGGTAGAAGGAGCTCAGGCCGCGCCCGTCGCCGGCGGCGGCCGGGGCCACGTCGGTGACCTGGACGGTGCGGCCCTGGGCCTTCTCCGCGAGGCCGATGACCTGTTCGACGGCCTGGGGGAGCGCGGCCCCGGAGCCGCCCGCGACCAGCAGCCGGTCGGCCTTGCCGGCCGGGTCGATGATCAGCGCGCCGTCCACGTCCCGGTTCTTGACCTGCCGCAGCGCCGTCGCCTCGTCCGCGACCGTGCGGGGGTCGAGCGGCTTGCCGGGCAGGGCGCCGAGCTGCTTGGCCGTCTGCTCGGCGACCGGCGCGACGGGGGCCGTCACCGCGATCCGGATCTCGCTGGGCTTCGGCTGGTGGAAGGCCCCGATGTACGAGGTGATGAAGGCGAGCTGGAGGGCCAGTACCCCCAGGACCAGCACGGCTGCCCGGATGGTCACGGCGTCCTTGATCTCGGCGAGGAAGCCCTGGGACGGAGCTGCGTCGGTGCTACGGGTGGGCTGGGTCATGTCTCACACGCTCGGCGTACCGGGGGCGCGGCGCAGCAGGGGTGGGCCGAACGGGTGACACGTGTCCCGCGCGGGGAGCGCCCCCATGTGGAGCATCGAACAAACGTTTCGCACGGATATTCGAATTGCTCTATGGTGGAGAGCGGGGGTGATGTTCACCGAGTGAAAGCAGGAGGCCGCGGGTGCCCGGTTTTACGCATCTGCACACCGTTTCGGGGTTCTCCATGCGCTACGGAGCCTCCCACCCCGGGCGGCTGGCCGAGCGTGCCGCCGAGCGGGGCATGGACGCCCTCGCCCTGACCGACCGCGACACCCTCGCCGGCTCGGTGCGGTTCGCGAAGGCGTGCGCGACGGCCGGGATCCGGCCGCTGTTCGGGGTCGACCTGGCCGTGTCGCCCGCGGCGGGCCCGGCCGGGTCCGCGGGTCCGGGGGGATCCGCGGGTCCGGCCGGGTCCGCGGGCCGGGATCGCTCCGGTGAGGCCTCGTACCGCCGCCGCAACCCCGTCAAGGGCGGGGCCTTCGTCGACGAGTCGGCCGCGCGCGCGGTCTTCCTGGCCCGGGACGGCGCCGCCGGGTGGGCCGAGCTGTGCCGGCTCGTCACCGCCGCGCACGCCGCGTCCGGTGCGGTCGGTGCGTCCGGTGCGTCCGGTGCATCCGGTGCATCCGGTGTATCCATCGCGGTCGGTGCGTCCGGGCCGCCGGTCCTCCCCTGGAGCGCCCTGGGCGACGCCCGCGGCCCCCACGGAGTCAGCGGCGTGTTCGTACTGCTCGGCCCCGGATCCGAGGTGGGCCGGGCGCTCGCCGCCGGACGGCCCGACCGCGCCGCCCGGCTGCTCGCGCCCTGGCGGGAGATCTACGGCGACGCGCTGCGCCTGGAGGCCGTCGACCACGGCCGCACCGGCACCGGGCCCGGATCGCTGCGGCTGGCCGCCCGTACGGTCGGCTTCGCCGCCGAGTACGGCGTCCCCGCCGTACTGACCAACGCCGTCCGGTACGCCGACCCCGGCCAGGGCCCGGTCGCCGACGTCCTCGACGCGGCCCGCAGGCTGGTTCCCGTCGACCCCCGCAAAGCGCTGGACGGCGGCGAGCGCTGGCTCAAGCCCGCCGACGCCATGGCCGAGGCCGCCGACCGGATCGCCCGGGCGGCCGGCCAGCGCCCCGCCGACGCGCGCCGACTGCTCGCGGAGACCCTGCGTACCGCCGAGGCCTGCTCGGTGGACCCCGAGGACGACCTCGGCATCGGCTCCGTGCACTTCCCCGAGGCCCGGCTCGTCGGCGCCGCCCACCGCACCGCCCAGCGGGTGCTCACCTCCCGGGCGTCCGCGGGCATGGTGCTGCGCGGATACGCCAACGGCCCGGGCGCCCCCGAGTACTGGGAGCGGATGCACCACGAGCTCGACATCATCGCCTACCACGGGTACGCCTCGTACTTCCTGACGGTCGCCCAAGTCGTGGACGACGTACGGGAGATGGGCATCCGGGTGGCCGCCCGCGGGTCGGGCGCCGGCTCGCTGGTCAACCACCTGCTCGGCATCGCGCACGCCGACCCCGTCGCGCACGGCCTGCTGATGGAGCGCTTCCTCTCCAAGCGCCGCCGCGTCCTGCCCGACATCGACATCGACGTGGAGTCCGCCCGCCGGCTGGACGTCTACCGGCGGATCATCGACCGGTTCGGCACCGAGCGCGTCGCCACCGTCTCCATGCCCGAGACCTACCGGGTCCGACACGCCATCCGCGACGTCGGCGCCGCCCTGTCCATGGACCCGGCCACCGTCGACCGGCTCGCCAAGGCCTTCCCGCACATCCGGGCCCGCGACGCCCGCACGGCGCTCGCCGAACTGCCGGAACTGCGCGACGTACGGGGGGAGTCGCACGGGAGGCTGTGGGAGCTCGTCGAGGCGCTGGACGCGCTGCCGCGCGGGATCGCCATGCACCCGTGCGGGGTGCTGCTCTCCGACGCCTCGCTGCTCGCCCGCACCCCGGTGGTGCCCACCAGCGGCGAGGGGCTGCCGATGTCCCAGTTCGACAAGGAGGACGTGGAGGAGCTCGGGCTGCTCAAACTCGACGTGCTGGGCGTGCGGATGCAGTCCGCGATGGCCCACGCGGTCGCCGAACTGCGGCGGACGACGGGGGAGGAGCTGGACCTGGACGACCCGGCGCAGGTGCCGCCGGGCGACCGGGCGACGTACGAGCTGATCCGCTCCGCCGAGACGCTGGGCTGCTTCCAGATCGAGTCACCGGGCCAGCGCGACCTGGTGGGGCGGCTCCAGCCGGCCACCTTCCACGACCTGGTCGTCGACATCTCGCTGTTCCGGCCGGGTCCGGTGGCCGCCGACATGGTGCGCCCGTTCATCGAGGCCCGGCACGGGCGGGTCCCGGTCCGCTTCCCGCACCCGGACCTGGCCGAGGCGCTCCGCGAGACGTACGGGGTGGTGGTCTTCCACGAGCAGATCATCGAGATCGTGCACGTCATGACCGGCTGCGGCCGGGACGAGGCGGACCGGGTGCGGCGCGGGCTCTCGGACCCGGAGTCGCAGGGCCGGATCAAGGTCTGGTTCGCGGCGACGGCCGCCGGGCGCGGCTACCCGGCCGAGGTGATCACCCGTACCTGGGAGATCGTCGAGGCCTTCGGCTCGTACGGCTTCTGCAAGGCGCACGCGGTGGCCTTCGCGGTGCCCACGTACCAGTCGGCCTGGCTCAAGGCCCACCACCCGGCGGCGTTCTACGCGGGGCTGCTCACGCACGACCCGGGCATGTACCCGAAGCGGCTGCTGCTGGCGGACGCGCGGCGCCGGGGGGTGCCCGTGCTGCCGCTGGACGTGAACCGGTCGGCGGTCGCCCACCGCATCGAACTGGTGTCCGGTAAGGGCTGGGGGCTCCGGCTCGCCCTGTCCGACGTCCACGGCATCAGCGGGGCGGAGGCGGCCCGGATCGAGGACGGGCAGCCGTACGCCTCGCTGCGCGACTTCTGGGACCGGGCGCATCCGGGCCGGCCGGTGGCGGAACGGCTCGCACAGGCCGGGGCGTTGGACTCCTTCGGGGCCAACCGCCGCGACCTGCTGCTGCACTTGGCCGAGCTGCACGGGGTCTCGCGGGCGGCCGGCGCCCGCGGCGGCTCCCAACTCCCGCTGGACGGCGGACTGTCCACCGCCGCCATCGGGCTGCCCGACCTGAACGGGGCCGAGCGGCTCAGCGCCGAACTGGGCGTCCTCGGCATGGACGCCTCGCGGCACCTGATGAGCGACCACCACGCCTTCCTGGCCGAGCTGGGCGTGGTCCCGGCGCACCGGCTGCGGGAGGTCGAGCACGGCCGGACCGTCCTGGTCGCGGGGGCCAAGGCGGCCACCCAGACCCCGCCGATCCGCTCCGGCAGGCGGGTCATCTTCACGACCCTGGACGACGGCAGCGGCCTGGTCGACCTGGCCTTCTTCGACGACAGCCACGACGCGTGCGCGCACACCGTCTTCCACTCCTTCCTGCTGCTGGTACGGGGAGTCGTGCAGCGGCGCGGCCCGCAGAGCCTGAGCGTCGTCGGGGCGGCGGCCTGGAACCTGTCGGAGCTGGTCGAACTGCGCGGGCACCACGGCCTGGAGGCCGTCACCGCGCGCCTCTCGGAGCCCGCGGCCGGGGCCGGTCCCGGCGCGCCGGCCGCGGACCCCGGCCGCCGCATCCACCTGTCCACCGGCTACGAGATGAACCCCTGGGCCGACCTCCGGCCGCCCGGCGAGGGTGCGGCGACCGGCCGCAAGCTGTGGCACTCCAGCCCGGGGAGCGCGGGATGACCGGGGCCCCGCGCGGTGTGATCCTGCACGTCCGGTGCGCCGCGGCCCTGCCGGAGGAGGGGTACCGGGAGGTCCTGGAGCTGCTGCGGGAGTTCTCCCCGTTCGTCCAGGCCCTGCCGCCCCGCTCGGCCCTGGTCCAGGTCCGCGGCGCCCAGCGGTACTTCGGCGCGGACGCGGGCCGGATCGCCGAGGTCGTACGGCTGCGCGCGGTCGCCCGGCTGGGCACGGACGTACGGATCGGGGTGGCCGGCACCTGGGCGGTGGCGTCGATGGCCTCCGCGCGGGTCCCGGAGCCCGGCGGAGTGCTGGCCGTGCCCGACGGGGAGGTGGCCGGGTTCCTGGCTCCGCTGCCGGTGGAGGCGCTGTACGGCATCGGCTCCAAGCAGGCGGCGGTGCTGCGCGGGTACGGACTGCACACGGTCGGCGCGCTGGCCGCCGTCCCGCCAGGGGTGGTCGAACGGGTGCTGGGCCGGCGGGCGGGCCGGCCCGCCGCGGAGCGCGCCCGCGGCATCGACCCGCGCCCCGTCACCCCGCAGGGGCTGCCGCCGTCGGCCGCCGTCCGGACCGGGTTCGCCCGGCACGAACTGGACGGCCCGCTCGCGCGCGCCGAACTGCTCGGCCTGGCCGTACGGCTGGGCGCGCTGCTGCGCGGCCGCCGCCAGGCAGCCCGTTCGCTGTCGCTGACCCTCCAGTTCGCCGGCGGCACCCGCTGGGAGAAGTCCCGGCGGCTCGCCGAGCCCTCCGCGCACGACGAGGACCTGCGGGCCCTCGCGTACCGGCTGTTGGACGCGGCCGGTCTGCAACGGGCCCGGCTGACCGGCATGGTGCTGCGCGCCGAGGACCTCACGGGCGCGGAGCGGGCGGCCCGGCAGCTCTCCCTGGACCCGGTCCGCGAGGCCCGGCTGACGGTGGAGGCGGCCATCGACCGCGCGAACGCCCGCTTCGGGCCGGGTACGGTCCGCCCCGCGGCCACGTTCGCCGTGCCGGCGTAACGCCGGGCGGCGGGCGCCGGGCGCCGGGCGCCTGCGTAACGCCGGTCTGGAACTGGCGCGGTGGCGGTGCGGCGGTGGAGCGCGGCTTGCGACACGCATCTTTTACTGACGCGTAACTTCCCTGTTTTGCTACCCGCCCGTAATTTGGCGGCAGCAGCGCCCCCTTGTGATCCGGATCACGGGACGAACCCCCACCGCTTTCCCCTTGACCCGCAAGGAGATCACACGATGCTGCCCTGGAGACGCCTGCTCCGCCCGCTTGCCGTCCTCACCCTCGCCACCGCGCTCGTCGCCCCCACCGGCGCAGCGCAGGCCGCGTCCGCACCCAGCAGCGGATGGAACAACTGGTCCTGCAAGCCGTCCGCCGCCCACCCCCGGCCCGTCGTGCTCGTCCACGGCACCTTCGGGAACTCCATCGACAACTGGCTCGGCCTCGCGCCGTACCTCGTCCACCGCGGGTACTGCGTCTACTCCCTCGACTACGGCCAACTGCCCGGCGTGCCGTTCTTCAACGGGCTCGGCCCCATCGACAAGTCCGCGGGCCAGCTCGACGTCTTCGTCGACAAGGTGCTCGCCTCCACCGGCGCCGCCAAGACGGACGTCATCGGCCACTCCCAGGGCGGCATGATGCCGCGCTACTACCTGAAGTTCCTCGGCGGTGCCGCCAAGGTCAACGCCCTGATCGGTCTCGCCCCCGACAACCACGGCACGGACCTCAACGGGTTCACCCGACTCCTCCCGTACTTCCCCGGAGCCGAGGACCTGATCAGCACGGCGACACCCGGACTGGCCGATCAGATCGCCGGATCGGACTTCCTGAACAAGCTGAACGCCGGCGGGGACACCGTGCCCGGCGTCAAGTACACGGTGATCGCCACCAAGTACGACGAGGTGGTCACCCCCTACCGGAGCGCGTTCCTCGACGGGACGAACGTACGGAACGTGGTGCTCCAGGACCTCTGCTTCCTGGACCTGTCGGAGCACGTGGCCATCGGCCTCACCGACAGGATCGCCTGGCACGAGGCGGTCAACGCCCTCGACCCGGCGCACGCCGAACGGACCACCTGTGCGTCGGTCTTCGACTGACGCACGGACGGTCCGCCGGCGTGAGCGGCGCCTCGGACTAGGGGGTGTCTGGCGGATCATGGCCGGGCCCGGCCCGCCTGGCACCGTGGCTTGCCGCGTTGTCGTCAGTCGCCAATGCTCCGCAGTGGCTCCCTCCTCCGCCTTGCAATCCACGGCACCAGCCGACCCGGGCCACCCGACCCTGATCCGCCAGACACCCCCTAGCGGCCGTGGCGGCCCGGCGTCGCGCGGCGCCGGGCGACGGCGAACAGCACGGCCGCACCGACGGCCAGGACGCCCGCCCCGGCGACGGCGATCGCCGGGGCGGCGCTGCTGCCGCCGGTCTCCGCGAGGTTGGTGCCCTGCGCGGCGATCGGCGAGGCGCCGGCCCTGGCGTTCGTCCTGGGGTCGTTGTCGCCGTGGCCGTTGTGCTCCACCGTCGACTTGTCCGCCCCTTCGGCGATCTGCTCGTCGGTCGGGGCCTTCGGTCCGCTCTCCTGCGAGGGCTGCGCGGAAGGCTGCTGCGAGGCCTGCTCCGACGGCTGGGAACTCGGCTTCGAGCCGGGCTCGGTGCTCGGCTTGGCGGAGGAGCCGCCGCTGCCCGCGCTCCCGCCGTTACCGCCGTTGTCCTTGCCGAACACCACGTCGGAGCAGGTGTAGAAGGCCTCGGGGCTGTCCGAGCGCTGCCAGACGCTGTAGATCAGGTGGCGGCCCGTCTTGTTCGGGACGGTGCCGGAGAAGACGTAGTCGCCGTTCTGCATCCCCGGGTCGCTGACCTTCACGAACGGCGCGGGCTCCAGGTCCGACCACTTCAGCGGCTTCGACGGGTCGTACCCGTCCTTCGTCACGTACAGCTCGAAGGAGCCCTTGTGCGGGGCGGTCCCCTTGTAGCGGAAGGTGTGCGCGCCCGCCGCCATCGGGCTCGCCGGCCAGTCGGCGCGGGCCAGGTCCAGGCCCTTGTACTTGGAGTTGCCCGCCGAGCACAGCTGCCCGTCCGGGATCAGGGACTTGCTCCGACCGGCCGCGTTGGCGATGTTCACCGCGTTCCAGTCGTAGAACGCCTGCGCCCCGCTCGCCGCCACGGCCGCCTTGCAGGCCGCCGACCTCGGGGCCTCCGGCCCCTCCGCGTAGCACGCCGCCACCCGGCTGACCGGGTCCGTCATCGAACCGTGGGCCGCCGCGGGCGCCGCGGCGTACGCGGCCACCGCGAGGGGGGCCAGCGCGACGGAGGCGATACGGGTGGCGGTGCGGCGTGCGGGCATGGTGGATCTCCTTCGGGCACGAGGCAGGGGCGCGCCAGTGGACCGGGCTGTGCGGCGCCGCCCCTCAACGGGTCGCGGCGCCGCCTCCGGCCCTCCCTGGCCCCGCCAAACTAACCGCCCGCACCCCCGGCTCCCCCGCCTCCGCGCCCCACAACCCGATCCTTAGGCTCCGCTTAAGGAAGCGGTAAGCGGGGGCTCAGGAAGCAGCCTTGCCGCGCCCCGCCGCCTCCGGTGGCTCCACCGGGTACGTGGGGGACGCGCGCCTAGAGCGAGTCGTCACGCTCCAGGACGAGGCCGGCCGATCCGTCCTCAAGGTCCACGCCCGCGTCGAGATGCGAGTGGCGCCCGTCCCTCACGCCCGGTTCGGCAAGTGCCAGCAGTCGCTCCGCGAGCACGCGAAGGCCTTCGGCGTTGGCCACTATCGAACTCTCGCCCGCTGAGCTCTGCACCATGATCCGGGGTTCGTTCATGGCCTCAACGCTATCCGGAGGCCCCCAACTGCCCGCACACGGCTACGGCGCCTCCGAAGTGTGCGCAGGTACGACGCGCCTTCCGGGAGGCCCGCCAGAAGCTCATGGCTGCCATTCGGTCCTCACCGGCCCGGCACTGAGAGCTGTGCCAGCAGGGCGGCCAGCCCGGGTGTCGTTCTGGCCTGGGCGTCCAGGGTGTCGAGGGCGCGTACGGCCTCGGCGGCGGCCTGCGGGTCGGATTCGGCGAGGCCGCTCTCGGCGAACTCGTCCTCGTCCAGCCGCAGTACGGAAGTCCCGTCGGCCGAGACCCACAGGTCCAGGTCCAGGTCCTCGACCACGATCACGCCGCCCTCCACCACCGCCGGGCGGGTGACGTCGCAGTACCAGCCCTTGAGGACGCCCCTGCCGGTCCGGACCTCCTTGATTGCGTACCAGCGGTCGCGCCAGAAGTGCTCCGTGAACACGTCGCCCGGCTCGAAGCGCACGAAGCCGAAGTCCCGTACGCCCTCGGCCGCCCAAGGCGCGCGTACGGAGATCCGGCTGCCGGTGTCGGCGATCAGGTCCGCCGGGTAGCGGATCTTGGTCCGGCCGGCCTTGACCAGGGCGACGGTGAGCTGTTCGGTCATGCTGTCGCGGTCTCCGTCTCCACCGTCGTCCCCATCGCCTTCGCGTAGCGCGTCTCGGTCGCGCAGATCTCGTACCCGAACCGCTGGTTGACGGCGAGCATCGGCGCGTTCCCGGTGTCGTTGCCCGTGAACGCCTCCGTATAGCCGGCCGCGCGGGCCCGGCGCAGGGAGTCGGTCTTCGCGAGCTTGGCCAGGCCCCGGCCGCGGAACGCCCGCAGGGTGCCGGTCATCCCCGAGCAGTAGCGGGCGTCCCCGTCGGTCAGGGCGGCCGTGAAGGCGGCGACCGTACCGTCCACGAGGACGACGGTGGTGAGGTCCTTGTCCAGGTGCGGGCTGTTCCAGGTGTGCCGCAGCCAGTCCTCGTAGTCGTCGAACTCGGCCTGCACGTCGCCGGGTTCGTCACGGGTGGTCTCCGCGTCGGCCTCGAAGAGCGGCCGCGGATCGGCCGCGAAGGCCGAGCCGGGCCGCAGCTCCACCCCGGCGGGCAGCGGGTCCGGGAGCGCGGGCAGCGCGGCCGACGCCAGGTCCAGGCGCAGGAAGTGCGCGGAGCGCCCGACGCGGTAGCCCCGCCGCTCGGCGAAGGCGCGGTGCGCGGGCTCGTCCAGGACCCAGGCGTACGAGTCCACCGCGCCCGCGGCGCCGAGGTGTTCCTCGGCCGCCCGCAGCAGAGCGGTCCCGGCGCCGAGTCCGCGGTGCGCCGGGTGGACGTAGGCGTTGACGAAGCCCTGCCCGGGCTCGGGGCTGTCGTAGGCGATGCCCACCTGGGCGGTGCCGATGACGAGCCCGTCGCCGTCCTCGGCGAGGAGCAGGCGGTAGCGCTTGTCGGGGTGCGCGGAGTCCAGCTCGAAGGCGACCCCCCGCACCGTGGTGATCACGAAGGGCAGGGCCGCACGGCGCACCCGTACGACGGCTTCCGTGTCGGAGGCATCGCCGGGCCGCAGGTCGCGGATCGATACGGTCATGCCCGGACAGTACGGGCGGTGCGGGGCCGCACGCCTGCGAATTTCGGGGGCGATGGGGAAGAATCGGCGGCGTGACCTCGACGAACCTGAAGATCCGGATTGACGGCGCGGCCGGCGCCGCCGCCCCGTACGAGCAGCTGCGCGCGCAGATCGCGGACCGCGCCCGGTCGGGGAAGCTGCCGACGGGCTTCAAGCTGCCCACGGTGCGGGGGCTGGCGGAGGAGCTCGGCCTCGCGGCGAACACGGTCGCCAAGGCGTACCGCGCGCTGGAGGCCGACGGGGTCATCGAGACGCGGGGCCGCCACGGCACCTTCGTCGCGGCGGCGGGGGAGGGTGCCTCGCGCGAGGCCGCGGCGGCCGCGCAGGCGTTCGCGGACCGCGTCCACCGGCTGGGCCTGACCGAGGCCGAGGCGCTGGCCGCCGCCGCCGATGCCCTCCGGGCGCGGTACGGCCAGTAACTCCGCCCTGCGGCCGGGCCTCCCGGGGCTGCGCGCGCCGTGGTTGCGCTGCTACGGGCCTGCTGCCCGCTAGAGGTACAGCCCCGCGTCGGACTCGTGGCCCTGGGACGGGAGGAGGGCCGTGGGGCCCGTCGTGCCGCGGCGCAGGGCGAAGAGTTCGGCCAGGGTGGCGCCCTCGCGGGAGATGCCCTCGTCGGTGCCGAGCCAGTCCACCGCCTCGCGGTGCGTCAGGCGGCCGACCTCGATACGGGCGAGGCAGCGGCCCGGCCGGACCACCGCGGGGTGCAGCCGCTCCAGGTCCTCGTTGGTGGTGACCCCGACCAGGACGTTGCGCCCCTGGCCCAGCAGCCCGTCCGTCAGGTTGAGAAGCCGGGACAGCGCCTGCCCGGCGGTGTGCCGGGCCTCGCCGCGGATCAGCTCGTCGCAGTCCTCCAGCAGCAGCAGTCGCCAGCGGCCCTTCGCCGTGCCCTCGTCCTCGCCGATCGCGATGTCCATCAGGTAGCCGACGTCGTTGAACAGCCGCTCCGGGTCCAGGACGCAGTCCACCTGGCACCAGTCCCGCCATGAGCGGGCCAGCGTCCGCAGGGCCGAGGTCTTCCCCGTCCCGGGCGGCCCGTGCAGCAACAGCAGCCGGCCCGCGATGTCGTCGGGGGTGACCTTCATCAGCCGGTCCATGGCCCCCGCCACCGGCGCCGTGTAGTTGGGCCGCACCTCCGCCCAGGTACCGGCCGCGATCTGGCGCGTCGTACGGTACGGGCCGCGGCGCGGGGAGACGTACCAGAAGCCCATCGTCACGTTCTCGGGCTGCGGTTCGGGTTCGTCCTGCACCCCTTCCGTGGCCTTGCCGAGCACCCCGGCGGCGAGCTCGTCGCTGACCGCGGTCACCGTCACGTCCGCGCCCCGGCTCCAGCGGGAGACGAGCATGGTCCAGCCCTCGCCCTCCGCGAGGGTGGCGCTGCGGTCCGTGTCGCGGGCCGAGCGCAGCACGGTGGCCTCGGGCGGCAGCAGGCTCGCGTCCGCCTTCACCCGCTCGATCGACACGCTGTGCGAGTACGGCTGCTCGCCGGACGCGAACCGGCCGAGGAACAGCGCGTCGACGACGTCCGAAGGCGAGTCGCTGTCGTCGACGTTGAGCCGGATCGGCAGCGCGTCATGCGGGTTGGCTGGCATGGCGCCCATGATCCGGCACGAAGTGCCCTCATGCACCCGTGTTTCGCCGGATCGGGTGCCCAAGTTCCCTCTTCAAACGCATGGGACGTGAAGATTCGGACGGCAACTCCACCCCGAACATTCTTGGCATGGACACTTCCAGCGGCTCCCGACTGCCAGTACCACGGACTCAGGAGTAACCCCCACAAGGAGCCGCACACATGAGCATGAGAATGTCGCGCTTCGCAGCCCTGACCTCCTCCCTGTTACTCGCCGCGGGCGCCGCCCTGTTCGGCGCCGGCCAGGCCTCCGCCGCCGCCTCGGCGGACTTCGGCTACGTCGCCCTCGGCGACTCGTACTCCTCCGGCGTCGGTGCCGGCAACTACGACAGCGGGAGCGGCGCCTGCAAACGCACCACCCGCGCCTACCCGGCCCTGTGGGCCGCCGCCCATTCCCCCCAGACCTTCTCCTTCACCGCCTGCTCGGGCGCCCGTACGGGTGATGTCCTCGCCAACCAGCTCGGCCCGCTGAACTCCGGCACCGACCTGGTCAGCATCACCATCGGCGGCAACGACGCCGGATTCTCCGACGTCATGACGACGTGCGTGCTCCAGTCCGAGTCCACCTGCGTCAACCGCGTCAACCAGGCCAAGGCGTACGTCGACTCCACCCTCCCCGGCCAGCTCGACCAGGTCTACAACGCCATCCACAGCAAGGCGCCGAACGCCCGCGTGGTCGTCCTCGGCTATCCCCGCTTCTACAAGCTGGGCGGATCCTGCTCCGCAGGCCTCACCGAGGGCGAGCGCGCCGCCATCAACGGCGGTTCCGACCACCTCAACGCCGCCGTCGCCAAGCGCGCCGCCAACCACGGCTTCGCCTTCGCCTCGGTCGTCGGCGCCTTCACCGGCCACGAGATCTGCTCCGGCGCCGCATGGCTGCACAGCGTCAACTGGCTCAACATCGGCGAGTCCTACCACCCCACCGCCGCCGGGCACTCCGGCGGCTACCTGCCGGTCTTCACCAACGCGGCCTGACGCCCACCCGATCGCCCACCCGATCGCCCTTCCGTCCGCCGATCAGCCACCGATCGCCCGCCGCCCGCACACCCGGCCGCTCACGCGTCGTCCTCGACGGCGTCGGCCGGGTCCGCGGGCGCCGTGTCCGGTGACGCGGGCGGACCGGCCGCCCCGGCCGCCTCGGACGCCCCGGGCGTTCCCGGCGTTCCCGGCGCCCCGGATGCTCCGGGGGAGGAGGCCCCGCCCGTCGGGGTCTCCTTCTCGCACGTCACGGAGAACTCCACCCACTCCGAGCTGCCCTCCTCCGGTGTCCGGACCTCCAGCCTGATGGCGTCCTCGAAGGTCGCGCTCTCGAAGTACGTCAGCTCCGTGTGCTCCAGCTTCCTGCTCGTGGGCCCGCCCTCCTCGTACGTGACGGACTGCCAGCCGGGTCCCGTGCTCTTTCCGCTGCGCGTGGCCCAGCGGTACTCCAGCACGGCCGGGGTCCGGTCCACCTCGACGGTGGCGCTGAAGGCGGGCGCCTCGTCGGCGGGCGGCGGGCAGGCGCCGCTGTAGGAGTTCCGTACGGCCGTCACCGCGGACACCGTGAAGTGCGGGGCGGTGGTGGCCGAAGGGGAGGGCGACGGGCTCGGGGAGGGCGACGGGCTCGCCGAGGGAGAAGGGGAGGGGGAGGCGCTCTGCGAGGTGGTCGGGGCGTCCGTCGGGCCGCCGTCGTTCCCGCCGGAGGCGTTGCGGTCCTTCAGTACCAGCCAGCCCAGCACGGCCACCGCCAGCGCCAGTACGAAGATCCCGCTCGCCAGCACCAGTCCGGCCCGCCCCTGCGGCGGCGGCTCCGGCGCGGGGTGCCGGCCCTGCGCGGGTGAGGCCGCGGGCATCGGCATCGCCGGGGTCACCCCGCCGTGCCCGCCCCGGGTGTCGGGTCCGCCGTACGGGTCGTGCCGGTGGTGCTGCGCGACGGCGGTCGGCGAGTCCGGCCCCGACACCGGCCCGCCGGAGGCCCGTACGGTCCCGCCCGCGCCGATGATCCGCAGCATCCGGGCCGCCTCCGCCGCGGGCAGCCGCTCGGCGGGCTCCTTGCGCAGCAGCCCCGCCAGTACAGGCTCCAGCGGCCCGGCCCGGAGCGGCGGCGGGAGCTCCTCGTCCACCACCGCCCGCAGCGTGGCCAGCGGGGTGTCCTGCCGGAACGGCGAGACCCCCTCGACGGCCGCGTACAGCATCACCCCGAGCGCCCACAGGTCCGACTCGGGACCCGGCTCGCGCCCGAGCGCCCGCTCCGGCGCCAGGAATTCGGGGGAGCCGATCACCTCGCCCGTCATAGTGATGGCGGAGGATCCCTCAAGACTCGCGATCCCGAAATCGCTCAGCACCACCCGGCCGTCGTTGGCGATCAGCACGTTGCCCGGCTTGACGTCCCGGTGCAGCACCCCCGCGTCGTGCGCCGAGCGCAGCGCGGCCAGGACCTGGTCGCCGATGTGCGCGGCCCGCTGCGGGGTGAGCGGCCCCTCGGCCTCCAACACCTCGGCCAGGGTGAGTCCGCGGACCAGCTCCATCACGATCCAGGGCCGGCCGTCCTCGGTCGCCACGTCGTAGACCGTGACGACCCCGCGGTGCGAGACCCGGGCCGCCGCCCAGGCCTCCCGTTCGAGCCGTCGGTACATCCGGCTCACGTCGGCCTCGTCCAGCCCGGCCGGCGCCCGTACCTCCTTGACCGCGACCTCGCGGCCGAGCACCTCGTCCCGGGCCCGCCAGACGATGCCCATGCCGCCCCGGCCGAGCGGGCCCAACAGGCGGTACCGTCCGGCGATGATCCGCTCGCCGTCCGTCTCCCCATTCAAGTGAGCCTCATTCACGGAGCCCCCAACTGCGTTCCCGGGTGATCACTCCAAGTTAGCGCAGTGCGCGCTGCGTGACCCCCGTTGTGCAGTGAGTCCGCATGTCGGCCGGATTGTGCGGAGAGTGACGGTCGACTCCGCTGAGTAACCGTCAACTCCCCGTCGCGATAGGGGTAATTCACACCACCGGGATACCCGAGGGCGACGCGGGGGCGATAGGGTTAACCTGCCCGGGCCGGGTGCCCTCGTACGGGTGGGGAGAGACATGGAACAGATAGCAATGCGCAGCAGGCCGCCTCGCGTGCCTGCCATCACCTGCGGCAGCAGCGCGACCAGCTCGCGCCTCGACCGCCACCTCGCTGTGCTCGGCGGACCCGCCGTCCCGCACCGCGAGGCCGCCGAGGCGACGCTGCTGATGCGCGAGCTCACCTCCCGCGACCACACGCACCGCCTGCGGAGCCGGAGCGCGCGCGTCGCGCTCTTCGCGCCGCTGCGCCGTCTGCGTCGCACGCTCTTCGGCAGCCGCCGCTCGTAACTGTCCCCGCAGCAACGCCGTTTCGTCCCGGCCTGATTCACCCGATCACACCGTCCCGGCGCAATGCCGAGATCTGTGCGCCCGTCATCCCCAGGGCGTGGAGCAGGACTTCGGTGTGTTCGCCGAGCGCGGGCACCGCACCCATGTGCGGTGCCGCGCCACCCGGCAGCCCGATGGGCGGCAACAGCGCCCGCAGCGGACCGGCCGGCGATCCCACCTCCCGCCAGCGGTCCCGCGCCGCCAACTGCGGATGCGCGGCCAGCCGGGCCACCGAGTTCAGCCGCGCGCAGGCCAGACCCGCCGCCTCCAGTGCCGCGATCGCCTCGTCCGCGTTCAGCCGGCCCAGCGCCTCGGCCACCACTGCGTCGGTCCGCTCCCGGTTCGCGGTGCGCGCGGCATTCGTCGCGTACGCCGCGTCCTGTGCCAACTCCGGCTGCTTCAGGACCTGTTCCGCGAGGCGCCGCCACTCCCGGTCGTTCTGCACCGACAGCAGCACCTGGTCGCCGTCCGCCGTCGGGTACGCGTCGTAGGGGGCGATCACCGCGTGCGCGAGGCCGGTCCGTACGGGCTCCTCGCCGCCGTGCATCGTCAGGTGCAGCGGATGCCCCATCCACTCGGCGAGCGCGTCCAGCATCGACACCTCCACCCGGCCCCCGCGCCCGGTGGTCCCGCGCCGCAGCAGGGCCGCGAGCACCCCCGAGAAGGCGTACATGGCGGCCGCGATGTCCGCCGCCGGGATCCCCGCCTTGACGGGCCGCTCCGGAGTGCCCGTCACCGAGACCAGGCCCGCCTCGCACTGCACGAGCATGTCGTAGGCGCGCTTGTGGGCGTACGGGCCTTCGGCGCCGTAGCCGGAGACGTCCACCGCGACCAGCCGCGGGTAGCGGGCGCACAGCGCGGCCGAGTCGAGCCCCAGCCGGGCGGCGGCCCCCTGGGCGAGGTTCTGCACGAACACGTCGGCGCCGTCGAGCAGGCCGTGCAGGACCTCCCGGCCCCGCGGGTCCTTCAGATCGAGCGCGATCGACTCCTTGCCCCGGTTGGCCCAGACGAAATGCGAGGCCAGGCCGTGCGCGGCGGTGTCGTAGGCGCGCGCGAAATCGCCGCCGTCGGGCCGTTCGACCTTGATGACCCGGGCGCCGAGGTCGGCGAGCTGGCGGGTGGCGAAGGGGGCCGAGACGGCCTGTTCGACGGCGACGACGGTGATGCCGTCCAGCGGGAGGGGCTCGATGGTGGTCATGGCGCCCTGCCTACCGGGTGGATGGCGGTCTGTCACCCATGTGCGGTGCGAAATGCACATAGATAATCTGGTTTGCGTGCGTAATGTACGGGGCGTCGTCCGTCGACTCGTACAGAAGGGCCGCCTATGAGACGCCCGACCGCACCGATGCCCCGCTCCGCAGTCCGACGGGCGGCGGTCGTCCTGATAGCGCTGCTCGCCGGGCTGGTGGTCATGGCCCCGCCCGCGGGCGCGCAGGGCCTCGCCCCGTACCCGCTGAACGTGCTCGTGGGCAGCGCGAACGGCGCCGTGGCCAGCAGCCCGGGCTGTACCTCGGGGCCGCTCACCGAGACCCGGCGGCTCACCGGCAGCGCCGGGCTCTCCGCCGGAGTGTTCTCGGCACTGCCCTCCCAGCTGGGCATCGACCTCCCGTTCCGGGTGGGCGGGACCCAGGCGGCTCTGGACTCCGCCGACGCGCGGGTGACCCTGACCAACGCCCGCGGCACCCTGACCCTGGCCCTGCAGAGCGGAAGCTGCGCCGCGCCGGGCCTGAGCTACAACGGGACCGCGGTGTTCGGCACCGGGACCTGGACCGTCGTACCGGACGCCACCACGACCAACGCCTACCGCGGGGCCACGGGGTCGGGCACCTTCTCGATCCTGGCCGCCAACGTCACCGTCGGCACCGGCAAGCCGTGGCAGCTCAGCCTCAGCGGGTCGATCACGGTCCTGCAGCCGCAGCTCGCCGTGACCCACCGCGCCTTCTGGGGCGGCCCCTTCAACTACCTCTCCCGCAACCTCGCCGTCGAGTACCGGATCCGGAACACGGGACCCGGCGACGCCTTCGGGGTGGTGCTCACCGACGCCCTGCCCACGGGCTCCGGGGTGACCAGGATCGGCCCGGTGCCGCAGGCCGTGGGTGCGGTGCCGGCGGGCACGGAGAAGCGGGTCGTGGTCCGCTACCGGGTGTGCGGCATCGCCGTGATCAACTGCCGGTTCACGGCCGACGTGCAGGTACTGCGCACCGACGCGCTCGACGTCGGCGGCACCGAGTCCTTCCCGAGGACCGTCCAGGTGCCGCTGACCCCGGTCCCGTAGCACTGGACCCGTCGTCGGTCCCGGCCACGCGCGCGAACGGCGCGTGGCCCCCCGGCCGGGCTACAGCAGTGCGAACTGCCCGCCCGGGCCCTCCTCCTGATGGTCCAGCACCGAGGCCGGGCGCCGGGCCCAGCGGGGCGCCGGCAGCACCCCGGCCGCCCGCAGTTCGGCGGCTCCCAGCGGCCGCCCGGGACTGAACCGGGCCCGCTCCGGGGCCAGTTCGGCCAGCAGCGCCAAGGTCGTGACGAGGGCGAGGAGCTCCGAGGTCCAGTGCTGCGGCCACTCGGCCGGGCCCAGCGCCTCCAGCCCGTCGGCCTCCGGGTCGCGGTGGGCGCAGCGGGCGGCGAACCACGCCTCCAGCACCCGGACGCCCTGGACCTCGTACTCCCAGGCCGGGGGCGGGACGGGGGAGACGGTGCCGCTCCCGAGGCTCAGCGTCTCGGTCTCCGGGTCGTACGCCGCCTCGCGCGGCCACCCCGGGAGCGCGGAGCGGACGTACGGCCGGCGCCCGCCCGGCAGCCGGGGCGCCTCCCCGCCGCGGGCCCCGCGCAGCTGGACGGTGAGCAGGCGGTGGCCCAGCTCCAGGCCGGCGCGCCAGTGCCCGGGGTCCGCGGCGAGCGGGACCTCGTAACCCCGCGGCCCGGGGCGGCCCGCGGCGAGGATCCAGCACAGCACGTCCTCGGGGGTGACCCAGCCGCCGTAGCGTTCGCCGAGCAGGGGCAGCAGCCCGGGGGCGAGATTGGGCTCCGCTCCGCCGGGGCGCCGGTGCAGCGGGCGGATCCGGCCGAGCCGCCCGGCCGGGAGGTGCGCGGTGACCAGCAGGTCCGGGACCTCGACGGCGAAGAGCTGGTGCTCGTCCCGGACCCGCCACAGCTCCGGCCGGGCCGTGTCGATCAGCCGCTGGTCGGGCAGGAGCCACTGCTCGTCGAAGGGCTCGCGCAGCACCCGTACGGGCTCGGGGCAGGGCCCGGGCGTGTCCGCGAACCGGGCCGTGGAGCCGGCCCGCTGGCCCGGGAGCGCGGCCGCCCCGGCGGCGGGCGTCCGGCTCCGGGTCGGGCGGAACAGGCGCTCCCGCTCCGCTCCTTCGGCGTCGGTCAGGGCCGCCCAGCGGGCGCGCAGGGCGGCCGGGTCGGGGGCCGCCACCCAGGCCCGGCCCAGGCGCAGGCCGCCCACGGCCCAGGGCATCAGATCGTCCAGCAGCGGTACGTCTTCGCTCACCCCGCCGATGGTAGCGACGGTGCGGTGCGGCAGGGCTGCGTCCAGGCCGGAGAGCTACGCTCGTGGTGTACGCGAAATGTGCGCAATGCTCCGATAGAGGAGACGGTCATGAGTCAGTACGACGAATACTCGACTCCGTCGCAGGCCGAGGGCGAGCGGCTCGACGAGGACATGGACGACCAGCAGCGCAAGGAGCGCCACCCCCAGACGATGCGCACCACGCCGTCCCAGGCGGAGGGCGAGCGCGGGGCGGAGGAGGACGAGAAGTAGCGCCACGGCCCGCCCGCCGCGGAGGTGACGCGAGCCGCCGCGTGTCGCTGCGGGTCGTCGGGTCGTCGTGAGCCGCCACCAGTCGCCGGGTCGCCGGGTCGCTGGGTGTGCGCCGCCACGAGTCGCCGGGTCACTGGGTGTGAGCCGCCGGGTCAGTGGGCGTCGACGGTGACCGTGAAGGAGAAGCGGTCACCGCGGTACCGGATGCGCGCCACGTCCACCACCCGGCCCTCCTTGTCGTACGTCACCCCCGTGTAGTGCAGGATCGGGCTGAGCAGGGGGACCTGGAGCAGCTCGGCCGTGACCGGGTCGGCGAGGCGGGCCTCGACGGTGTCGGTGATCCGGCTGATCCGCACCCCC
This sequence comes from Streptomyces sp. NPDC051183, assembly GCF_040682455.1. Lineage (NCBI taxonomy): Bacteria > Bacillati > Actinomycetota > Actinomycetes > Kitasatosporales > Streptomycetaceae > Streptomyces > Streptomyces sp. NPDC051183. The sequence continues at coordinate 95,693 of NZ_JBFBBA010000007.1, forward strand.
ACGATGTCACGCAGCACCTTGGTCATCGGCCAGCGCTCCAGATCGGCCAGGTCGATCGCCTCGGCGAGCTCCGGGAGCACCGCATTCTCCACCCAGTTGGTCGGCTCGCCGCTCTCGCTGTCGTGGCGCAGCCTTCGGTACGAGACCACCTCGGGCGTGTCCGGGAAGTGCTCCAGCAGCTCCCCGGACACGGCCGTGCGCTCGTGGCCGAGAATCGTCGTACGGTCGCCCGACTGCTGGGCCACGATCGCGTCGACCGAGCCCAGCAGCCGCACCGGGGCCCCGCGCATCGCGGCCGGCTCGATGAAGGTGCCGCGCCGCCGGTGGCGGCTGATCAGGCCCTCGCCCTCCAGTTCCTTGAGCGCCTGCCGCATGGTCAGCACGCTCACCCCGTAGTGCTCGGCGAGCCGCTCCTCGGTGGGCAGGCGCAGCGAGGCGTCCGGGGTGCGCCCCAGTATCGAGGCGCGCAGCGACTGGGAGACCTGGTACCAGAGCGGCAGCTTCCGGTTCAGTACCAGCGAGTCGGGGGCGAAGGCGGTCACGGGTGGTTCTCCGAACGGCTGGACTGCGGTGACGACGGGTGCGCGACGCGGGTGGCGACGGCGATGAGGGCGTGCAGCGAATGTTAGGCGCGGAAGTGGCGCTGGAGCCCCTGCCAGACGTCGTCGTATGCGGACTGGAGGTGATCCGCGCCGGCGGCCTGGGCGGTGGCGGTGATCGGCCAGCGGGTCTCGAACATGAAGGCCAGCCCGTCGTCGATCTTCTGCGGCTTCAGCTCGGCGGCGCTCGCCCGGTCGAAGGTCTCCCGGTCGGGGCCGTGCGCGGACATCATGTTGTGCAGCGAGCCGCCGCCGGGGACAAACCCTCCCTTGCCCGCAGTCTTGGCGTCGTAGGCCCCCTCGATCAGGCCCATGTACTCGCTCATCACGTTCCGGTGGAAGTACGGCGGGCGGAAGGTGTCCTCGCCGACGAGCCAGCGCGGGGCGAAGACCACGAAGTCCACCCCCGCCAGGCCCGGGGTGTCGGAGGGCGAGGTCAGCACGGTGAAGATCGACGGGTCGGGGTGGTCGTAGCTGATGGAGCCGATCACGTTGAAGCGGCGCAGGTCGTAGACGTACGGGACGTGCGTGCCGTGCCAGGCCACGACGTCGAGCGGGGAGTGGTCGTAGGTCGCGGACCAGAGGTTGCCGCAGAACTTGTTGACCACCTCGGTCGGGCGGCCGGCGTCCTCGTACGCGGCCACCGGGGCCCGGAAGTCGCGGGCGGCGGCGAGGCCGTTGGCGCCGATCGGGCCCAGGTCCGGCAGCTCGAAGGGCTGGCCGTAGTTCTCGCAGACGTAGCCGCGGGCGGGGGCGCCGTCCTCGGGGTCCAGCAGCTCGACGCGGAAGCGCACGCCGCGCGGGATCAGCGCCATCTCGCCGGGACCGGCGCTGAGCAGGCCGAACTCGGTGTGCAGCAGCAGCCCGCCGCGCTCGGGGACGATCAGCAGCTCGCCGTCCGAGTCGCTGAAGACGCGGTCGGTCATGGAGGAGTCGGCGGTGTAGAGGTGGATGGCCATGCCGGTGCGCTGGGTCGCGTCGCCGTTGCCGCCCAGGGTCCACAGGCCGCTCAGGAAGTCGGTACCGCGCGCCGGGTCGGGCAGCGGGTTCCAGCGGAGCCGGTTGGGGTCGGGCACGGTCTCGGTGAAGGGCGCGGTGCGCAGCCCGCCGTTGTCGGTCCGGGTGAAGGGCGGGTGCGCGGCCGAGGGGCGGATCCGGTAGAGCCACGAGCGGCGGTTGTGGCTGCGCGGCTCGGTGAAGGCGCTGCCGCTGAGCTGCTCGGCGTACAGGCCGAGGGGTGCGCGCTGGGGTGAGTTCCGGCCGAGCGGGAGCGCGCCGGGGACGGCCTCCGAGCTGTGCTCGTTGCCGAAGCCGGTGAGGTACCCCAGCCCCTCCGCCGTCTTCCTGGCCTGCTCGCTCATGGCTGCTCCCGCTCTGTCGAAGGTCCGCTGTGGGCTGTCGAGGAATCCTATGCCTGACAGTAGGATTCCTCGCCCCGCACGTCAACGGCGGCTTTCGGCGCCCCGGCCGAATGACTGCTGCGAATGACTGCTGCGAGAGGGGATCCAAAAAGATGAACAATGCTCTACTCTCACGCCCATGTCGTGGACCCGCAGGTTCCCTGCCGTGCCGGCGGCGCTCCTCGCCGCCCTCCTCGCACTCCTCACCCTCCTCGTCGCAGCGCCCCCCGCCGGCGCGCACGAGGAGCGCCCCGTCGTCTTCCCGGACGGCAGCGGCTCCGTGCCGCAGTACCGGAGCGACGAGCCGGACCTGATCGTCTGCAAGACCGACCGGGCCGCCTTCGAGCGCCGGACATCCGCCTTCCCGGACGAGCTCAGGCAGCGCAACCTCGCCCTGTACGAGCGGTGCGAGAAGAGCGGCTACCGGCACCTGCAGGAGGCCGTGGACGCCGTCGACCGGCCGGGGATGAACATCGCGATCCTCCCCGGCCTCTACGAGGAGGAGCCCTCGCTCCCGAAGCCGACGGGCGAGTGCGCCTCGCTCACGGCCCCCAACTCCTCGCTCGGCTACCAGATCCTCACCTACGAGCAGCAGACGGCCTGCCGCCACAACCAGAACCTCGTCGCGATCCTCGGCAAGACCGACCTGCAGATCGAGGGCACCGGCGCCTCCCGGCTCGACGTCGTGATCGACGCCAAGTACCAGAAGCTGAACGGGATCCGCGCCGACAAGTCCAACGGCATCTACTTCCGCAACTTCACCGCGCAGCGCACCACCTTCAACTCGCTGTACGTCCTCGCGGGCGACGGCTTCGTCATCGACGACGTGCTGACCCGCTGGAACGACGAGTACGGCTTTCTGACCTTCGCCAGCGACCACGGGCTCTACAAGAACTGCGAGTCGTACGGGAACGGCGACTCCGGCATCTACCCGGGCAGCGCGTCCAACATCAACGAGGGCCGCGGCTACGACGTCCCGCGCTACTCCATCGAGATCACCGGCTGCCGCAGCCACCACAACATGGTGGGCTACTCCGGCACGGCGGGCGACTCGGTGTGGGTGCACGACAACGAGTTCGACCAGAACATGGGCGGCGCCTCGATGGACAGCGCCTTCCCCGGACACCCCGGACTCCCGCAGAACCACGCGAAGTTCGAGCGGAACCTGATCCACGACAACAACGCGGACTACTACCACTACGTCGCCGACGGCACCTGCGCCAAGCCGCCCGCCGAGCGCGGCTACGAGCAGGGGGTCGTCTGCCCGCAGATCTCCATGCCCCCGGGCACCGGCATCATCACCGCCGGCGGCAACTGGAACCTGTACGAGAACAACTGGGTGTACGGGCACGAGCGCGCCGCCTTCTTCCTCAGCGCGGTCCCCGCCTTCATCCGCGGTGAGGAGTCCTGGGACAAGCAGACGGACACCTCCCACCACAACCGCTACGCCGCCAACGTCCTCGGCAAGGACAAGTCCGGAGCCTCCCGCCCCAACGGCGCGGACGTGTGGTGGGACGGCCAGGGCCGCGGCAACTGCTGGAACCCGGGCCCGGACGGCTCGACCCCCGGCACGCTCCCGCAGTGCGGGGACCGGCGCGGCTCGGTGTCCGGGGCGTCGGCCCGCCTGGTGGGCGAACCGGTGAAGCTGGCCCAGCTCCTCGTCTGCGCCGACTACAACGTCCAGGCCCGCAAACTGCCGGCCGGCTGCGACTGGTACGGCGCCCGGGGCCTGGAGCGGGTGGAGACCCAGATCGCGCTGGCCGTCGCGGCCGTGCTGCTGCTGGTCGGCGGCCTGCTGTGGTGGCGCCGCCTGCGCACCTCGCGCCTGGGCACCGCGGCCTTCCTGCTGGGCCTGGCGGGACTGGCCCTGGACGTGGCCGGCTCCACGATGTCCCTGGTGGCCACCCCCGTCCCGGCGCTGGGGCTGCTGTGCCTGGGCCTGTGGTGGACGGGTACCGGCATCGCCCTGCACCCCACCCGTCCCTGGCTGGGGCGGCTGAGCCTGCTGCTCGGGGCGCTGACCCTGCTCGACGCGTTCGACAAGGCCGTCCTGATGATCCCCTGGATCCCGCTGAGCCCCGCCTGGGTCCGCGCCCTGGTCGCCGTCCTCTGGGTCCTGTGGGCCGCAGCAGCCACCGCCCGCCCCGCCGCCCCGGCGGCCACTCCGCCCGACGACGGCACCCTGGCCCCGCCCGACGACCCCGCCCCGGTCCCGGCGGGCCCGGCACCCGCCGACGGTGCGGCGTGACCCGGGACCCCGGGGCGCGTGTGCAGTGCGGGGCCTGCGGTGGGGCGCCCCGGGGGTACCGCCGGGGCGGCAGGAGCGCCCGTACCGCAGCGGTGCTCGCCCTCGTGCTGCTCGTCGGAGGCGCGGCGGGCGGCTGCGGCGGACGGGCCACCACCCACCACAAGCCCGGCACCAGCCACGAGCAGGCCTCCGGCAGCACGGGGACGCTGCTCACCTCCGACGACGGCACCGGGCACCGGCTCCGCCAGGTCCCGGCCGAGGGCGCGCCGGCGGTGCAGGTCGCCGCCCGGCCGGACTCCGAGGACGGGTGGAACCTCCAGCTGACGGTGCGGAACTTCACCTTCACCCCCGACAGCACCGGCGGCGCCGCCCTCCCGGGTGCCGGCCACGCGCACCTGGAGCTGGACGGCCGCAAACTGGCCCGCCTGTACGGCCCCTGGTTCCACCTGCCCGCCGCGCAGGTGCCCGAGGGCACGCACACCCTGACCGTCCGCCTCTACGCGGACGACCACACCGCCTGGGCCGTCGCCGGCAAGCCGGTCGAGGGCACCCTCCAGCTCACCGCCGGCCCCCAGGGCGCGACCGGCCACAACCACCCCCCGGCCGCAACCCAGCCCGGGTCCCCGCCCGCGAACCCGACGCCGAACCCGCCCACGGAAGCGCCGGCCGACCGCACGGTCACCATCGCCGTCCGGGGCGGCAAGGTGACGCCCGCCCCGGGCCGCATCGAGCTGAAGCGCGGCGAACGCGTCGCCCTGCGCGTCACCAGCGACCGCGCGGACACCCTCCACGTCCACGGCTTCGACAAGGAACTCGCCCTGACGGCAGGCCAGGAGGCCACCCTGGTCCTGACGGCCGACCGAACGGGCCTCTTCGAGGTCGAGACCCACGAGTCCGGCCTCGTCGTGACCCAGCTCCTCGTCCGATGACCGCGCTCCCGGCGGTGGCCGGCGGCGGCCGGGGCGTGGTCCTTCCCCCGGCCGATCCGCCCACCGTGCTCGCGCACGGCATCGGGTCCCAGCACGATCTGCCCATCTCTCCCTTCTACGCCTTCGCCGGTGCCTTCACCGCGCTCTTCGTCTCCTTCCTCGCCCTCGGCCTGCTCTGGTCCGTCTCCCGGTTCCGCGGCGACCGCTCCGGCCTCGCCCTGCCCGCCGGGATCCAGCGGGTGGCCGACGCGCCGGCCACCCGCACCACCCTGCGCGGGCTCGGCCTCGCGGCCGCGCTCGCCGTCCTCCTCCACCTCCTCCTCGGTCCCGACGACCCCGCCCGAAACCCCGCTCCCGGCGCCGTCTACGTCCTGCTCTGGGTCGGACTCGTGCCCGCCTCCCTCCTCCTCGGCCCCGTCTGGCGCCTCCTCAACCCGCTCCGCGCGCTGCACGGCCTCCTCTCCCGGGCGTGGCGTCCCCGCGCCCGCCCGCTCCCCGCCCGGCTCGGCCAATGGCCTGCCGCCGCCGGGCTGTTCGCCTTCACCTGGCTCGAACTCGTCTCTCCCGATCCCGCTTCCACCACCACCCTTCTGATATCCCTCGCCGTCTACGCCACCGCCCAGCTCCTGCTCGCCGCCCGCTTCGGCGAGCGCTGGTTCGCCGACGGAGACGCCTTCGAGGTGTACTCCGGCCTCCTGGCCCGGCTCTCCCCGCTCGGCCGTCGCAGCGACGGCCGCCTGGTGCTCCGTAACCCCTTCCACGGACTCGACGCGACGCCCGAGCGGCCCGGACTCGTCGCCACCGTCTGCGTCCTGCTCGGATCCACCGCCTACGACGGCTTCTCGGACAACCCCTCCTGGATCAACGCGATCCAGACCTCCCCCCTCGGCCGCACCCCCACGGCCACCCTCGGACTCCTCGGCTCCATAGCCCTCGTCGCCACCCTGTACTGCCTGTGCGCGGCGGCGACCCGCCTCGTCTGCGGGCCGCACCCCGGCCCGCTGACCGCCTTCGCGCACTCACTCGTGCCGATCGCACTCGGCTATCTCATCGCCCACTACTTCTCCCTCCTTGTAACCGCAGGACCACGCACAGTGAGCATCGCACTCGGCACTGACAATGCCTCAGAACCCTTGTCGCCACTGGGCCCGGGGGCTCTCGCGGCCCTCCAGGTCATCGCCGTCGTCAGCGGCCACGTGCTCGGCGTGATCGCGGCCCACGACCGCTCCGTCCGCCTCTTCCCGCCCGCGAAAGCCGTCGCCGGGCAACTCCCGATGCTCGCGCTGATGATCACGTACACCGTCGGCGGACTCAGCCTCCTGCTGAACTGAACCCGATGTCCGGCACCCCCGCCGCGACCCGGCACGACCCAGGAGCGGCATGATGGACTACGTGCCCCCAGACCACCCCCTGCGCCGCGCGCCGATCCAGCAACGCAGCGCCGACCGGCTCGCCCGGATCCTCGACGCCTGCGCGGAGCTCCTCGACGAGACCGGGTACGAGCACCTCAGCACCCGGGCCGTGGCCCTGCGCGCGGGCGTGCCGATCGGCTCGGTCTACCGGTTCTTCGGCAACAAGCGGGCCATGGCCATAGCTCTGGCCCACCGCAACCTCGACCACTACGCCGAGGGCATTGCGGACCGGCTCGCCGACCTCCCGGGCACCGACTGGCGGCCCGTCGTGGACGCCGTGCTGGACGAGTACCTGGCCATGAAGCGCACCGTCCCCGGCTTCGCCCTGGTCGACTTCGGAGTCCCCGCGCCGCCCGCCGAGGGTCCGGCCTCCGACCCGAACCACCTGGTCGCCGCCCGCCTCACCGAACTCCTCAGCGCGCACCTCGGCCTCACCCCGGACGCCGCCCTGGAACGGGCCGTCCTGGTCGCGGTCGAGGCCACCGATGCGCTGATCCAACTGGCCTTCCGCAACGACCCGGCCGGCGACCCCGACATCGTGGCCGAAACCCGCGCGATGATGCAGGCCTACCTGGCCCGCGTCCTGGACTGACCCCCGCCGCACCCCTGCGGCCGTGCCCTGTTCGCTGTTCGCGGCCCGCGCTGCAGCCGCCGCGCCCCTCCGGGGCCAGCATCTGCGTCCCACAGCCGCGCCCGCGCACGTTCCCGTGCCGTCACTCGCGGCCCCCGTCCGGCGTGCGCGCCCGTGCACATCCCCGCCCGCGGCTGAGCCCCGGTCCCGGGCCGCGCTCCCGTCCCGTCCGGTGCTCGTGGTCCGGTCCTGCATCCGCGGCCCGTCCCGCACCGCTGGACGCGCTACCGTCCCGCGCCCGCTGCATCCCGTGCACGGCGCTCCCGCCCGCCTGCGTCCGCAGGCGGGCAACGTCCCAATTCTGCGTCTGAGGCCACGTCCCGGTTCACACTCGCGGTCCCGTCCGGTGTCCGTGGTGCCGTCCCGGCTCCCGAGCCGAGCGTCGTTCCGCGTCTGCGGCCGCGGCCCCGCCCTTGGTCGGCACTAGGGGGTGTCCCGCGTCCATGCCGTCGTCCCGCACCCGCACCCGCAACCGCGGCGCGGCCCGGCCTGGGCCCGCGGTGCCGTCGCCCGCCGCCCGCGCGGGTTCGTGCCGTAGGGGTCTCCCCGGCGTGCCTACCGGTCGGTATGCTCGGTGCTCCCGCGTGCCCGTGTCGCAGCCTGCCGTCCATGGAGGGCCCATGCCCCGCACCGCCCTGCGCATCTGCCCCCTCTGTGAAGCCACCTGCGGCCTCACCCTCACCATCGAAGGCACCGCCGTCACCGGAGCCCGCGGCGACCGGGAGGACGTCTTCAGTCAGGGGTTCATCTGCCCCAAGGGCGCGGCCTTCGGTGCGCTCGACGCCGACCCGGACCGGCTGCGCACCCCACTCGTACGCCGGGACGGCCGCCTGCGCGAAGCGACCTGGGAGGAGGCCTACGACGCCATCGCCGCGGCCGTACCCGCCCTCGTGCGGGAGCACGGGGCCCAGTCGGTCGGCGTCGTCCTCGGCAACCCGAACACCCACACCATGGCCGGCCACCTCTACCCGCCGCTGCTCCTCAAGGCCCTCGGCACCCGCAACCTGTTCACCGCCAGCACCCTCGACCAGATGCCCAAGCACGTCTCCAGCGGGCTGCTCTTCGGGGACCCCTTCGCCATCCCGGTGCCCGACCTCGACCGCACCGACTTCCTGCTGCTCCTCGGCGCCAACCCGGTCGAGTCCAACGGCTCCCTGTGCACCGCCCCCGACTTCCCCGGCCGGCTCAAGGCGCTGCGCGCCCGCGGCGGCACGCTCGTGGTCGTCGACCCGCGCCGCACCCGCACCGCCAAGCTGGCCGACCGGCACCTCGCGCCGCGCCCTGGCAGTGACGCACTGCTGCTGGCCGCCCTCGCGCACACCCTGATCGAGGAGCGGCTCGCCGACCCCGCGGAACTGCGGGAACAGACCGGGGGATTCGGGGAACTCGCCGAGGCGCTGGAGAGTTTCACTCCTGAGGCCGTCGCCCCCGCCTGCGACCTCACGGCCGCCGAGATCCGCGATCTCGCCCGCGAACTCGCGGCCGCGCCGACCGCCGCCGTGTACGGGCGGATCGGCAGCTGCACCGTGGAGTACGGCACCCTCGCGAGCTGGCTCGTCGACGTACTGAACATCCTCACCGGCAACCTCGACCGGCCGGGCGGGGCCCTCTTTCCGCTCCCCGCAACCGGCCCGCGGCCCCGTACCGCGGGACCCGGCAAGGGGTTCAACCTCGGCCGCTGGCACAGCCGCGTCAGCGGACACCCCGAGGCCAAGGCCGAACTCCCCATCGCCGCCCTGGCCGAGGAGATCGAGACCCCGGGGGCCGGGCGGATCCGCGCCCTGATCTCCATCGCGGCGAACCCGGTGCTGTCCGCCCCCGACGGACAGCGCCTCGACGCGGCCCTGGCCGGGCTCGACTTCATGGTCAGCATCGACCCGTACCTCAACGAGACCTCGCGCCACGCCCACGTCGTGCTGCCCCCGCCGCCGCCCTCGCAGAGCGCGCACCACGACTTCGCCTTCAATGCCTTCGCCATCCGCAACCAGGTGCGCTACACCCGCCCCGCCGTGCCCCTGGACGCGGGCCGGCTCGACGAGTGCGAGATCCACGCCCGCCTCGTGCTCGCCGTCTCCGGCATGCACGGCACCGCGGGCCCCGCCGCCGTGGACGAACTCGCCATCCAGGCCGCCCTCGGCAAGGAGACCGCCGATCCGGGCTCGCCGCTGCACGGCCAGGACCCGGCGCGCCTCGCCGGGCTCCTGACGGGCGAGAGCGGCCCGGAGCGCCGCCTCGACCTGATGCTCCGACTGGGGCCGTACGGGGACCGGTTCGGCGCGGGCGAGGGCGCCGACGAGCCGGGGCTCAGCCTGGAGCGGCTGCTCGCCCGGCCGCACGGCATCGACCTGGGCCCGCTGAGGTCCCGGCTCCCGGGCGTGCTCAGGACGCGCAGCGGCAGGATCGAGCTGCTGCCGGAACCGATCGCGGCCGAGCTCCCCAGGCTGCGCGCGGCGCTCGCCGACCGCCCCGCCGCCCTGGTGCTCGTGGGCCGCCGCCATCTGCGGTCCAACAACAGCTGGTTGCACAACGTCCCGGCCCTGGTCGGAGGTTCCAACCGGTGCACCCTTCAGGTCCATCCGGCGGACGCGGGGCGGCTCGGCCTCGCCGACGGCGGCCGCGCCCGGGTCACCGCCGACGGCGGCAGCCTGGAGGTGCCCGTGGAGATCACGGACGCCGTCCGCACGGGTGTGGTGAGCCTTCCGCACGGCTGGGGCCACGACCGGGAAGGGGTCCGGCTCTCGGTGGCCGCCGCCTCGCCCGGCGTCAACGTCAACCAGCTCCTCGACGGCACCCTGCTCGACCCGCTCTCCGGCACGGCGGTGCTCAACGGATTCCCCGTCGTTCTGACACCCATGCCCTGAGCTGGGGTTTTGCTCGTATTGCTCACGCGCATACGTCTTGTTGACGCCAGGAGGCGACACCTACGTTCCCTGCATGCTGACCTTCCTCGGATTCGCCATGATCGCGACCTTCCTGGTCCTGATCATGATGAAGAAACTGTCGCCCATCGCGGCGCTCGTCCTCATCCCCGCGCTCTTCTGCGTGCTCGCCGGGCGGGGTGCGCACCTGGGCGACTACGTCATCGAAGGCGTCGGCAAACTCGCGCCGACCGCCGCCATGCTGATGTTCGCCATCGTGTACTTCGGCGTGATGATCGACGTCGGTCTCTTCGACCCGATCGTGCGCGGCATCCTGCGGTTCTGCAAGGCCGACCCGATGCGGGTCGTGGTCGGCACCGCCGTCCTCGCCGCCATCGTCTCGCTGGATGGCGACGGATCGACCACGTTCATGATCACCGTCTCCGCCATGTACCCGCTCTACAAGCGGCTCGGCATGAGCCTCGTGGTCATGACGGGCGTGGCCGCCACCGCCAACGGCGTGATGAACACCCTGCCCTGGGGCGGCCCCACGGCACGGGCCGCCACCGCCCTCAAGCTCGACGCGGCCGACATCTTCGTACCGATGATCCCGGCCCTCGCGGCCGGTCTGCTCTTCGTCTTCGTCCTCGCCTACGTCCTCGGGCTGAAGGAACGCCGCCGCGTCGGCACCCTCGCGCTCCCGGCGGACGCCGAGCCCGAGCTGGTCGCCGCCGGAGGAGGCGCCGGAGCGGGTGCCGGAGCAGGTGCGGGTGCGGGTTCCGGATCCGCCGACACCGCCCCCACTGCCACCGCCACTGCCCCCACCGCCACCGCCACCGCCCCCACCGCCACCGGCCCCGACGGTGACGGTGACGGTGACGGCTTCCAGGGCCTCGACCCGAACCGCTCCACCCTCCGCCCGCGGCTCTACTGGTTCAACGCGGCCCTCACCGTGACCCTCCTCACCGCGATGATCATGGAGCTGCTCCCCATCCCGGTGCTCTTCCTGCTCGGCGCCGCCCTCGCCCTCACCGTCAACTTCCCCCACATGCCCGACCAGAAGGCCCGGATCGCCGCCCACGCCGACAACGTCCTGAACGTCGCCGGCATGGTCTTCGCCGCGGCCGTCTTCACCGGCGTCCTCACCGGCACCGGCATGGTCAAGCACATGGCCGACTGGCTCGTCGGCGCCGTCCCCGACGCCATGGGCCCGCACATGGCCCTCGTCACCGGCCTGCTGAGCCTGCCCCTCACCTACTTCATGTCCAACGACGGCTTCTACTTCGGCGTCCTGCCCGTCCTCGCCGAGGCGGGCGCCGCGCACGGCGTCTCCCCGCTGGAGATCGCCCGCGCCTCCCTGGTCGGCCAGGCCCTGCACATGTCCAGCCCGCTGGTTCCGGCCGTCTACGTGCTCGTCGGCATGGCCAAGGTCGAGTTCGGCGACCACACCCGCTTCACGGTGAAATGGGCGGCGCTGACCTCTCTGGTCGTCCTCGCGGCAGGGATGCTTTTCGGCATCATCTGACCCCGGCGGCCTCTGGCGGCCGCAAAACTACCGGCGCTAGTTTGTAGGGTGTTCGCGAGGTCCGGGTGATACGGGCCGGTCCGTGTCAGGTCTACGCGCTCGCGCGTGCTCGGGAGGAGTGCCATGAAGGCCCACGACGGGATGTACATCGGCGGCGAGTGGCGGCCCGCCGCCGGACGCGACCGCATCGAGGTCGTGAACCCGGCCGACGAGCAGGTCATCGCCGGGGTCCCGGCCGGCACCGCCGACGACGTCGACGCGGCCGTACGGGCCGCCCGTGCGGCCCTGCCCGGCTGGGCGGCCACGGCTCCGGCCGAGCGGGCCGCCCTGATCGGGGCCCTGCGCGACGTACTGGTCGCCCGCAAGAGCGAGATCGCCGAGACGGTCACCGCCGAGCTGGGCTCCCCGCTGGGATTCTCGGAGATGGTCCACGTCGGGGCGCCGATCGCGGTGGCCTCCTCGTTCGCCGAGCTCGGGGCCTCGTACGCCTTCGAGGAGCGGATCGGGAACTCGACCGTGCTGCTGGAACCGGTCGGCGTAGTCGGAGCCATCACGCCCTGGAACTACCCGCTGCACCAGATCGTTGCAAAGGTGGCGCCCGCTCTCGCCGCCGGCTGCACCCTCGTCCTCAAGCCGGCCGAGGACACCCCGCTGACCGCACAGCTCTTCGCCGAAGCCGTGCACGAGGCGGGGATCCCGGCCGGGGTCTTCAACCTGGTGACCGGCACCGGCCCGGTCGCCGGCCAGGCGCTGGCCGCGCACGAGGGAGTCGACCTGGTCTCCTTCACCGGCTCCACCGCGGTCGGCAGGCAGATCGGCGCCACGGCCGGCGCCGCCGTGAAGCGGGTCGCCCTCGAACTGGGTGGCAAATCGGCCAATGTCATCCTGCCCGGCGCCGACCTCGCCAAGGCCGTCGCGACAGGCGTGGGCCACGTCATGAACAACTCCGGCCAGAGCTGCAACGCGCTCACCCGCATGCTCGTCCACCGGGACCAGTACGAGGAGGCCGTCGCGCTCGCGGCCGCCGCGGTCGCCAAGTACCCCTCCGGCGACCCGCGGGACCCGGGCACCCGCCTCGGCCCGGTGATCAACGCCAAGCAGCGCGACCGCGTGCGCGGCTTCATCGCCAAGGGCGTCGAGGAGGGCGCGCGCCTCGTCGCGGGCGGCCCCGAGGCGCCGCACGAGCACGGGTACTTCATCGCGCCGACCGTGTTCGCCGACGTCACCCCCGAGATGACCATCGCCCAGGAGGAGATCTTCGGCCCCGTGCTGTCGATCCTCCCGTACGAGGACCAGGACGAGGCCCTGCGCATCGCCAACGGCACCGTGTACGGGCTCGGCGGAGCCGTCTGGGCGGCCGACGAGGAGACGGCCGTGGCTTTCGCGCGCCGCATGGACACCGGCCAGGTGGACATCAACGGCGGCCGGTTCAACCCGCTCGCGCCCTTCGGCGGCTACAAGCAGTCGGGCGTCGGCCGCGAACTGGGCCCGCACGGCCTGGCCGAGTACCTCCAGACCAAGTCCCTGCAGTTCTGAAGACGGAGACGACGACCATGGTCCGCGCCGCCATCCTGCCCGCCGTCGGAGCTCCGCTGGAGATACGGGAGATCGTGCTGCCCGACCCCGGCCCGGGGCAGGTCCGCGTCCGGCTCGCCGCCGCCGGGGTCTGCCACTCCGACCTCTCCCTCACCAACGGCACCATGCGCGTCCCCGTCCCCGCCGTCCTCGGCCACGAGGGCGCGGGCACGGTGCTGGCCGTGGGCGCGGGGGTCACGCACGTCGCCCCCGGCGACGGGGTCGTGCTCAACTGGGCCCCGTCCTGCGGGGAATGCCACCACTGCTCGATCGGCGAGGTCTGGCTCTGCGCCAAGGCCCTCACCGGCGTCGGCGCCGTCCACGCGCACGACGTGCAGGGCACCGAACTGCACCCCGGGCTGAACGTCGCCGCCTTCGCCGAGGAGACCGTCGTCGCGGCGAACTGTGTCCTGCCCGCCCCCGCCGGGATCCCGCTGGCGGAAGCCGCCCTGCTCGGCTGCGCCGTCCTGACCGGCTACGGGGCCGTCCACCACAGCGCCCAGGTCCGCCCGGGCGAGTCGGTGGCCGTCTTCGGTGTCGGGGGAGTGGGCCTGGCCGCCCTCCAGGCCGCCCGCATCGCGACGACGGGCCCGATCGTCGCCGTGGACGTCTCCCCGGCCAAGGAGGAACTGGCCCGAGCGGCCGGGGCCACCGAGTTCGTGCTCGCCTCCGACACCACCGCCAAGCAGATCCGCGCGCTCACCGGCGGCCGGGGCGCGGACGTCGCCGTCGAGTGCGTGGGCCGGGCCGAGACCATCCGCGGGGCCTGGGAGTCCACCCGCCGCGGCGGCCGCACCACGGTCGTCGGCATCGGCGGCAAGGACCAGCAGGTCACCTTCCACGCGTTGGAGATCTTCCACTTCGCCCGCACACTCACCGGCTGCGTCTACGGCAACAGCGATCCGGCCCGCGACCTCCCGGTGATCGCCGAGCACGTCCGCGCCGGCCGTCTCGACCTCGGTGCCATGGTCACCGACCGCATCACCCTCGACGGGATACCGGCTGCCTTCGAGGCCATGCTCGCCGGCAAGGGCGGCCGCTCGCTGGTCGTCTTCTGAGCAGCCGCCTCTGAGCAGCCGCTTCTGAGTAACCGCTTCTGAGTAACCGCCGCGCCGGGCGCCGCCGTCAGGCGGTGTCCGGCAACGCCGCGTACTGCAGCGCCAGTCCGTCCAGCAGGGCCGCCAGGCCCGTTTCGAAGGCCCCCTCGTCCACCTCCCGGCGGCGCTCCGCCAGGAGGTGGGCCTGGCCCAGGTGCGGGTAGTCCGACGGGTCGTAGGCCGTCTCGTCGTCCACGAAACCCCCGGCGAACGAGGCCACCGCCGAGCCCAGGATGAAGTACCGCATCAGCGCGCCGATCCGGGTCGCCTGAGCGGGCGGCCACCCGGCCGCCGTCATCGCGCCGAACACCGCGTCCGCCACCCGTAGTCCGGCCGGCCGCCGGCCCGGCCCGCGCGCCAGTACCGGCACGATGTTCGGGTGGTCGGCCAGGGCGTCCCGGTACGAGTGCGCCCAGTCGTGCAGCGCGGTCCGCCAATCCCGGGCGCCGTCGAACATCGACAAGTCGACCCGGGCGCTCACCGCGTCGGCGACCGCCTCCAGGATCTCGTCCTTGGTGCGGAAGTGGTTGTACAGCGAGGGCCCGCTGACCCCCAGTGCGGCGGCGAGCCGCCGCGTCGACACCGCCTCCAGCCCCTCCGCATCCACGAGCGAACCCGCCGCCTCGACGATGCGGTCTCTGCTGAGGAGGGGCTTGCGCGGTCTGGCCATGCGCCACATAGTAGGGCCTGCCCGGCATAAACTACCGGTGCTAGTTAATGGCCCCGGATCGTCCTGACCAAGCCCCGACCCCGCCCCGGAGGTGCCCGGTGAACCTGGAGCTGAGCGAGGAGCAGAGCGCCGTACGGCGGCTCGCCCGCGAGTTCGCCGAGCGCGAGATCGCCCCGTACGCCGCCGAGTGGGACCGCGCCGAGAGCGTGGACCGGGCCATCGTGAAGAAGCTGGGCGACCTGGGCTTCCTGGGCCTGACCGTCCCCGAGCAGTACGGCGGCTCCGGCGGCGACCACCTCGCCTACGTCCTGGTCACCGAGGAACTCGGCCGCGGCGACTCCGCCGTGCGCGGGATCGTGTCCGTCTCCCTCGGCCTGGTCGCCAAGACCGTCGCCGCCTGGGGCACCGAGGAGCAGAAGCGGGCCTGGCTGCCGCGCCTGTGCTCCGGCGAGGCGCTCGGCTGCTTCGGCCTCACCGAGCCCGGCACCGGTTCCGACGCGGGCAGCCTCACCACCCGGGCCGTGCGCGACGGGGACTCGTACGTCATCAGCGGCAGCAAGATGTTCATCACCAACGGCACCTGGGCCGACGTGGTGCTGCTCTTCGCCCGCACCGGCGGCGAGCCCGGCCACCGCGGCGTCTCCGCCTTCCTCGTCCCCACCGATGCCCCCGGCCTGACCCGCTGCGAGATCCACGGGAAGCTCGGCCTGCGCGGCCAGGCCACCGCCGAACTCGCCCTCGACGGCGTCCGCGTCCCCGCCTCCGCGATGCTCGGCCCCGAGGGCAAGGGCTTCTCGGTGGCCATGTCCGCACTGGCCAAGGGCCGGATGTCGGTCGCCGCCGGCTGCGTAGGCATCGCGCAGGCGGCGCTCGACGCGGCCGTCTCGTACGCGGGGCAGCGCGAGCAGTTCGGCAAGCCCATCGCCCACCACCAGCTGGTGCAGGAGCTGATCGCGGACATCTCGGTCGACGTGGACGCCGCGCGGCTGCTCACCTGGCGCGTCGCCGACCTCATCGACCGCGGCCTGCCCTTCGCCACCGAGTCCTCGACCGCCAAGCTCTTCGCCTCCGAGGCGGCCGTGCGCGCCGCGAGCAACGCCCTCCAGGTGCACGGCGGGTACGGCTACATCGACGAGTACCCGGCGGGCAAACTCCTGCGCGACGCCCGGGTGATGACCCTGTACGAGGGCACGAGCCAGATCCAGAAGCTGTTGATCGGCCGCGCCCGCACCGGGGTTTCCGCATTCTGAGTACGTACGTGAGTACGTGCGCGGATGTGACCCGGCACACCCCGCCGGATGCTGGGGCCATGAACGAGACACCGGTCAAGCAGCAGAACACGGGGGCGTACTACGGCCAGGCCGTCGCCTCCTTCGGCATCGCCCTCGGTGCCGTGGCCCTGGGGATCTACAACCTGGAGGCCGACGCCTGGGTGCGCGCCTTCCTCGGGATCGCGGTCCTGTACCTGACCACCTCGGCCTTCACCCTCGCCAAGGTGATCCGCGACCGCCAGGAGGTCACCCAGATCGTCAGCCGCGTCGACCAGGCCCGGATGGAGAAGATCATGACGGAGTACGACCCCTTCTCGCCGAAGCCCTCCCCGCAAGAGCGCTAAGCGCTTGCTCACCCTCCGGTAGTCTGTTCAGTCCTACAGGGCGGAGAGGGTGAGTGGCGATGGACAGCGCGGAGGAGACGGCCGACGGCAGTCAGCCGTGGTCGCAGGTCACCCCCGACGCCGCGCGGCGGCTGCTGGTCGCCGCCGTCGACGCCTTCGCCGAGCGCGGGTACCACGCGACCACCACGCGTGACATCGCCGGGCGGGCCGGCATGAGCCCGGCCGCGCTCTACATCCACTACAAGACCAAGGAAGAACTGCTCCACCGGATCAGCCGGATCGGCCACGACAAGGCCCTGGAGATCCTGGAGACGGCGGCTTCCGGGTCCGGGACCGCGGCCGAGCGCCTCGACGAGGCCGTCCGCTCCTTCGTGCGGTGGCACGCGGCACATCACACCACCGCGCGCGTGGTCCAGTACGAGCTCGATGCTCTCGGTCCGGAGCACCGCTCCGAAATCGTGGCACTGCGCCGGCAGAGCGACGCCGCCGTGCGCCGCATCATCTCCGACGGGGTCGAGGCGGGGGAGTTCGACGTCCCGAACGTGCCCGGCACCACCCTCGCCGTACTGTCCCTGTGCATCGACGTGGCCCGCTGGTTCAACGTGGCCGGACAGCGCACGCCCGACGAGGTCGGCGCGCTCTACGCCGACCTCGTGCTCCGCATGGTGGGCTCGCGCCCGAGCCCTCAGAAGTAGTACCGGGACACCGACTCCGCGACGCACACCGGCTTGTCGCCGCCCTCGATCTCGACCGTGACCGTGGCGGCCACCTGCACGCCGCCGCCCGCCTCCGTCACCTCGGTGATCACCGCGGTGGAGCGCAGCCGCGAGCCCACCGGCACCGGGGCCGGGAAACGCACCTTGTTCACGCCGTAGTTGATGCCCATCTTCATGCCCTCGACCCGCATGATCTGCGGCACCAGGCTCGGCAGCAGCGACAGCGTGAGGTAGCCGTGCGCGATGGTGGAGCCGAAGGGTCCGTCCGCCGCCCGCTCCGGGTCCACGTGGATCCACTGGTGGTCGCCGGTGGCGTCCGCGAAGAGGTCGATGCGCTTCTGGTCCACTTCGAGCCAGCCGCTCGGGCCGAGCGGCTCGCCGATCCCGGCGCGCAGCTCCTCGGCGGACGTGAAGATCCTCGGCTCGGCCATACCGGCTCCCTTTCCCAGACGAATAAGCGCTTGCTCAGCATGCTGGGGCCGCATGTATCTGTCAACGGACCCGATCGGGGCCGACTAGGCTCGGCGCTGTGCCGCAGATTCCCGAGAAAGTCCACGAACTGACCGTCGGCCAGCTGTCCGCCCGCAGCGGCGCGGCCGTCTCCGCGCTCCACTTCTACGAGACCAAGGGCCTGATCAGCAGCCGCCGCACCTCCGGCAACCAGCGCCGCTACACCCGCGACGCGCTGCGCCGGGTGGCCTTCGTGCGCGCCGCCCAGCGCGTGGGCATCCCGCTCGCCAGCATCCGCGACGCACTCGCCCAGCTCCCCGAGGGCCGCACCCCCAACCGCGAGGACTGGGCCCGGCTTTCCGAGGCCTGGCGCACCGAGCTCGATCAGCGCATCTCCCAGCTGGGCCGCCTGCGCGACCACTTGACGGACTGCATCGCCTGCGGCTGCCTCTCGCTGGAGAACTGCGCGCTGTCCAACCCCGACGACGCCTTCGGCGCCCGCCTCACCGGCTCGCGCCTCTAGGGCCGGATCCCGGGGCCGGAGAAGGAGCCGGAGCCGCGGTCGCGGCGGCCGTCTCCGCGAGGGCCGCCGCGACCAGTTCGGCATTGGACCGCGCCGGGCGCCCGTCCGGCAGGTGCAGTACGTCGCCCACGCCGGTCCGCGCGTCCCGCCCGTACCGCGCGGCCATCCGCAGGACCGGCCAGGCGGCCTCCCCCCGCCCGTACAGCAGCACCGCCACCGGGGGCAGCCACTGCATCCCCCGCACCAGCCCCGGGTCCGCGGCCGCCAGCTCGACGGCGAGGCGGACCCGGGCGCGGGCCCCTTCCGGGACTCGGCCCCGGACCGGCGCGTGGCTCCGTACCGGCCAGGCCAGGAAGCGCGCCAGCGGCTCCTGCCCGGCCTCCCCGCCCAGCGGAACCATCGCGTCCACCGCGACCCCCCGCGCCAGCAGGGCCTCCGCCAGCTCCCGCGCCCCCGGCTCCGCGAACCGCACCTCCGCCCGGTCGGGCAGCACCGTCCAGGAACGGACCCGTGCCAGGCGCTCCGCCGGATCGGGCTCGGCGGCGATGCTCGCGGCCACGCAGACCGGTACGCCGCACCCCGCACCCCGCAGTGCCTCCAGCACCGGTCCCACCACCCGCGCCGACAGGCTCTCCCGCCCGCACGGGGTCCTGGGGTGCACCAGCACCTCCCCGGCCCCGGCGGCGACCGCCCCGAGCGCCGACTCCACCACATCCTCGGGGGACATCGGCACGGCCGCCCCGTCGGCGGCGCCCCGCGCCCCGTTCAGTGACACCAGCAGCCGCCGCACGCTCACGCGGCGGCCCCCGCCGCCGAGTCCGCCCCGGACGGGCCGCCCAGAGCCGAATCGCCCAGAGCCGAATCGCCCAGAGCCGAATCGCCCAGAGCCGAATCGCCCAGAGCCGACTCGGTCAGCGCCGGCCTCGGCACGACGATCCCGCAGCCCGCGCACAGCGGCCCGTCCCAGGCCCACGCGCCCGCCCAGGGCCCGCCCCCGGCACCCGCGGCCGACGGCCAGTGCAACTCCTGCTCCCCGCACACCGGGCACGCCGTCCCCGGCGTCGACTCCAGTGCGGCCACCAGTCTTCGCAGCACCTCGCCCAGCGTCCCCTCCGGCCGCACCCCCGGATCCGCGCACCGCACGACCGCGTCCCCGCTCCCGCCCCACGCCCACTCCGGCCGGCGCAGCCCGTCGTGCTTCTCCCGCCGGCGCCGCTCCGCGAACTGGCGCTCGTACTCCAGCCAGACCGCCCGCGCCTCTTCCAACTCCTCCAGCGCGGCGACCAGCCGCTGCGGATCGGCCGCCCGGTCCTCGGGGGCGATCCCGTGCCGGTCGCACAGGTGCCACCAGGTCGCCCGGTGCCCGTACGGGGCGAACCGCTCCAGGCAGCGGCGCAGCGAATGGCGCCGCAGGGCGCGGTCGTTGCGCGCGTCCCGTACCTGGTAGGCCAGACTCCGGAAACCTGCCATCACACCTTCACCTCCGCCGTGCGCCGCGCCCGCGCCCCATCGCGTACCTTGATGTGCCCAACATGCCCTGCCGGGTGTGGGCGCATGCGGGGGCGGTCGAGGCGTGCGGGTGGCACATGGCCGGAATTCAGCGCCCCATGCGCCCCGCCGCAACCACCACCCGGGCCAGCTCCTCGTGGCAGATATCGCTGTGCGCCCCCGAGGGCGCGCCGCCGCGCCGGACGACCGAGCCCGCGTCCACACTGACGCATCCGGCCGCCGGCAGCCCCTCGCGCAGCACCGCGTCCAAGGTCAGCCGCGGCGCGCCCGGCACCGCCTGGACCCCGTCGTGCCCGATCGCGCCCCACCGCTCGTCGAAGCCCAGGAGTCCGGCCGAATCACCCGCCATCCGGGAGGCCAGCGGGTAGAAGACCTTGAGCGCCGAGTCGTGCGGGGAATGGCAGGCGGCCACCGGTCCGTCGACCCTGCCCTGCAGCCCGCGCAGGGCGCCGCCGCGACCTCTGGCGTGGGGCAGGCTGTCGGCGAACGCGTAGTGGGAGAAGGCGCCCTGGAGCAGGGTCAGGGACTTCACGTTCCGCATCCCGTCCGGCACCGCGCGCAGCGAGAAGGACACCACCCGGGCGCCGAAGCTGTGCCCGACCAGATGGATCCGCAGCGCCGGACGGTGGCCGGCCAGCTCCGCGAGCACCGGGCCGAGACCGCGCTCGCCGACCACCCCCGCGCGCGCCTTCATCTGGTAGTACGTCGCCTGGCGCAGCAGCTCCTTGGCGCCGCTCCACAGTTTCCGCAGGCCCCCGCCGACCGAGAATCCCGGTACGGAGGGCCCCTCGGGCAGTGCGGCGCCTGCCTCGGCCAGGGCTTCGGTGAGGGCCCGGCACACCTCCAGGACGTCCGCGGTGAAGATCATCGGCACGGCCGGGGCGATGGCCGTGGCGACCGCGTCCACCCCGGCCAGCTCCCGTACCAGAGCCCCGAATTCGGTGAAGGCGGCCTCCGACTCCGGCCGCTCCTCCAGCAGTTCGGCGACCCGGTCCAGCTCCGCAGGCCGGTGCGGCCAGAAGGCCCCGAGCGCCTCCCGGGTACGAGGGTCCAGGGCCGGACCGTAGCCCGGCTCCGCGAGGGCGCCCGGGGCGTCGAAGTCGGGTATCGGCTCGTCGGAGAAGCGGATCGAGGGCCACACGACCCCCACGTACCCCAGGCGCACCCCTGAGCCCACCAGTCCCGGGAAGGGGGCGAAGAACCGGTCGAAGAGCCGGGTCGCGGTGGACGGGTCGGTGTTCCAGCCGTGCGCGAAGACCAGCAGATCGGTGGCCTCGATGCGCGAGAGCGCCTCCCGCGCGCCCCGGTCCGGGTCCCCGTCGGCGTCGAAGACCAGCTCCGCGTACGGCCCGACGCCGATGGCCGCCCCGCCGACCGCATGCGCACCCGCATGCGCACGCCCCCCAGCCGCACCCGCACCCATGTCCGTACCGATGTCCGCCACGACGTCCCCCTCCGCGCTCACGCGTACGCCTCCAGCGGAGCCAGCATCCTGCGACCGCGCCCGCCCGGCCAGACCTGCGGCACGGTCAGTCGCAGCCCCGGCCGCGGACTCCACCGCAGGACCGCCGCCGAACGCGCCGCGGATCGCCGTCGAACGCGCCGCGGACCGCCGCCGACCACGCCGCGGACCGCCGTCGACCCGCGGCGGACCGCCTCCACGACCCCGCCGCCGACCGCCGTCGCGGACCCGCCACGGACCCCACCGCGGACCCGGCCGCTGCCCCCGCCGCCGACCGCCGCCACTGCCCTGCGGCCAACCCTGGCATCGGCCCGCCGCCACTGCCCCGCCGCCACTGCCCTGCCGCCGACCCTGCCATCGACCCGCCGCCGACCGCCGCCACTGCCCTGCCGCCGACCGCGGTTACGCATCCGCCGCGGACCGCGGCCACGCACCCGCCGCGGACTCAGTACAAGAGGTACCGCCCCCGCACCGCCTCGAACCGCGCCAGCTCCGCCGCCCAGTCGCCCGCGATCTCCTCCACCCCGGCCCCCGCGTCCACCATCTGCCGCACCCGGTCCGAGCCGGTCAGCCGGTCGATCCACTGGTCCGCGCGCCAGCCGAAGCCGCTCCACGCGCGCCGCGCGGTGACCAGCAGGCCGATCCCGGCCCGTA
The DNA here is from genome assembly GCF_040682455.1 of Streptomyces sp. NPDC051183. NCBI lineage: Bacteria > Bacillati > Actinomycetota > Actinomycetes > Kitasatosporales > Streptomycetaceae > Streptomyces > Streptomyces sp. NPDC051183. Next base: position 117,566 of record NZ_JBFBBA010000007.1, read on the forward strand.
CCGGGTCGAAGGCCTCCCGGTCGTGCACGATGAGCCGGACCCCGCCGCACACCTTCCCGGCGTACTTGGAGAAGGACGGAGTGAAGTACGCCTCCCGGAACCACACCCCGCCCAGCCCCAGCCCGTTCGCCGCCCCCGCCCACCGCCGGTCGAGGCCCTCCGCGCCCAGCACCTCGAAGGGCGTGGTCGTCCCGCGCCCCTCGGACAGGTTGGTCCCCTCGAACAGGCAGGTCCCGGCGTACGCGAGGGCCGTGTCCGGCGTCGGCATGTTCGGACTCGGCGGCACCCACGGCAGCCCGGTCGCCCCGAAGAACGACTCCCGCCGCCAGCCGGACATCCGCACCACCCGGAGCCGGGGCGGGTTCGCGGCCAGGAACTCCCCGTTGAAGAGCAGGGCCAGCTCGCCCGCCGTCATCCCGTGAGCGAGCGCGACGGGCTCCCTGCCCACGAAGCTCGCGTACGGGCGCTGCAGCACCGGCCCCGCGGCCCGCCGCCCGCCCGCCGGGTTCGGCCGGTCGAGCACCACCACCGCCTTGCCGGCCAGCGCGGCCGCGCGCATGCAGTCGTAGAGGGTCCAGATGTAGGTGTAGAAGCGGGCGCCGACGTCCTGGATGTCGAAGACGACGGTGTCGACCCCGGCCGCCGTGAACACGTCCGCGAGCCGCTGCCCGCTCTTGTCGTACGTGTCGTACACGGGCAGCCCGGTCGCCGGATCCCGCCCCGCGCCCTCCGAGCCGCCCGCCTGCGCGGTCCCGCGGAAGCCGTGCTCGGGCCCGAACACCGCGACCAGGTCCACCCGCGGGTCCGCATGCAGTACGTCGACGATGTGGCGGGCGTCGGCGGTGATCCCGGTGGGGTTGGTGACCACCCCGACCTTCTGTCCGGCGAGCACGCGGTACCCGTCCGCGGCGAGCTGCTCGAACCCGGTCCGCACCCGGTCCGCGGCCGCCACCGCCACCGCCACCGGCTCGGCGGCGCCGGCCACCCCCGCGGCCCCCACCGCACCCACGGCCCCGGCCAGCCCCAGCAACCCCCGTCGCGACAGAGTCATCCCGTCAAGCTAGGCGCAGGACCCCTTCCACAGGCACATACCGACTGGTTAGTCTGCCGGGCATCAGTCGGCGGTGAAAGGTGAATCCCGTGAGCGCGTTCCAGGACCAGCGAGTCGTCGTCACCGGCGCGGGAGGCGGCATCGGCGCCGCCCTCGCCCACCGCTTCGCCGCCGAGGGGGCCACGGTCGTGGTCAACGACCTCGACCCCGCCAAGGCCGCGGCCGTCGCGGACGCGATCGGCGCACGGGCCGTCGCGGTGCCCGGCGACGCCTCGGCGATCGTGGCCGAGGCCCGTGCGGCGCTGGGCGGCACGGTCGACGTCTACTGCGCCAACGCCGGACTCGCCTCCGGCGGCGACGCGTTCGCGGACGAGTCCGTCTGGGAGGCCGCCTGGGACACCAACGTCATGGCCCACGTGCGCGCGGCCAGGCTGCTGCTGCCGGACTGGCTGGAGCGGGGGAGCGGCCGCTTCGTGTCCACCGTCTCGGCCGCAGGGCTGCTGACCATGATCGGAGCGGCGCCGTACAGTGTCACCAAGCACGGCGCGCTGGCCTTCGCGGAATGGCTCTCGCTGACCTACCGCCACCGCGGTGTCCAGGTCCACGCCATCTGCCCGCAGGGAGTGCGCACCGACATGCTCACCGCCGCGGGTTCGGCGGGCGAGCTGGTCCTCGCGCCGACCGCGATCGAGCCGGAAGCGGTCGCGTCCGCACTGTTCGACGGCATGGAGAAGGGCCGGTTCTTGATCCTCCCGCACCCCGAGGTCGCGGACTTCTACGCCGCCCGCGCGACCGAGCCGGACCGCTGGCTGAGCGGCATGAACCACCTCCAGCAGAAATGGGAGTCGCGTTGACGCAAGGCCGCACCCCGCCCTCGCGGTACGCCGCCAAGCCCTGGGTCGCCCGGCTCAGCCCGGCCCAGCGGGCGCCGATCTCCCCGGCGCCCAGCGTGCTGCAGGCCTTCCGCGACGCCGTGTCCCGCGCCCCCGGGCGCACCGCGCTGGCCTACTTCGACGGCCGGATCGGCTACGCCGAGGCCGACGCGCTCTCCGACTCCGTCGCGGGCCACCTCGCCGCGCACGGCATCGGCCGCGGCGACCGGGTCGCGGTCATGCTCCAGAACACCCCGCACTTCGTGCTCGCCGTCCTGGCCGCCTGGAAGGCCGGGGCGGTCGTCGTCCCGCTCAACCCGATGTACAAGTCGCTGGAGGTCGGGCACGTCCTGCGCGACTCGGGCGCCGCCGCGCTGGTCTGCGAGCGCGGCGCCTGGTCGGCGTACCTCGCCGAGGCCGCCCGCGGGACGGGCGTACGGGTCACCCTGACCGCCTCGGACCGCGACTTCCAGACCCGCGACGACCCCCGCGTCCTCGGCGCCCCCACCGCGCCCCCGCCGGAGCCGGCCCCCCTGCCCGCAGGGCGCGCCGCCGATCTCGGTGCCGTGGCCCGCCGGGGCCACCCCGCCCCGCCGGACCCGGGGCTCACCGCCGCCGACACCGCCCTCATCAGCTACACCTCGGGGACCAGCGGCGCCCCCAAGGGCGCCATGAACCCGCACGGCGCCCTCACCCACAACGCCGCCCGGCAGGTCGCCGGCCACCCCCTGCCCGAGGGCGCCGCCTATTTCGCGCTCGCCCCGCTCTTCCACATCACCGGCATGGTCTGCGAGCTCACCGCCTGCCTCACCAACGCCGGCACCCTCGTCCTCGCCAACCGCTTCGACGCGGGCGTCGTCCTCGACGCCTTCCTCGAACACCGTCCCGCCTACACCATCGGCCCGGCCACCGCCTTCATGGCCCTCGCCGCCCACCCCGCCGTCACCCCCGGCCACTTCTCCTCGTTCCAGGTCGTCTCCTCCGGCGGGGCCCCGCTCCCGCCCGCACTCGTGGAACGCCTGCGCGCCGCCTTCGGCTTCTACCTGCGCAACGGCTACGGCCTCACCGAGTGCACCGCCCCCTGCGCCTCGGTCCCCGCGCACCGCGAGGCGCCCGTCGACCCCGCCTCCGGCACCCTCTCGGTGGGGCTGCCCGGCGCCGACACCCTCGTACGGATCCTGGACGAGAGCGGCGCCGAGGTGCCCTTCGGCGAGACCGGCGAGATAGCCGTCCGCGGCCCGCAGGTGGTCCCCGGCTACTGGGGCCTGCCGGCCGACACCGCCAAGGCCTTCCCGGACGGCGAACTGCGCACCGGGGACGTCGGGTTCATGGACCCGGACGGCTGGCTCTACGTCGTGGACCGCAAGAAGGACATGATCAACGCCTCCGGGTTCAAGGTCTGGCCGCGCGAGGTGGAGGACGTGCTCTACACCCACCCCGCCGTCCGCGAGGCGGCCGTGGTCGGGGTCCCGGACCCGTACCGCGGCGAGAGCGTGAAGGCGTACGTCAGCCTGCGCCCCGGGACCACCGCCGACCCGGCGGAACTGTCCGCGTACTGCGCCGCGCGCATCGCCGCGTACAAATACCCGCGCCAGGTCGAGATCCTGCCTGTCCTTCCGAAGACGACCAGTGGCAAGATCCTGCGACGGGAACTGCGCGAGCGCGGCTGAAAACGGCCGTACGTCCGCACCGCGTCACGCAGGAACGTCCGCAAGAAGGAAGGGAAGGCGAGCGCCATGGCCGCCAGGACCACGGAAACCGAAGCCGCGCACGAGGCGCCGGTACCGCAGCGGCTGCTTGCCGTCGCCACCAGGCTGTTCGCCGAGCGCGGCTACGACCGCACCTCGGTACAGGAGATCGTCGAGGCGGCCGGAGTCACCAAGGGAGCTCTCTACCACTACTTCGGCTCCAAGGACGACCTGCTGCACGAGGTGTACGCGCGCATGCTGCGCCTCCAGCAGCAGCGGCTGGACGCGGTGGCCGGATCCGATGCCCCGGTCGAGGACCGGCTGCGCGCCGCGGCCGCCGACGTGGTCGTCACGACCATCGAGAACCTCGACGACGCGATGATCTTCTTCCGGTCGATGCACCAGCTGAGCCCGGAGAAGTTCAAGCAGGTACGGGCGGAGCGCCGGCGCTACCACGAGCGGTTCCGGGCACTGGTCGAGGAGGGCCAGCGCACGGGCGTGTTCTCCACGGCCACCCCGGCCGACCTGGTGGTGGACTACCACTTCGGGTCGGTCCACCACCTGTCCACCTGGTACCGGGAGGACGGCCCGCTCACGCCGCAGCAGGTCGCCGACCACCTAGCGGACCTGCTGCTGCGGGCACTGCGCCCGTAGGGAGCGCCGGGTAGCCCCGGCGGGGGCCTCCCGGGCGGGGCCTCAGCCGAGCGGCAGGACCTTGCGGCCCCAGGTCTCCTGCGCCACGACGGCGAAGGAGATGTACCACGCGATGCCCGCGCACAGCAGGCCGAGGAAGCCGCCGGTGTGGGTCAGGGCGGTGGTCTCGGCGAGGTCGCCGAGCGCGAGGAAGAGGAAGGTCAGCGCCAGCACGATGAACAGCGCCCGGTGCGCGAGGTCGAGGCGCAGCGCGGCGATGGACATGTACGCGGTGAAGATGAACCAGGCCACGAGGAACCAGCCGGTGGCGACGTGCGCCTGGTCGGCGGGCAGGGTGGGGACGACGAACTTCACGTAGCCGGCGAAGGACATCCAGAACGCGCCGTACGAGACGAACGCGGTGGTGCCGAAGGTGTTGCCGCGGCGGAACTCCAGGACGCCCGCGACGAACTGCGCGAGGCCGCCGTAGAAGAGGGCCAGCGGCAGTACGACCGCGCTGAGGGCCGCGTTCGAGATCAGCCCCGAGTTGAAGAGGCTGAGCACGAAGGTGGTGAGGGCGAACGCGGCCAGCCCGAGCGGGCCGGGGTTGGCCCTCCTCTCCGCGACGGTGGCGGCGGGGGTGGCGGCGGTGGCGGCGGTGGCGGGCGGGGCCAGGGTGGAGCTGGGCATGACGGTACGCACTTTCAGTGGGGGGAGAAGCCGAATATATCGGACCTTCGGGGTGGTTTAGACCACCCCGAAGCCCCGGCCCGAGCCCCTGCCCCCACCCCTGCCCACGGCGTGCGCGTCAGCGGTAGCGCTTCAGCTCCCGGTGGGCCAGCGAGCGCTGGTGCACTTCGTCCGGCCCGTCCGCCAGCCGCAGCGTCCGCGCCGCCGCCCACAGCTCGGCCAGCGGGAAGTCCTGGCTGACCCCGCCCGCACCGTGCAGCTGCACCGCGTCGTCCAGGATCCGTACGACGGCCCGCGGGGTCGCGATCTTGATGGCCTGGATCTCGGTGTGCGCCCCCCGGTTCCCGACCGTGTCCATCAGCCAGGCCGTCTTGAGCACCAGCAGCCGCAGCTGCTCCACCGTGACCCGGGCGTCCGCGATCCAGTTCTGCACGACGCCCTGCGCGGCCAGCTCCTTGCCGAAGGCGGTACGTCCGACCGCGCGGCGGCACATCAGCTCGATGGCCCGCTCCGCCATGCCGATCAGCCGCATGCAGTGGTGGATCCGGCCCGGCCCGAGCCGCGCCTGGGCGATGGCGAAGCCCGTGCCCTCCTCGCCGATCAGGTTCCCCGCCGGGACCCGGGCGCCGTCGAAGACCACCTCGGCGTGGCCGCCGTGGTCGTGGTCCTCGTACCCGTACACGGTCATCGCCCGGCGCACCTCCACGCCCGGGGTGTCGCGGGGGACCAGGACCATCGACTGCTGGCGGCGCGGGTCGGGGCCGTCCGGATCGGTCTTGCCCATGACGATGAAGATCCGGCAGTCCGGGTTCATGGCCCCGGAGATGAACCACTTGCGTCCGGTGACCACGTACTCGTCGCCGACGCGCTCGATGCGCGTCTCGATGTTCGTCGCGTCCGAGGAGGCCACCTCGGGCTCGGTCATCGCGAAGGCGGAGCGGATCTCGCCCGCCAGCAGCGGATGCAGCCACTGCTTCTTCTGCTCCTCGCTCGCGAACTGGGCGAGGAGCTCCATGTTCCCCGTGTCCGGGGCCGCGCAGTTGGTCGCCGTCGGCGCCAGGTGCGGGCTGCGGCCGGTGATCTCGGCCAGCGGGGCGTACTGGAGGTTGGTCAGCCCGGCGCCGTACTCGGCATCGGGCAAGAAGAGGTTCCACAGGCCCTGACGGCGCGCTTCGGCCTTCAGTTCACCGAAGACGGCCGGGGTGTCCCAGGGCGAGGCCAGCCGCGCGCGCTGCTCGGCGGCGACGGGTTCCGCCGGGTAGACGTACTCCTCCATGAACGCGAGGAGCCGCTCGCGGAGTTCCTCGGTCCGGGCGTCGAATGCGAAGTCCATGGGTGCGTGCCTCAGCCTTCCTGAAGGTCCTTGAGGGTGGTCAGTCCGTGCTCGATGAAGACCGGGACCAGCTCGCCGATCCGGTCGAAGCCCGCCCCGACGGTCTGCCCGAGCGTGTACCGGTAGTGGATGCCTTCGAGGATCACCGCGAGCTTGAACCAGGCGAAGGCCGTGTACCAGGCGATAGCCCCGGTGTCCCGGCCGGAGCGGGCGGCGTACCGCTCGACGAGCTCGGCGGGCGTCGGGTGGCCGGGCGCCCCGCTCGTCGTACTGACCGGGGACTCGGTCAGGCCCAGGTCGGAGCTGTACATCACCAGCAGCCCGAGGTCCGTCAGCGGATCGCCGAGCGTGGACATCTCCCAGTCCAGCACCGCGCGGATGGTGTCGGTACCGGACGGGGATGCGCCGATCAGCACGTTGTCGAGCCGGAAGTCCCCGTGCACCACCGTGGGGGCGGGGGGGTCGGGCAGGGCCCGGCCGAGCGCGCCGTGCAGTTCGTCGATGCCCGCCAGTTCCCGGCCCCGGGAGGCCGCGAGCTGCTTGCCCCAGCGGCGCAGCTGCCGGTCCAGGAAGCCTTCGGGCCGGCCGAAGTCGCCCAGGCCCACCGCCCCGGGGTCCACCGCGTGCAGCTCGACCAGCGTGTCAACCAGGCTGAGCACGGCCCGCCGGGTGCGCTCGGGGCCGAGGGCCGCGAGCTGGCCGGCCGTCCGGTACGGCACCCCGTCCACGTACTCCATGACGTAGAACGGCGCACCGAGGACCGACTCGTCCTCGCAGAGCAGCACCGGCTCGGGCACCGGCACGGCGGTCGGGTGCAGCGCCGCGATGACCCGGTGCTCGCGCCGCATGTCGTGCGCGGTGGCCAGTACGTGGCCGAGCGGCGGCCGGCGCACCACCCAGCGGGCGGTCCCGTCGGTGATCTCGTACGTGAGGTTCGAGCGGCCGCCCTCGATCAGCCGGCCGCTCAGCGCCCCGCTCACGAGTCCCGGCCGCGCGGCGTCGAGGTGGCCGCGCAGCCGCTCCAGATCCAGGCCCCGCGGACCGGTCGGTGCCGAGGCTGAGGCTGAGGTCATGGCGGGCGCCTCCGTACTGGGTCGATGATGTCGTGAGCCATCATGCCGACCAGTCGGTATGCCGTCCAGAGTGCGGGCCGAAAGAACTCCTCCGGCCGGCCCGCTCCCGGCCCGCCCGGCTCCCGCCCCGCCCGGCTCCCGCCCCGCCCGGCTCCCGCCCCGCCCCGCTCCCGCCCCGCCCCGCTCCCGGTCAGGCGTGGCAGAGGATCGGCGTCCCGCCGTTCATCACCGTCATGTCCCGCAGCACCGTCAGGATGTCCAGGGCCGCGCCCTCCGGCTCCCCGGCGAGCTCCGAGTACGCCCGGTGGAGGTTGGCCACGAGCCGCTCGCTCTCCCGCCAGGCGGCGAACTCGCCGAGGTCGGCCCGGCGCGCCACCTCCAGCGGGGGCAGCCCCTGCGCCCGGCCCTCCCGGGCGAGGGCGTCCACGTACCGCAGGTAGCGCTCGGTGGACTCGTACGCCGAGGGGTCGGTCAGCGGCCCGTGCCCCGGTACGACGGTCTGCGCGCCCAGCGAGCGCAGCAGCTCCAGCGCCCGCAGGGACCCGGCCAGCGAACCCATCGCGAGGAACGGCGTGCCCTCGGCGAAGACCAGGTCCCCGGTGAACACGACCTGCTGGCGCGGGAGCCACACGACCGAGTCCCCGGTGGTGTGCGCCACGCCGGGGTGGATGACCTGTACCTCCGTCTCGCCGACGTGCAGGGTCATCCGATCGCTGTAGGTGAGGGTGGGTGCCGTGATCTCTATCGCGCCGAAGTCGGTGGCGGGCCAGATCATCTCCAGCTGGTGCCCGGCGGCGAGCTGCTCGGCCCGCGCGTTGTCGTGGCCCAGTATCAGAGCCTCGGGGGCGAACACGCCGTTGCCGTAGGTGTGGTCGCCGTGGTGGTGGGTGTTGACCACCGTGCGGGGCAGCGCCGCTCCGGCCGCGACGACCGCGTCGCGCAGCGCCAGTGCCCGCCGTTCGGTGGCGGCGGTGTCGACGAGCAGCGTCCGGCCCCCGTCGCTCACGAAGCCGGCGTTGTTGAGGCACCAGCCGCCGTCCGGCTGGACGTAGGCGTGGACCCCCGGCGCGGGTCGGACGAGGTACGGGTCGTCGATGGTCATGCGCGCTCTCCCCGGGTCGCTTCGACGGACGGTCGGCATCCTGCCAGTCGCGGCGACGCCGGGGGAGGGGAGGGGTGGGCGCAGGGGGAGGCGGGGACGGGTGGGGGCGGGCGGGGGAGAGCGGCGGCTCAGTGGTCGTCGTAGTGGCCGTCGTGGGCCGCGTGCCGGTGCCCGTCGTGCACGTAGTCGACGTGGTCGCCGTGCCGGACCGCCTCGTGCCCGCAGTCCGTGCCGTGCGTGTGCTCGTGGCCCTCGTGGGCGGAGTGTCCGGTGGGCTCGCACTCGTCCCAGTGGCCCGAGTGCTCGCGGTGCAGGTGGCCGTCGTGCGCGTAGTCGATGTGATCGCCGTGTTCGACCCGGGTGTGACCGCAGTCCGGGCCGTGCGCGTGCTCGTGCGTGGGGTGTTCGTGGTGCAGGGTCGTCATGGCGCCGAGGCTAGTGCGGATTGCCCCGGATCGCCCGTTGTGTCTACCCCGTGTTCCCGCCGATTCCCCGGGGCGCGTGCAAGCCGGACCATCCGATCTGCGGCTCAGACGATGACCGTCACCGCCACCGAGGCCAGCGCCAGCGTGCACGCCACCGCCGCCAGTGCCGCCCGCGGCGCCAGCGCCGCGGGCCGGTCCGCCGCCAGCGCCCGCATCCGCCGGTGCGCCACCCACAGGAAGGCCAGCCAGAGCAGGGCGATGCCCGCCGCGCCGATGACCTCCAGGGAGGAGCCGGACCCGTGCAGCACCTGCCGCAGCGCCAGTACGGCCGTCACCGAACAGGCGAGCGTCGTACGCCGCCACGCCAGCCGGGTCCGCTCCGGCTGCAACCCGGCGTCGCGCTGCGCGCCGACGGCGCCCTCGCGGTGCGCGCCGGTGCTCACCGGCCCGTCGTCCAGCCCAGCAGCACGACGACCACCATCGCCACCGCGACCAGCCCCACCCCCAGGCTCAGCACCACCGGGAACCGGGACAGCGGCAGGTCCTCGCCCCGCCGCATCGCCCGCTCGCAGCGCACCCAGTGGTTCACCGCCCGCAGCGCACAGGCCGCGCCCACCGCGAGCAGGGCGAAGGCCATCCCGACCCGCACCCCCCACCGCAGGTCGGGCAGGAACTGGTCCACCGCGAAGCCGCCGCCCACGAGGGCGAGGGCGGTCCGGATCCAGGCCAGGAAGGTCCGCTCGTTGGCCAGCGAGAAGCGGTAGTCGGGGGTCTCGCCCTCGTCCCGCACCCGCTGGGGTGCGAACCAGAGCCGCACGTCCTTGACGAAGTCGATCACCCCGTCAATCTACTGGCGCGACTCCAGGAACCCTTGCAGCCGCCGGTGGGCCTCCAGCCCGTCGGGCACCCAGGCCCACTGCCCGTCCGCCACCCGCCGCTCCAGTTCCGCCGCGGGGAGCCAGTCGTGCCACGCCACCTCCGAGACCTGCGGCCGGACCGGGAGTTCGCACCGCACCTCGTGCACGTAGCTCCACCAGGCCCCGCCCGCGCCCTCGTACAGGAACTTGAACAGCGGCTGCGGCTGCGCCAGTCCCGTCACGCCCAGCTCCTCCTCCGCCTCCCGCAGCGCGGCCTGCGCGTAGCTCTCCCCGGCGCCCAGGACCCCGCCCACGAACATGTCGTAGTACGAGGGGAAGACCAGCTTCGACGCCGTCCTGCGGTGGACGAAGGTCCGCCCCGCGGCGTCCCTCACCCGTACGAACACGCACCGGTGGATCAGCCCGCCCGCGTACACCTCGCCCCGCGGGGCCTGCCCCGTCACCCGGTCGTCCCGGTCCACCACGTCCAGTACTTCATCAGCGGCGCTCATGAGATCCATCCAATCACCCCTGTTGACGGGTTACCGGTCCGTAGCCAAGGATCGCCCCACCACCGACGGAGGACGGGTTTCGCATGACGTACGACGCAGACGTGATCGTGATCGGGGCGGGGCTCGCGGGCCTCGTGGCCACCGCCGAACTCGTCGACGCCGGCCGCAAGGTCATCCTGCTCGACCAGGAGCCCGAGCAGTCCCTCGGAGGGCAGGCGCACTGGTCCTTCGGCGGCCTGTTCTTCGTCGATTCGCCCGAGCAGCGCCGGATGCGGATCAAGGACAGCCGCGACCTCGCCCTCCAGGACTGGCTGGGCACGGCCGGCTTCGACCGGCCGCAGGACGCCTGGCCGCGCCGCTGGGCCGAGGCGTACGTCGACTTCGCGGCCGGCGAGAAGCGCCCCTGGCTGCACGCGCAGGGCGTGCGCTTCTTCCCCGTGGTCGGCTGGGCCGAGCGCGGCGGCTACGACGCCAACGGCCACGGCAACTCCGTACCCCGCTTCCACATCACCTGGGGCACCGGCCCCGGCCTGGTGGAGCCCTTCGAGCGGCGCGTCCGCGCGGGCGTGGCCCGCGGCCTGGTCCAGCTGAGGTTCCGCCACCGGGTCACCGGGCTCTCCCGCACGGCGGGCGCGGTGGACACCGTCACCGGCGAGGTGCTGGAGCCCTCCGACGCCGTACGGGGAACCGCGAGCGGCCGCGAGAGCGCCGGGGTCTTCTCCCTGCGCGCCCAGGCCGTGATCGTGACCAGCGGCGGCATCGGCGGCAACCACGACCTCGTGCGCAGCCAGTGGCCGGCCCGGCTCGGCACGCCGCCGAAGCGGATGCTCTCCGGGGTCCCGGCGCACGTGGACGGGCTGATGCTCGGCATCGCGGAGGCGGCCGGCGCCAGCCACATCAACAAGGACCGGATGTGGCACTACACCGAGGGCATCGAGAACTGGGACCCGATCTGGGCCAGGCACGGCATCCGCATCCTGCCCGGGCCGTCCTCGCTCTGGCTGGACGCGACGGGCAAGCGGCTTCCCGTACCGCTCTTCCCGGGCTTCGACACCCTCGGAACCCTCGACCACATCATGAAGTCGGGCCACGACCACACCTGGTTCGTGCTCAACCAGCGCATCATCGGCAAGGAGTTCGGCCTCTCCGGCTCCGAGCAGAACCCGGACCTGACCGGCAAGTCGATCCGCGGTGTCATCGACCGCGCCCGGCAGGCCGTACCGGGCCCGGTGCAGGCGTTCATGGACAACGGAGCGGACTTCGTCGTCGAGCGGGACCTGTCGGCGCTGGTCCGCCGGATGAACGAGATCACCAAGGAGGACCTGCTCGACGAGGAGACGGTGCGCCGCGAGATCGTCTCCCGGGACCGGGAGATCGCCAACCCCTTCACCAAGGACCTCCAGGTGACGGCCATCCACGGCGCCCGCAAGTACCTCGGCGACAAGCTGATCCGCACCGCCGCCCCGCACCGGATCCTGGACCCCGCGGCCGGCCCGCTGATCGCGGTGCGGCTCTCGATCCTGACCCGCAAGTCCCTGGGCGGACTGGAGACCGACCTGTCCTCGCGGGTCCTGGCCTCGGACGGCGAGCCGCTGCCGGGCGTGTACGCGGCGGGCGAGGCGGCCGGCTTCGGCGGCGGCGGGGTGCACGGCTACCGCGCCCTGGAGGGCACCTTCCTCGGCGGCTGCATCTTCTCGGGCCGCGCCGCCGGGCGCGCCGCGGCGAAGGCGGTCGGCTGACCGTACGAGGTGTCCGCGCGGGCAGCCCCCACCGGCTCGGGGCACTCACCGGCTCGGGGCACTCACCGGCTCGGGGCACTCACCGGCTCGGGGCACTCACCGGCTCGGGGCACTCACCGGCTCGGGGCACCCCCCGGCTCGGGGCACTCACCGGCTCGGGGCACCCCCCGGCTCGGGGCACTCACCGGCTCGGGGCACCCCCCGGCTCGGGGGGCTGCCCGCCGCGGGCGCATCAGTCCAGCCGGGCCACGATCCGGAAGCGCTCCGCCACCACCGGGGTGTCGTCGTCCACCGTGAACTCCGGGTCGCCGAGCTCCTCGCGCAGCGGCGCACTGTGCCAGAACCCCTCGTGCGAGGCACGCCATTCGGCCACTGAGGTGTACCCCTCGCCCTCGTCCAGCGCGTGCCGCAGGTCCACGTCGGCGAGCCGGAGCACCCGGACATCCGTGATCTCCAGGACGGCCACCGCGCGCTCGTCGGAGTCCACCATCGCGAACCGCCCGCCGGCCGCGGGCAGCGGCTCGCCCGCGGTCTCGTACCACTGGAGCAGTCCCGTCGTGGAAGTCTTCGCACCGCTCAGCACGGCCGCCACCAGCATGTCGCGCAGCGGTCCGGGAAAGCCCAGCTCGAACGGCTGAAGATCGTCGTAGGTCGCCATGAGTCCACCTTACGCACTGCCCCCACGAGACCGGCGAACCGGAACAAGTCGTTCAACTCGCTCCCTCGCCGCACCAGTTGAAACGCGCCACCCAGTGGACTGGACCTTGACTCGGAGCAGTGCCTACCGCTTTGCTGTGCGTGATCATTCGGCCACACCGTCCAATCGCCCGCGTCCTGGAGGGAATTCCGCGGATGTCCCCCCCTCCGCCGCCCCTCGGCCGCGCCCGCAAGCGGGACGCCCAGCTCTTCGACTCGGCCCTCTGCGACAGCGAACTGGTCGACGTACGGAGCCAGTTCACCCAGGGCCGCTGGGCCAAGGCCCGCTCCCTCCTCGTCACCACCGGCGACGACTGGGACCGCCGCGGCCACCGCCTCGTCGTCCTCGCCGAGACCCCGGCCGCCACCGCCTGGGCCCGCGAGTGGCTGCTCGCCGAGCCCGACAGCGCCGACGCCACGACCCTCCTCGCCTGCGCGGCCGTCTTCACCGCCCTGCGCCGCAAGGGCACGCCCGAGGCCGCCGAGGAGGCCTGCCGGCGGGCCGCCGCGCTGCTCCCCGCAGACCCCACGCCCTGGCTCGGACTGCTGCTGCTCACCCGCGCCTTCGGCACCGAGGAGGAGTTCAGCCGCCACTTCGACCAGGTCCGGGCCCGCCACCGCGAGCACCACCACGCCCACCACCTGATGGTCGCCAAGCTGGCCGAGCGCACCCCCGCGTCCGGGCACGACCCGCTCCACGAGGTCTACGACTTCGCCGCCTGGGCCGCCGAGGAGTCCCCGGCCGACTCCCCGCTCGCCGTGCTCCCCGTCATCGCCCACGCCGAGCGCTACCGGGTGCTCGCAGGCAAGTACGGCTCCGACAGCAGCGCGGGCGCCGTGGCCCACTGGTCGGGCCGCCGCGCCCGCCAGGTGCTGCGCTCCGCCTTCGACTGGTGGCTGGAGTGGGAGCGCGAGGACCACCCCCGCAACCGCGTGGACCTCAACTTCCTGGCCCACGCCAAGCTCTGCGAGGGCCGCCCCGCCGAGGCCGCCGCGCTCTTCCACCGCATCGGGAGCCACGCGACCCCGGCCCCCTGGTCCTACCCGGACCTAGACCCCCACAAGGCCTTCCTCGCCGCGCGCAGTGTCGCGCTCGGGACCGCCTGAGCCTTCGTCCCCGCTTCGTCCCCGCAACCCCCGAAGAGCCTTCGCCCCCGAAACCCCCTGAAGACCCCCGAAGGCTCGCAGACCCCCCGAAAGGACACCCGCCATGGCGACGGGCAGATCCACCACGCTCCAAGACGCGGCCGAGATCCGCACGTACAAGGGCCAGGACCGCGCCCTGCGCGCCGACCGCCTCGGCACCGCCGGGCTGCTGCTCTCCGTGCTCGCCGCCAGCGCCCCCCTCATGGTGGTCGCAGGTGTCATGCCCACGACCTTCGGAGTCATGGGGGTCGTCGGCCAGCCGCTGCTGTTCGTCATCCTCGGAGCCGTCCTCGCGCTCTTCAGCGTCGGCTACGCCGAGATGAGCCGGCACGTCCACAACGCCGGCGCCTTCTACGCGTACATCGCCCGCGGCCTCGGCCCCACCGCGGGCGCCGGCGCCTCGATCCTCGCCCTCGTCGCCTACAGCGCCATGCAGGTCGGCGTCTACGGCATCCTCGGCTTCGAGATCTCCGGCCTCTTCGCCACCTACCTCGAAATCGAACTCGCCTGGTGGATACCGGCCCTGCTCGCGGTCGCCGCCACCGGCGCCCTCGGCTGGCTCAAGATCGACCTCAACGCCAAGGTCCTCGGCGTCCTCCTGCTCATCGAGTGCGCCCTCGTCGTCGCCTTCGACGCCGCCGCCCTCGGCAAGCCCGGCCCCGAAGGCCTCTCGCTGCACGCCTTCAACCCCGAGACCCTCAGCGGCGCCGGGCTCGGCACCGCCCTGTGCTTCTGCATCGCCGCCTTCGTCGGCTTCGAGCAGTCCCCGGTCTACGCCGAGGAGACCAGCAAGCCGCACATCGTCGTCTCCCGCGTCATGTTCCTCGCCGTCGGCTTCGTCGCCCTCTTCTTCGCCTTCAGCGCCTGGGCCCTCACCGTCGCCACCGGCCCCGCCGAGGTGGTCAAGACCTCCGCCGAAGCCGGCCCCGGCCTGCTCTTCCAGCTCACCGAGGACCGCCTCGGCACCGCCTTCACCGACACCCTGCACGTCCTGTTCGTGACCGGCATGTTCGCGGCGATGCTCAGCTTCCACAACGTCGTCGCCCGCTACGCCTTCGCCATGGGCCGCGAGGGCCTGCTCCCGGCCGCCTTCGGCCGTACCAACGCCGGCACCGGCGCCCCCGGCACCGGCTCGCTCCTGCAGACCGTCGTCGCCACCGTCGTCGTCCTCGCCTTCGCCCTCACCGACGACAGGCCCACGGGCGACCCCACCGCGCCGGTCCTGCACCTGTTCACCTGGATGGGCAGCGTCGGGGCCCTCGGCGTGACCCTGCTCATGGCCGCCGCCTCCTTCGCCGTCATCGCCTTCTTCGTCCGGCGCGGCACCGCCGGCGCCCAGATCTGGCGGCTGATCGCGGCCGGCGCCGCGGGCCTCGCCCTCCTCGCCATCGCCGTCTACACCGTCCGCGACTTCGGCGTCCTCGTCGGCGCCGGGGACGGCTCCGTCCTCAGCTGGGTGCTGCCCGGCATCATCGGCGCCGCCGTCGTGGCCGGCCTGCTGTACGGGGCCGTGCTGCGCAGCCGCCGCCCCGAGGTGCACGCCCGCATCGGCCTGGGCAACGAGGCCTTCCGCCTCGACCAGGCGGCCGAGGCAGCGCCGCACGAGTAGGCTCCCGCCTCGCATTCGAGGTCCCGCGAAGCCCCCGACGCCCGTTTCCATGGTCGTCGGGGGCTTCGGTGCGCAAGGGGAGGATTTTGGCGGGTGGCGGAGGCTCATGGTCTCCTGGGGCGACAAAAACACCGGATCGCGGCACAGGGGACACCACCCAGCTCCCCTGCACGCCGGTCCGGACCTGCCTGTCCGACCCCACGAAGGCGAAGTCATACATGAGTGACCGCACCTTGACCGAGGCCCCCGCCCCGGCGTCTTCCCGCCATGTCGACGCCGGTGACGAGGGCTACAGCAAGGACCTCAAGTCCCGCCACATCAACATGATCGCGATCGGCGGGGCGATAGGCACCGGCCTGTTCCTCGGCGCCGGCGGCCGCCTCGCCGGCGCGGGACCCTCCCTCGCCATCGCCTACGCGGTGTGCGGCGTCTTCGCCTTCTTCGTCGTCCGGGCCCTCGGCGAGCTCGTCCTCTACCGCCCCTCCTCCGGCGCCTTCGTCTCCTACGCCCGCGAGTTCATGGGGGAGAAGGGCGCCTACACGGCCGGCTGGCTCTACTTCCTCAACTGGTCCACGACCACCGTCGCCGACATCACCGCCGCGGCCACCTACGCCCACTTCTGGTCGATGTTCACCGACGTCCCCCAGTGGGTCCTCGCGTTCATCGCCCTCGCCATCGTCCTCACCGCGAACCTGATCTCGGTGAAGTACTTCGGCGAGATGGAGTTCTGGTTCTCCCTGGTCAAGGTCGCCGCCCTGACGATCTTCCTGATCGTCGGCATCTACCTCGTCGCCACCAGCCACGAGATCGACGGCCACACCCCGGGCCTGTCCACCATCACCGACAACGGCGGCATCTTCCCCGTCGGCATGCTCCCGATGCTGCTCGTGATCCAGGGCGTGGTCTTCGCCTACGCCTCCGTCGAGCTGTGCGGCGTCGCCGCCGGCGAGACCGAGAACCCCGAGAAGATCATGCCCAAGGCGATCAACTCGATCATGTGGCGCGTCGGCATCTTCTACGTCGGCTCGGTCATCCTCCTCGCGCTGCTGCTCCCGTACACCGAGTACTCGGACGGCCAGAGCCCCTTCGTCACCGTCTTCGACAAGCTGGGCATCCCCGGCACCGCCGGGATCATGAACCTGGTCGTCCTGACCGCGGCCCTCTCCAGCCTCAACTCCGGCCTCTACTCCACCGGCCGCATCCTGCGCTCGATGGCCATGTCCGGCTCCGCACCGAAGTTCACCGCCCGCATGAACAAGGGCAAGGTCCCCTACGGCGGCGTCCTGTTCACCGCCGCCTTCGGTCTGGCCGGCGTCGCGCTGAACAAGTTCATGCCGTCCGAGGCCTTCGAGATCGTCCTGAACTTCGCCTCCCTCGGCATCCTCGGCACCTGGGCGATGGTCATGATCTGCTCGCTCTTCTTCTGGCGCCGCGCACGCGAGGGCAAGGTCGAGCGCCCGTCCTACCGCCTGCCCTGGGCCCCGTACACCCAGCTCGTCACGCTGGCCTTCCTGGTCACGGTCCTGGTCCTGATGTGGTGCGACGGCGGCGTCGGCCGCACCACGGTCATGTTCGTCCCGGTCATCGGAGCCGCCCTGGTCGGCGGCTGGTACCTGGTCCGCGGCCGGGTCGCCGAGCTCGCCGCGTCCCGCGACTGAGGCGAGCCGAGCCCCCGAGGGCACCGCCGACACAGGGCCCCGCCGTCCGGAGCGCACTCCGGACGGCGGGGCCCTGTCCGCGCTCCGGCGCCCTCAGGGGCTCGCGGAGCCCCCTACGCCCGGCACGAAGGAGTCCAGCGCCGCGTCGAAGTGTCCGCGCGCCTCGGCGGTCCGGCCGACGGGCGTCGACACCCACACGTCGTACAGCACCCCGTCCTGCTCCCAGCACAGGTCGAAGGTGTGCCGGGCGCCCTCGGTACGGGTGAAACCGTCCCAGGTGAACTCCCACAGGGCGGCCGGCAGCCCGTCGTGCGTCGTCGGGACGACCTTGTTCTCCCGGTAGCCCGGGTTGGTCTCCGCGCCCTGCCGGTCGGCGGAGCGCATCGCCCCCAGCGGGCCACCGGCCGGCGCCGCCGACGTCCTGATCCCGATGCGCACGGACCCGTCCGGCGACCCGTAGAACACCCGCTGGTCGTCGGTGGTACGCCGGTACCCGGCCGGTACGGCGAGGCTGAACCCCCGGGGGTCGGCGACGACCTGGTACCCGGCCGGCGCGGGCCGCACCGACCCGGCGGGCGAGGCCGACGGGGACGGCGCGGGGGACGGCGAAGCGGGAGGGGAAGAGGACGCGGATGCGGACCGGGACGGACCCGCGGCGCCCGCCGTCGCACCGGACTCCCGCCCCTCCGCCCGGCCGTCGCCGCCGCCGAGCAGCGAGGTCGCGGTCACCGTCGCACCGACCGTCAAGGCGATCAGCGCGGCCACCAGCCCCGCCCGCAGCGCCCGCCGCCGCCCGGACTCCGGGGGAAGCGGCCCGCCCGGCCGGGTCGCCCGCTCGGCCGGCGCGTGCCTCGCAGCCGGTACGGGCTCGGCCCCGCCCCCGTCCGCCGCGCAGGCCGACAGCAGCCGGGCCGCCTCGGCCGCGCCCAGCCGCTGCTCCGGGTCGCGCTCCAGCAGACCGCGTACGACCGGAACCAGCGGCCCGAGTCCGGCGGGCGGGCGGATCTCCCCGAACACGACGGCGTGCAGGATCCCGCCCACCGAATCCCGGCGGAACGGCGACTCGCCGGTCACGGCGGCGCACAGCAGGGCGCCGAGCGACCACAGATCGGCCGCGGGCCCCGCCTCCCCGCCCTGCATCCGCTCGGGCGCCGTGTACTCGGGGGAGCCCATGAAGGCCCCGGCCTCGCTGATGGTCGTCGCCCCGGCGAGCCGGGCGATCCCGAAGTCGGTCAGCACCACCCGCCCCGTACCCGCCTCCAGGAGCACGTTGGCCGGCTTCACGTCCCGGTGCAGCACACCCCGGTCGTGCGCCGCACCGAGGGCCCCGAGCAGCGCCAGCCCGAGCCGGGCCGCCTCGGCGGGGGCCAGCGGCCCCGCGCCCGCGAGCCGGTCGGCCAGCGAACCTCCGTCGACGAGCTCCATGACGATGAAGGGGATCCCCTCGTGCTCCACGACGTCGTGCACGACCACGACGTGGGGATGCCTGATCTGCGCGACGACCCGCGCCTCGCGCAGGGCGCCCGCACTGCCCCCACCGGCGTCGACATGGAGTTCTTTGACGGCCACCGACCGCCCGAGCAGTTCGTCGGCGGCCCGCCAGACCGTCCCCATGCCGCCCCGGCCCAGCCGCTCCTGAAGCCGGTAACGGCCACCGATCACCGTGCTGTTGCCCGGACCGTCCTGCGCCACGCCCTCAACCCCCGTCCGCCGCTCAGGGGCCATGATGCCGCAAACCCCACCCGGCACCCCGCGGCCCGCAAACGCAAAGAACCCCACCGGAGTGGGGTTCTTCGTTTGGTGTCCGAGGGGGGACTTGAACCCCCACGCCCGATAAAGGGCACTAGCACCTCAAGCTAGCGCGTCTGCCATTCCGCCACCCGGACAAGGTGTCTGTCTCGCGTCCCTCGCGGGCCGTTCCGACGTGGAAAACATTACCAAACATTCCGGGGTCCTCGATCACACCCCCCGACGGCCGGGGATCGCCCTTGGGGAGAACGGCCCGGGGCGGGAGGATGGGAGGCAGTTCGGTACTGATCAGTGGGAGGAAGCAGCGTGAGCGAGTCGAGCGCGGGCAGGACCGTCTCCGGCGAGGACGAGGTAGTCGACCTCTGCCGGGACCTCATCCGGATCGACACCAGCAACTACGGCGACCACTCCGGGCCCGGCGAGCGCAAGGCGGCCGAATGGGTCGCCGAGAAGCTCGCCGAGGTCGGGCTGGAGCCGCAGATCTTCGAATCGCACAAGGGGCGCGCCTCGACCGTCGCGCGGATCGAGGGCGAGGACCCGTCCCGGCCCGCGCTCCTGATCCACGGGCACACCGACGTGGTTCCGGCCAATGCCGCCGACTGGACCTACGACCCCTTCGCGGGCGAGATCGCCGACGGCTGCGTGTGGGGTCGCGGCGCGGTCGACATGAAGGACATGGACGCGATGACGCTGGCCGTCGTACGCGACCGCATGCGCAGCGGGCGCAAGCCCCCGCGGGACATCGTGCTGGCCTTCCTCGCCGACGAGGAGGCGGGCGGCGTCTACGGCGCCCGGCACCTCGTGGACAAGCACCCCGGGCTGTTCGAGGGGGTCACGGAGGCGATCGGCGAGGTCGGCGGCTTCTCCTTCACCGTCAACGAGAACCTGCGGCTCTACCTCGTGGAGACCGCCCAGAAGGGGATGCACTGGATGCGGCTCACGGTGGAGGGCACCGCGGGCCACGGCTCCATGACCAACAACGACAACGCGATCACGGAGCTGTGCGAGGCCGTCGGGCGCCTCGGCCGCCACCAGTGGCCGGTGCGCGTCACCAAGACCGTCCGGCACTTCCTGGACGAGCTCTCGGACGCGCTCGGCACCCCGCTCGACCCCGACGACATGGACGCCACGCTCGCCAAGCTCGGCGGCATCGCCAAGATGGTGGGCGCGACGCTGCGCAATTCGGCCGCCCCGACCATGCTCGGCGCCGGCTACAAGGTCAACGTCATCCCCGGCCAGGCCACGGCGCACGTGGACGGCCGCTTCCTGCCGGGCTACGAGGACGAGTTCTTCGCCGACCTCGACCGGATCCTCGGCCCGCGCGTGAAGCGCGAGGACGTGCACGGGGACAGGGCGCTGGAGACGGACTTCGACGGCAGGCTCGTGGACGCCATGCAGGGCGCCCTGCGGGCCGAGGACCCGATCGCGCGCGCGGTCCCGTACATGCTCTCGGGCGGTACGGACGCGAAGTCCTTCGACGACCTCGGCATCCGCTGCTTCGGCTTCGCGCCGCTGCAGCTGCCCCCGGAGCTGGACTTCGCCGGGATGTTCCACGGCGTGGACGAGCGGGTGCCGGTCGACGGGCTCAAGTTCGGCGTTCGGGTGCTCGACCGATTCATTGACAACGCCTAACGCCCGAGATTCGCAGAGGTGTGCGCAAACCACTGGGAAGAGTGAATGCGCTCATACGCTCGTAGCCCTGGTGAACCCTCCTCGTTACAGGTGGTGCGGTCCGCGGCTGGGACCGCACTTGCCTACTAGGAGGAACAATGCTCAAGAAGGTTGTCGCCGCTGCGGCTGCCACCGGTGGTCTGGTGCTCGCGGGTGCGGGTCTGGCTGTCGCCGACGCGGGTGCCCAGGGTGCGGCCATCGGCTCCCCCGGTGTCGCGTCCGGCAACGTCATCCAGGTGCCGGTCCACATCCCCGTGAACGTCTGCGGCAACACCGTCAGCGTGATCGGCCTGCTGAACCCGGCCTTCGGCAACACCTGCGTCAACGCCTGACGCATCTGAAGTTCTCGGCCCCGGAGCGCATTCCAGCGCTCCGGGGCTGCCGGGCTTTACGGCCCGGCTCCGATCTTTCGGCGTACGAGGCGGGGGAGCCTGTACGGCCAGTACGTCGACCACACGTACACACCAGGGGACGAAGTACAGATGCGACGACAGGTACAGGCCACCACCGGGAAGACCTTGATCACCATGGCGGCCGCGGGGGGTCTGCTCGCGCTCGGCGGGGGCTACGCACACGCGCATGCCGGCGCGTCCGGGCATGCCGCGAACTCGCCCGGACTGCTGTCCGGCAACAACCTGCAGGCGCCCGTGGACGCGCCGGTGAACGTCTGCGGCAACACGGTGAACGTGGTGGGGGCCCTGAACCCGGCCTTCGGCAACCGCTGTTCCAACACCTCGGGCAAGCCGGGCCACCCGGGTCATCCGGGCCACCCCGGCAACCCCGGTACGCCGGGCCACCCCGGCCACCCGGACGAGCCGTGCGACGAGGACGAGCCCGGCCACCCGGGCACGCCGGGCCATCCCGGCCACCCGGGCACGCCGGGCCACCCCGGTACGCCGGGACACCCTGGTACGCCGGGGCACCCTGGTCACCCGGGTACTCCGGGCAATCCCGGTACTCCGGGCAATCCCGGTACGCCGGGACACCCCGGGAATCCGGGTACGCCCGGCAACCCCGGAACCCCGGGGAATCCGGGTACGCCCGGTCAGCCCGGTACGCCCGGCACCCCGGGCACGCCAGGGAACCCCGGCCACCCGGGCACGCCTGGAACCCCGGGCACTCCCGGTCAGCCGGGAACCCCGGGCAACTCCGGCACCCCGGGCACGCCGGGACAGCCCGGCTCGGGCACCGGCACCCCGGGCAACCCCGGGACCCCCGGACAGCCCGGCACGGGCACCGGCCGGCAGGCCCTGGCCGCCACCGGCGCCGGTGACGTCCTCAGCGCCGGCGTACCGCTGGCCGGAGGCATGCTGCTGGCCGGCGCCGTGCTCTACCGCCGAGCACGCAACGCCGCCTGACGTGGCGTGACGCGGTCCCCGCCCCCGGGGACCGCGTCACCAGGTCGCGCGGACCTGTCGGATGATCCGGCGGCGCAGTCGCACGCGGCGACTGCCGTCCCGAAGCAGGGTCAGCCGGTCGAGCTCCCAATGCCCGTACTCGGCATGATCGGTCAACATGCGGGTCGTTTCCTGGCGAGGAACCCCGCGGGGCACGTACAGGTCGACAAATTCGTATTCCGGCATCGCATCTATTGTGCGGGCAGAGCCCTGCTACGGATAGCGTCTGCACTATGTCTGATGCCGCTCTGCCCACTGTTGCCGAGGTACGCGCCGCCGCCGAGGCGGTAAAGGCCGCGCTCGACCGTCACCTCGCCGCGGTCGAGAGCAGGATCGGGGACGAGGACCCGGCCGTCTACGCGGCGTTCAACGAACTCGCCGCCGCGGCCGAGGAGTACGACGAACTCCTCTACGACCGGTACGACGAGGTCACCCCGTTCGAGATCCCCACGCCCGAGGACGGGGTCCCGTACACCGGTCCCGCCGAGCCCGCCGCCTTCAGCGTGCTCGTCCGCCGCGACTACGCCGTCGTCGAACCGGCCCGGCTGATCGCCCAGGCCGAGCGCGTCGCCGCGCACGACCGGGACGCCGACCTCGACCACGACGGGGGCACCGCCGGTGCGCTGGGCGTGCTGTTCGGGGAGTACGAGCCGGACGAGATCGCCTCCCGCGCCAAGGACTTCGGCCTTGAGGAGGGCGACTCCACCCTCTGGATCGCGGCGTCGGAGGAGATCGCGGAACCGGGGGAGTGGCTGGGCTCGCCCTTCGGGCACACCGATCCGCAGGACGTCCTGCACCGCTTCGACGTCAGCTCCGTCTTCGACGAGGAGGCCGACGAGTTCGACGAAGAGCCGGGCGAGGAGCGGCGGGACGAGAGCGCCGAGCAGGGCCTGACACCCGCCTGAACCACCGCGGCCCCCGTCCCTGCCGAATCGGCGACGGGACGGGGGCCGCGGCCCGGCTCACTCCTGCCCGGCCGCCGACTCCCGGGCCGAGGCCGCCAGCGCCCGCAGCAGACCCGCCAGCCGGGTCGTACGGGGCTTCGGCAGCACCTCCGCGACCGCCTGCGGCAGCGCCTGGTCCACGCCGTGCACCACCGACAGGTGCCGTTCGGCGCGGCCGAACGCCGTGTACACCCAGTCCCGGGACAGCGCCGCGGCCGCGTCCCCGGGCAGTACGACGACCACCGCGGGCCAGCGCGCCCCGACGGCCTGATGTGCCGTCACCGCCCAGCCGTGGCGCACCTCGGCCTCCACCCGGTCCTTCGGTACGGTGATCCGCGCGCCCGCGGCCTCCAGGTGCAGCCCCTGCGCGTCCGCCGACACCACGACGGCCGGCAGCGCGCGCCCGGGCGAGGGGACGTGGACCGCGCGGTCCCCGGGGTCGAAGCCGCCGAACCGGCCGGGGCCCGGGTTCAGCCGCTCCTTGAGGGCGGCGTTGAGCGCCCGGGTGCCCGCGGAGCCACCGTGGCCCGGGGTGATCACCTGCACGCTCCCGGCCGGGATCCCGAAGGCGCGCGGCACCGACTCGGCCACCAGCTGCACGGTGCGGTGGACCGCTTCCCCGGCGTCGCGCACCGGGACGATGACGACCTCCTTGCCGGGAGCGTCCACCTGGTTTAGCTCCCCGATCCCGATCCCGGAGACCAACTCGCCGAGCGGGCCGGGGTCCGGCATGCGGGAGGTCACCCGCGGGCAGGCACCGGCGGCCAGCACATCGGCGAACACCCGCCCCGGACCGGCGGATCCCAGCACCCCGGGATCGCCCGACAGCACGAGCCGGGCCCCGTCGGGGACCGACTCCACCAGCGCTGCCGCGGTCTCCACGTCCAGCTGCGGGGCGTCCAGGACCACGAGGAGGTCCAGCTCGAACTGCCCGTCGGCGTCCCGCCCGGGCCCCTCGGCCCCGGCGAGCAGACCGGCCACGGTGACGGCCCCCTCGGCGGGGGCGTGCGCGGCCAGGCAGGCCCGCAGGCCGAACTCCCGGGCGGCGGCCAGCAGGGCCCGCGGTTCGGCGCGGGCCGCCTCGCCGCCGGTGTGGGCGACCAGGCCGTGCCCGGCGGCGGCGCGGATCAGCTCTGCGCCCGGCCCGGTGGCGGCCTTCTCCCAGTCCGCCGGGTACGTGAAGGTGTTGGCCAGCCGGGCCAGGCCGTCGGCCAGGCTCTCCTCGGCCATCGCCGAACCCTCCAGGCCGACGAGGACCCGTACGGGCTGCTCCTCGCCCTCCGCGACGGGGTCGCCCAGCGGCTCGTGGAACACCAGCACCGCGCCGTCCCCCACCGCCGCCTCCAGGGCCTCGGCGGGGTCCGGTACGCCGTACTGCGCGAGGGCGGACTCCAGGGTCGGGGCCTCAAGGGCGGTGTGCCCCTTGGCGGCGGCCTGGGCCAGCAGCCAGCCCACGAGCGCGGTCGCCCGGCGCTCGTCCCCGGGACCGGCCTCGGCGCCGAGCAGGGCCCGCGCGAACCCGTCGGCCTGGGCCGGGCGGACGGCGGGGACGGCCAGCAGCCGCCAGGGGTCTTCGGCGAGCTGCTCGGCGGCTCCCTCGCCGAGGGCCGCGGCGGCGGGCTCCGCGAGGGCCTCGGGGGCCCCGCCGCGAGCCAGTACGGCGCGGACGTCCTGGACGGAGTCGGCGGAGGGCGCGGGCGCGGGCGCCGGAGCGGGCGCCGGGGTGCGCTGCACCGGGGGAGCCGGGGCCGCCTTGCGCGGCGCGGCCGGGGCCTCGTCGAAGTACACGGAGGAGGGCTTGGCTCCGCTCTCCACGGCCCGTACGGCGGCCAGCAGATCGGCGGCCTTCCCGCTGAGCTTGCCGCCGGCCTCGACGGGCGCCTCGCGCTCCGCCTTGCGGCGGGCGATGCGCTCGCGCTCGACCTTCTGCGCCGCCAGTTCGGCCGCCGCCTCGCTCAGCGCGGGCGCGGCCGCTGCGGCTTCGCCGGTGCCGGCCGACTCCGTGGCTTCGCCCTCGGCGGTGCCGTCCGCCGCCGCGGGCTCGTCCTCGTCGGCGGGCTCCGCGGGGCTTTCCCCCACCCCGCCCCTTCCCGAAACCGGGGACTCCGCCCCCGGACCCCCTCCGGCGGCGCCGTCCTCCCGGACCTCGTCCGAATCAGGGGCATCCGCCCCCGGCCCTCCGGCGGCGCCGTCCTCCCGGACCTCGTCCGAATCAGGGGCATCCGCCCCCGGCCCTCCGGCGGCGCCGTCCTCCCGGACCTCGTCCGAAT
>NZ_JBFBBA010000007.1:142778-232519 GCF_040682455.1 Streptomyces sp. NPDC051183
ATCAGGGGCATCCGCCCCCGGCCCTCCGGCGGCGCCCCCCTCCCGAGCCTCGTCCGGAGCAGGGGCGTCCGCGTCCGGCCCCCCGGCGGCGCCGTGCTCCTGGACTTCGTCCGGTTCCGGGGCGTCCGCGTCCGGCCCCCCGGCGGCGCCGTGCTCCTGGACTTCGTCCGGTTCCGGGGCGTCCGCGCCTTCGGCGTGTCCCGCCGGGCCGGGCTGCTCGGCCGGGGGTGCTCCGAGAGGGGCGGCGGCGGGGTCCGTGGTCACAGGGTGCTCCAGTCCTGGTCGGGGTAGCGGTGCACGGGCGCGGAAACGTCGTCCAGCGCCTGGCAGATCTCCTCCGGAAGCCTAAGGGCCTCCACCGACAGCGCCGCCGCGAGCTGCTCCGCCGTGCGCGCGCCGACGATCGGGGCGGCCACGCCCGGGCGGTCGCGGACCCAGGCCAGGGCCACCTGGAGCGGGGTCACGGCCAAGCCGTGCGCGGCCGTCGCCACCGCGTCCACGATCAGGCCCGCCGCCTCGTCCAGGTAGGGGTCCACGAAGGCCCCGAGCGTCTCGGACGCGGCCCGCGAGTCCGCGGGGATGCCGTCCCGGTACTTGCCCGTCAGGACCCCGCGACCCAGCGGGGACGAGGGGAGGAGGCCGACCCCCAGGTCCAGCGCGGCCGGCAGCACCTCGCGCTCGACCCCGCGCTGGAGCAGGGAGTACTCCATCTGGGTCGAGGCGAGCCGGGTCCGTACCCCGGGCGCCGCGAGCTGCCAGGTCGCCGCCTTCGCCAGCTGCCAGCCGCAGAAGTCCGCCACCCCCGCGTACCGGGCCCGGCCGCTGCTGACCGCGAGGTCCAGCGCCTGGAGGGTCTCCTCCAGCGGGGTCTGCGTGTCGAAGGCGTGCACCTGCCACAGGTCCACGTGGTCCGTGCCCAGCCGGGCCAGGGAGTCGTCGAGCGCGGCGAGCAGGTGCCCGCGCGAGCCGTCGACGCGCCGCCGCGGGTCGGGCACGCTGCCCGCCTTGGTCGCGATGACCAGGTCCCGGCGCGGCACCAGCCCGCCGATCAGCCGGCCCAGGAGGTACTCCGCCTCCCCGCCCCCGTACACGTCCGCGGTGTCGACGAGGGTGCCGCCCGCCTCCCAGAACGTCTTCAACTGCTCGGCCGCTTCCGCCTCGTCGGGCCCTTCCGCCGAACGGCCCCAGGTCAGCGTGCCGAGGCCGATCCGGGACACGCGCAGTCCGGTGCGGCCGAGATGCCTCTGCTCCATGAGCGCTGAGACTACTGGGGCACTGACGCGGGACACCCGGGCGCGCTACAGTCCACCGCAGACCTACGTTACTGATCGGTAAAGCGCACACCGTAAGGGGACGAACATGCGGCTCGGCATCAATCTCGGCTACTGGGGTGCGGGCATGGACGCCGACAACCTCGCCGTCGCCCAGGAGGCCGACCGGCTCGGCTACGACGTCTGCTGGGCCGCGGAGGCGTACGGATCGGACGCGCCCACCGTGCTCGCCTGGGTCGCCGCCCAGACCGAGCGCATCGACGTGGGGTCCGCCATCCTGCAGATCCCGGCCCGCCAGCCCGCGATGACCGCGATGACGGCCGCCACCCTCGACTCGCTCACCAAGGGCCGCTTCCGCCTGGGCCTCGGTGTCTCGGGGCCGCAGGTCTCCGAGGGCTGGTACGGCGTGAAGTTCGACAAGCCCCTCGCGCGGACCCGCGAGTACGTGGAGATCGTCCGCAAGGCGATGAGCCGCGAGCGCCTCTCCTACGAGGGCGAGCACTGGACCCTGCCGCTGCCCGGCGGCCCGGGCAAGCCGCTCAAGCTGACCGTGCACCCCGAGCGCGAGCACATCCCGCTCTACATCGCCGCCATCGGCCCGAAGAACCTGGAGCAGACCGGCGAGATCGCCGACGGCGCGCTGCTGATCTTCCCGGCGGCCGAGCACCTGGAGGCCACCGCGCTGACCCACATCCGGGCGGGCCGCGAGAAGGCCGGGCTGACGATGGACGGCTTCGACGTCTGCCCGACCGTGCCGCTGGCCCTCGGCGACGACGTGAACGCCCTCGCTGACATGTTCCGCCCGTACACCGCCCTGTACGTCGGGGGGATGGGCAGCCGGAAGCAGAACTTCTACAACCAGCTCGCCCAGCGCATGGGCTACGAAAAGGAAGCCGCCGAGATCCAGGACAAGTACCTGGCGGGCGACAAGGAGGGCGCGGCCGCCGCGATCCCGCACTCGCTGATCGACTCCACCACCCTGCTCGGCCCGGTGGAGCGGATCGCCGACGGGATGCGGGCCTACGCGGAGGCCGGGGTCACCACCCTGACGCTGGCCCCGGCCGGCTTCACCCTCGACGAGCGGCTCGCCGCCCTGCGGGCCGGCACCCGGGCCATGGAGATCGCCGGACTCGCCTAGTACTTCGCGGGGCGCCGTACGCCTGCGGCCGTGGTGGGGGCTCGGGGGGTCTTCCCCGCCACGGCCGACACAGCCAACAACGCGCCGGGCGGCCCCCGGGTTACGCACCGTCGGCCACATCCGGGGTTCGGTCATTCGGACGAGCCGCGCGGCCCCTCGGTTGCCCGCCCCGGCGAGCGGCGTTTCACTCGGTGCATGCTCTCTGCCCGCAGTCTGTTCCAGGAGATCGTCGACAACGACGACTCCTTCCAGCTGTTCTGCTCCATCGCCGCCAGCGGGGAGTCCCAGGGCGGCTGGGAGAACGCCCGCATCGCGGCCCTGGTGCCGGACGGCATGCGCGACCTCGCACCCAAGATCACCCGGCACGGGGCCGAGGAGGACAAGCACGGCCGGATCTTCAACGCGCTGCTGCGCAAGCGCGGCCTGCCGCCCGTCCCGGTCCCGCCCGAGACCGACTACACGATGCTGCTGGAGCGGCGCGGCATCGGCCTCGCGCACGCGAAGCTCCGCCGCGACGAGCCCCTGACCGAGGAGGACATCGTCGTCTACCTCGCGCACAGCAGGGTCACCGAACAGCGCGCCGCCGACCAGATGGAGATGCTGGTCAAGCACTTCGGCGACCACCCCGAGGTCGGCAAGGCCATCCGCATGATCAGCCACGACGAGGACAACCACCTGGCCTACTGCCACGAGGAGTTGCTGCGCCTCGCCCGCGAGGGGCACGGCCGGACCATCCAGCGGGTGCTGCGCGAGAGCGCCCTCGCCGAGATCGCCGTCTACCGCGACGTCAGCCTCGCCGTCATGGACCACATGGGCCGCCTGCTGCGCTGGCCCGCGCCGAAGGCCGCCGCGCTCGCCGCCGGGATCCGCGGGATGTACGCGTACGAGAGGTTCAGCGGCTGGCACCGCATGATCGACCTGCGCGTGCCGGAGCGGCGCGACGCGCTCGGCGGCGCCCCGGCCTCCGCGCCCGAGTTCGTCTGACGGAGCCGGCGGGGAGCCCTACAGCCAGCCCCGGCGCTTGAACATCCGGTGCAGGCCCAGGCACAGCGCGAGCATGAGGACCACCACGGCCGGGTAGCCCCAGGACTGCCTGAGCTCCGGCATGTGGTCGAAGTTCATCCCGTAGATCCCCGCGACCATCGTGGGGACCGCCGCCATCGCCGCCCAGGCCGAGATCTTGCGCATGTCGTCGTTCTGCCGGACGCCCATCTGGGCCAGATGGGCGGCCAGCGCGTCCGAGAGCAGCCGGTCCAGGCCCTCGATGTACTCGTTCGCCTTCGTCAGGTGGTCGGCGACGTCCCGGAAGAACGGCTGGGAGTGCTCGTGCACGAAGGGCACGGCCCCGGAGGCCAGCCGGTCCATCGGCTGGAGCAGCGGGCTGGTGGCCCGGCGGAACTCCAGGACCTGCCGCTTGAACCCGTAGATCCGGGCGGCGGTGTTCTTGGTGTCCGCGGTGTTCGGTGCGAAGACCTCCGCCTCCAGCTCCTCCAGGTCGGCCTGGAGCTCGGCCGCCACCTCGATGTAGTGGTCCACCACCGCGTCGGAGACCGCGTACAGCACCGCCGTCGGGCCGTGCTTGAGCACGTCGGGCTCGTGCTCCAGCCGTCGTCGTACGGCGGCCAGCGCGGCCCCCTCGCCGTGCCGGACGGTGACCACGAAGGAGTCCCCTATGAAGACCATGAGCTCGCCGGTGGTGACCGTGTCGGAGTCGTCGTCGTACATCACCGGCTTGAGGACCACGAAGAGCGAGTCGTCGTACACCTCCAGCTTCGGGCGCTGGTGCGCGGTCAGCGCGTCCTCCACCGCCAGCTGGTGCAGGCCGAACTCCTGGCTGACGTGCTCGAATTCCTTCGCCGTCGGCTCGTGCATGCCGATCCAGAGGAAGGCGTCACCGGCCGCCCGCGCCTCGTCGAGGGCGTCCGAGAAGTCCCCGGGCGCCTCGGAACGGCGGCCGTTGCGGTACATCGCGCAGTCCACAATCACGCGGGGCATTCTTCCCTGCCGACGGCCGGCCCGCACAACGGCGCCACCGCATACGCTTGCGCCATGGCCACGCTGATCCTCGTACGACACGGGCGCTCCACCGCCAACACCGCAGGACTGCTCGCCGGATGGACCCCGGGGGTCGCCCTCGACGAGCGGGGCAGCGAGCAGGCCGCGGCGCTGCCCGGCCGGCTCGCCGGGGTGCCGCTCGCGGCGGTCGTCAGCAGCCCGCTGCAACGCTGCCGGGAGACCATGGCCCCGCTGCTGGCCGCCCGCCCGGAGCTCGCGACGCACACCGACGAGCGGATCGGCGAGTGCCACTACGGCGACTGGTCGGGCCGCAAACTCTCGGAGCTCTCCGAGGAGCCCCTGATGAAGATCGTCCAGCAGCACCCGTCGGCCGCGGCCTTCCCCGGCGGCGAGTCCATGCGGGCCATGCAGGCGCGCGCGGTGGACTGCGTACGGGACTGGAACGCGCGGGTCGAGGAGGAGCACGGCGGCCACGCCGTCTTCCTGATGTGCTCGCACGGGGACATCATCAAGTCCCTTGTCGCCGACGCCCTGGGCATGCACCTGGACCTCTTCCAGCGCATCCACGTCGACCCCTGCTCGGTCACCGCCATCCGCTACACGCCGACCCGGCCCTTCCTGCTCCGGCTCGGCGACACCGGGGACTTCGCGTCGTTCGCGCCCCGCGAACACCCCGCGGCACCGGACGCCGCCGCGGCCGCCGCCTCGGACAAAGCGACCGAAGACGGCGGGAACGCCGTGGTGGGAGGCGGCGCGGGCGCGGTGTGATCGAACGGCGCAGTAGGGTGGACGGGCCAACACAAGGGCGCAGACCTGCCCCTGCCGCCGAGACTTGGAGACTGGACGTGCCCCGTCAGGTGTTCCTCTACGACCCCCCGGACCGCTTCGTGGCCGGCACGGTCGGTCTGCCGGGACGCCGTACGTTCTTCCTGCAGGCCTCCTCCGGCCCCCGGGTCACCAGCGTCTCCCTGGAGAAGACCCAGGTCGCGGCGCTCGCCGAGCGGATGGACGAGCTGCTGGACGAGGTCGTGCGGCGCACCGGCGGCAGTTCCCCGGTCCCGGCGGTCGCCTCCGCCGAGGCCGCCGACACCGCGCCCCTGGACGTTCCCGTCGAGGAGGAGTTCCGCGTCGGCACCATGGCCCTGGCCTGGGACGGCGAGGAACAGCGCATGATCGTCGAGGCGCAGGCCCTGGTGGAGCTCGACGCCGACTCGGACGAGGACCTCGCCGAGGCGGAGGAGCGGCTGCTCCAGGACGAGGAGAACGGCCCGCCGATGCTGCGGGTCCGCCTCAGCGGCGCCCAGGCCCGGGCCTTCGCCAAGCGGGCCCTGGACGTGGTCAACGCGGGCCGGCCGCCGTGCCCGCTGTGCAGCCTGCCGCTGGACCCCGAGGGACACGTCTGCCCGCGCCAGAACGGCTACCGGCGCCAGGCGTGAGCGCCACGGGGGAGCTGGAGGAACTGCTCGCCAAGGGCGAGCTGACCGTCGTCGGCCGGATCCGCGAGGCGTCCAACGCGGTGCTGCTGTGCAGCGTCGCGTACGGGGGCCTCACCGCGGACTGCGTGTACAAGCCCGTCAAGGGCGAGCGCCCGCTGTGGGACTTCCCCGACGGGAACCTCGCGCAGCGCGAGGTCGCCGCCTATCTGGTCTCCGAGGCCACGGGATGGGGACTGGTCCCGCCGACCGTGCTGCGCGACGGGCCGTACGGCGAGGGCATGGTCCAGCAGTGGATCGAGTCCGCGGGGCCGGGCGGACTGGAGGGCGCAGCCGACGCAGCCGACTCCGGCGAGGCCGATGAAGCCGATGAGGCCGATGAGGCCGGCGCCGACGGATCGGACGGGCCCGGGCTGCTCGCACTCGTGGACGGCGAGGAGGCCGGGGAGGGCTGGAAGCCGATCGCCCTCGCCGAGGTGGGGGAGGGCCGCACCGCCCTCCTCGTGCACGCCGACGACC
Source organism: Streptomyces sp. NPDC051183 (assembly GCF_040682455.1). Classification (NCBI taxonomy): domain Bacteria; kingdom Bacillati; phylum Actinomycetota; class Actinomycetes; order Kitasatosporales; family Streptomycetaceae; genus Streptomyces; species Streptomyces sp. NPDC051183. Next base: position 149,156 of record NZ_JBFBBA010000007.1, read on the forward strand.
CCAGACTGCGCCGCCTCGCCGTCCTCGACGCCGTGATCAACAACGGCGACCGCAAGGGCGGCCACCTGCTGCCCGCGCCCGACGGGCGGCTGTACGGCATCGACCACGGGGTGAGCTTCCACGCCGAGGACAAGCTGCGCACCCTGCTGTGGGGCTGGGCGGGGGAGCCGCTGACCGCCGAGGCGACCGGGGTGCTGTCCGATCTGGCGGCCCGGCTGGCCGACGGGGAGCCGCTCGCCACCCGGCTGGGCGAACTGATCACCCCCGTCGAGCTGGCCGCCGTACGGGCCCGTGTGGCCCGGCTGCGGGCCTCCGGCGTGCACCCCCGGCCGTCCGGGCAGTGGCCCGCGATCCCCTGGCCGCCGGTCTGAACCAGCCCTGCGCGGCTCGCACAGATCCGGCCAGATCGCAAGAGTGCGGATCAGGCCAAGAGTGCAGGTCCGGTTCGTTTGAAGAACACGCGTCCGGTTACGCTCGAGACATGCATGCCTGGCCCGCTTCTGAGGTCCCCGCCCTGCCTGGCAAGGGCCGCGACCTCCAGATCCACGACACCGCGACCCAGGGGACGATCACCCTCGCCCCCGGTCCCGTCGCCCGTATCTACGTCTGTGGGATCACCCCCTACGACGCGACCCACATCGGTCACGCGGCGACCTACAACGCGTTCGACCTCGTTCAGCGCGTGTGGCTCGACACCAAGCGGCAGGTCATCTACGTCCAGAACGTCACGGACGTGGACGATCCACTGCTGGAGCGTGCGCTGCGCGACAACGAGGACTGGACCGAGCTCGCCGAACGCGAGACGGCCCTCTTCCGCGAGGACATGACGGCCCTGCGGATGCTGCCGCCGCAGCACTACATCGGAGCCGTCGAGGCCATACCGGGCATCGTGCCCCTGGTCGAGCGGCTGCGGGACGCGGGCGCGGCGTACGAGCTCGACGGCGACGTCTACTTCTCGGTGGAGTCCGACCCCGACTTCGGCAAGGTCTCGAACCTGGACGCCGAAGCCATGCGCCTCCTCTCCGCAGAGCGGGGCGGCGACCCCGAGCGCCCGGGCAAGAAGAACCCGCTCGACCCGATGCTGTGGATGGCTGCGCGCGAGGGCGAGCCGAGCTGGGACGGCGGCTCGCTGGGCCGCGGCCGGCCGGGCTGGCACATCGAGTGCGTCGCCATCGCCCTGGACCACCTCGGGATGACCTTCGACATCCAGGGCGGCGGCTCGGACCTGGCGTTCCCGCACCACGAGATGGGCGCCTCGCACGCGCAGGTGCTGACGGGCGAGTTCCCGATGGCCAAGGCGTACGTGCACGCGGGCATGGTCGCGCTGCACGGCGAGAAGATGTCGAAGTCCAAGGGCAACCTGGTCTTCGTGTCCGCGCTGCGCCGCGCGGGCGTCGACCCGGCGGCGATCCGCCTCGCCCTGCTGTCCCACCACTACCGCGCCGACTGGGAGTGGACGGACGCCGTCCTCGCCGAGGCCGAGGCGCGCCTGGAGCGGTGGCGCGCGGCCGTGTCCCGCCCGGACGGCATCCCGGCCGACGCCCTGGTCGAGGAGGTCCGCGAGGCCCTCGCCAACGACCTGGACGCCCCTGCCGCGCTGGCGGCCGTGGACCGCTGGGTCGAGCTCCAGATCGCCACGGACGGCGACGACGAGTCCGCCCCCGGCCTGGTCTCCCGCACGGTCGACGCGCTGCTCGGCGTGGCGCTGTAACACCGGCCGGCAGCAACGGCGGAGCGCCCCCGGCACGATGCCGGGGGCGCTCCGCCGTTCACCGCCGCGGTGCGGACGGCCTATGTCTCGGGGGTGTCCCCGGTCTCTCCGGTGCCACCGGTCTCCCCGGTGCCTTCCGGCGGTCTGCCGGGCTCCGCGGGGCCCTGTGCCTCCGCCGGTCCCTGCGCCTCCGCGGGGCCGGCCGCCTCGGCCCTGCCGTTCGCGTCCGCCGTGTCGTCCGGCTCCGGCTTCGGCTTCGGCTGGGTGCGGCCGCCGCCGGACAGGTCGCGGAAGAACGAGCCCGTGTCGGTGGCCGTCTCCGGACCCGCGGACGGGTCCCGCCGGCGCAGGTAGCGTTCGAACTCCCGCGCGATGGCGTCGCCCGAGGCCTCGGGGAGGTCCGCCGTGTCGCGCGCCTCCTCCAGCGTCTGGACGTACTCCGCCACCTCGCTGTCCTCGGCGGCCAGTTGGTCGACGCCGAGCTGCCAGGCCCGCGCGTCCTCCGGGAGTTCGCCCAGCGGGATCCGGATGTCGATCAGATCCTCCAGCCGGTTGAGCAGCGCCAGCGTCGCCTTGGGGTTCGGCGGCTGCGACACGTAGTGCGGCACCGCAGCCCACAGCGACACCGCGGGGACCCCCGCGTGCGTGCACGCCTCCTGGAGGACCCCCACGATGCCCGTGGGGCCCTCGTACTTCGTCTCCTCCAGGTCCATCGTCCGCGCCAGGTCCGCGTCCGAGGTGACCCCGCTCACCGGCACCGGCCGCGTGTGCGGGGTGTCGCCGAGCAGCGCGCCCAGGATGACCACCATCTCCACGCCCAGTTCGTGCGCGAAGCCGAGGATCTCGTTGCAGAACGACCGCCACCGCATGGACGGTTCGATCCCGCGGACCAGCACCAGGTCACGGGGCTTGGCACCGCCGATCCGGACCACCGACAGCCGCGTCGTCGGCCACGTGATCTTCCGTACCCCGTTGTCCAGCCACACCGTCGGCCGGTTGACCTGGAAGTCGTAGTAGTCCTCGGCGTCCAGAGCCGCGAAGACCTCGCCCTTCCACTCCCGGTCCAGGTGCGCGACCGCACCGGAGGCCGCGTCACCCGCGTCGTTCCAGCCCTCGAACGCGGCCACCATGACCGGGTCGATCAGCTCGGGCACGCCCTCAAGCTCGATCACCCAGGTCTCCTTCCGAAGTTCCCTTGCGTACGTGGGTCAGCCTAAGCCTTGATGCGACACCAACCACAGCCCACGACAGAGGGGCGGTTCCCCTCGGAACCGCCCCTCTGCCCACCTGCCGGTGCGGCTACGCCTTGCGGGCCAGCATCTCCTCGACCCGGCCGCGGACCTCGTCGCTGTCCAGGCCGCGGATCGTCACCGTCGTACGGCGGCGCAGCACGTCGTCGGCCGTCTCGGCCCACTCGTTGTCCCGGGCGTAGGCGACCTGCGCCCAGATCTCCGGACCGTCCGGGTGGATGCGCTCGGCCAGCGCCGGGTCCTCGTTCGCGATGCGCGCGATGTCGAAGGCCAGCGAGCCGTAGTGGGACGCCAGGTGGCGGGCGGTCAGCGGGTCCATCCGGGTACCCGGCTCACGGTCCACCAGCAGCCGGTGCGCGACCGCGTTCGGGTTGGCGACACCGGGCAGCGGGATCCGGCGTACGAGCGACTTCGCCGGCTCCATGTCGTCGGTCAGCGGGCTGCCCGGGAGCTTGGCCAGCTTGTCCATGACCACGCGGCCGATGTGACGGTACGTCGTCCACTTGCCGCCGGCCACGGACAGCATGCCGCCCGCGCCCTCGGAGACGACCGTCTCGCGCTTGGCCTTCTCGACGCCGCCGGGGCCGCCGGGCAGCACCCGCAGGCCCGCGAAGGCGTAGGTCATCAGGGAGCGGTCGAGGTCGGCGTCCTTCACCGAGAACGCCGCCTCGTCCAGGATCTGCTGGATGTCGGACTCGGTGGCGCGCACGTCGCCCGGGTCGCCCTCGTACACCTCGTCGGTGGTGCCGAGCAGCAGCTGGTCCTCCCAGGGGAGGGCGAAGGTGATGCGGTACTTGTCGATCGGGGTGGCCATGGCGGCCTTCCAGGGCGACTTGCGCTTCATCACGATGTGCGCGCCCTTGGAGAGGCGGATCGACGGCATCGAGTGCTTGTCTTCCATGCGCCGCAGGTGGTCCACCCACGGGCCGGTGGCGTTGAGCACGACGCGCGCGTCCACCCCGAACTCGGTGCCGTCGAGACGGTCCTTGAGCTCGGCGCCCGAGACCCGGCCGCGCGTCATGCGCAGCCCGGTGACCTCGGCGTGGTTGAGGACGACCGCGCCCGACTCGACGGCCGCGCGGACCGTCATGACGGCGACGCGGGAGTCGTTCATCTGGTGGTCGTAGTAGACCGCGACGGCCTTGAGGTTGTCCGTCTTCAGGCCCGGGTTGTCGGCGGCGGCACGGGCGGGCGATATGACCTTGCCCATGCCGTCGCCGAAGGCGGAGAGCGCCGAGTACGCGAAGACGCCCGCGCCCAGCTTCGCGGCGCCGACCGGCCCGCCCTTGTACACCGGGAGGTAGAAGGTGAGCGGGTTGACCAGGTGCGGGGCCACGTCCTTGGCCAGCACCCGGCGCTCGTGGTGGTTCTCGGCGACCAGCTTGACCGCGCCGGTCTGCAGGTAGCGCAGGCCGCCGTGGACGAGCTTGGAGGAGGCCGAGGAGGTGGCGCCGGCGAAGTCGCCGGCGTCCACCATGGCGACCCGCAGACCCGACTGCGCGGCGTGCCAGGCCACCGAGGTGCCCAGGATTCCACCGCCGATGACCAGCAGGTCGTACGTGGCCTTGGCCAGCTGCTCACGGGTCTCGGCGCGGCTCGCGTTCGAACCGGCGGTCGGGTGCGTACCCAGTGCGGGAACGCTCTGCAGGCTGCTCATATCCCTTGACTCCTACTTACTCGTCGATTGCGCCGGCCGTGCGGTCAGCTGGCGTCTTCGTCGTCGACCCAGCCCATCGACCGCTCCACGGCCTTGAGCCAGCTCTTGTACTCGCGCTCCCGCTGCTCGGCGGGCATCCGCGGGGTCCACTCCGCCGCGCGGCGCCAGTTGGCGCGCAGGGCGTCGGTGTCGGGCCAGAAGCCGACGGCCAGGCCGGCGGCGTAGGCGGCGCCGAGGCAGGTGGTCTCGGCGACCATCGGGCGCACCACGGGGGCGTCCAGGAAGTCCGAGAGCGTCTGCATCAGCAGGTTGTTGGAGGTCATGCCGCCGTCGACCTTGAGGGCCGCGAGCTCGACGCCCGAGTCCTTGGTCATGGCGTCGGTGATCTCGCGGGTCTGCCAGGCGGTGGCCTCCAGGACGGCACGGGCGATGTGCGCCTTGGTGACGTACCGGGTGAGGCCGGTGATCACACCGCGGGCGTCGGAGCGCCAGTACGGGGCGAACAGTCCGGAGAAGGCCGGCACGAAGTACGCGCCGCCGTTGTCCTCGACGGAGGAGGCGAGGGTCTCGATCTCGGCCGCGGACTTGATCAGGCCCATCTGGTCGCGCATCCACTGGACGAGCGAGCCGGTGACGGCGATGGAGCCCTCCAGCGCGTAGACCGGCTTCTGGTCGCCGATCTGGTAGCCGACCGTGGTCAGCAGGCCGCTGTAGGAGTTGATGATCTTGTCGCCGGTGTTCATCAGCATGAACGTGCCGGTGCCGTACGTGGACTTCGCCTCGCCCTCGGCGAAACAGGTCTGGCCGAACAGCGCGGCCTGCTGGTCACCGAGCGCCGAGGCGACCGGGACGCCGGCGAGGACGCCGTCCTTGACGTGGCCGTAGACCTCGGCGGAGGACTTGATCTCCGGGAGGACGTTGAGCGGCACGTCCATGGACTCGGCGATCTTGTCGTCCCAGGCCAGGGTGTGCAGGTTCATCAGCATGGTGCGCGAGGCGTTGGTGACGTCGGTGACGTGCACGCCGCCCTGGGCGCCACCGGTGAGGTTCCAGATGACCCAGGAGTCCATGGTGCCGAAGAGGATGTCGCCCGCCTCGGCGCGCTCGCGCAGACCCTCGACGTTGTCGAGCAGCCAGCGGACCTTGGGGCCGGCGAAGTAGCTCGCCAGCGGCAGGCCGGTCTCGCGGCGGAAGCGGTCCTGGCCGACGTTGCGGCCGAGCTCCTTGCACAGGGCGTCGGTGCGGGTGTCCTGCCAGACCAGCGCGTTGTGCACCGGCTCGCCGGTGTTCTTGTCCCACAGGACGGTGGTCTCGCGCTGGTTGGTGATGCCGACGGCCTTGACGTCCGCGGCGGTGATCTCGGCCTTGGCGATGGCGCTGGCGACGACCTCCTGGACGTTGGTCCAGATCTCGGCGGCGTCGTGCTCCACCCAGCCCGGCTTCGGGAAGATCTGCTCGTGCTCCTTCTGGTCGACGGCGACGATGCGGCCGTCGCGGTCGAAGACGATGCAGCGGGAGGAGGTGGTGCCCTGGTCGATCGCGGCGATGAAGGGGCCGGTGCTGCTGGTCATGATGGCTGCTCCTGGCAGATCTCTAGGTAGGCAGATTCAGGTGCGGTGCAGATCTTGCGATCGTGCCGATGCTGATCAGGCGAACGCGATGTTGTACAGACCGCCGGCGGCGAGGGCACCGACGAGCGGGCCGACCACCGGGATCCAGGAGTATCCCCAGTCCGAGCCGCCCTTGTTGGGCAGCGGCAGCAGGGCGTGCACGATGCGCGGACCGAGGTCGCGCACCGGGTTGATGGCGTAGCCGGTCGGGCCGCCGAGGGAGAGGCCGATGCCGACGACGACGAACGAGGTGATCAGGACGCCGATGACGCCGAGGCCCTTGCCGTCGGCCTGGAGCCCCTGGGTGAGGATGGCCAGGACCAGGACCGCGGTGCCGATGATCTCGGTGGCGAGGTTCTGGACGACATTACGGATCTCGGGGCCGGTGGAGAAGACGCCGAGCACAGGACCGGCCACGTCGTGCGGGTGCGGGTCCTCCGGACCGAGCTTCGCGTCGCGGATGTGCTCCGGGTCCGCCAGGTGCACGCGGAACTGTCCGTAGTAGGTGACCCACATCAGGACCGCGCCGAGCATCGCGCCCAGCAGCTGGCCGGCGAAGTAGACCGGCACGTCGTTCCACTCGCCGGTCTTGACGGCGAGGCCGACGGTGACCGCCGGGTTCAGGTGCGCGCCGGAGAGCGGCGCGGAGACGTACGCGGCGATCAGGACGGCGAAACCCCAGCCGAACGTGATGGCAAGCCAGCCCGCATTGCGGGCCTTGGAGCTCTTGAGCGTCACGGCGGCGCAGACGCCACCGCCGAGCAGGGTGAGCAGGGCGGTACCGATGGTCTCGCCGATGAAGATGTCGGAGGTGGACACCCGCGACTCCTTTGTCGTTCAGGGGGTGAGCGGTCACCGGTCCCGTCCGGCGGTCCGCGCACTCGGTGAGTGCTGCACCGGTCCATGGCCTTGCCCCACCCTAGCGCGTATTGCCGGTAGGTGTTCGACAATGCCGACCGATGAACGGCAGTTTTCCGCTGAAGTGAAGAACGCGTCAAGAGTCGGCCAGGCCAAAGTGTCGGATCGTTACCACTCGGTACGATCGAACAAATCCGGCCATCAGGTGGCCGGGTTATGGCGAAAAGAGGGCAGAAAGGGGCCAGGGAGTGGCCGAGAAGGCCTACGGAGGGGCTAGAACCGGCCCGCGCCGAGGTCGCGTGAAACGGCGCGCGCACAGTCCCGCACGGACGCCACGAGGGCCGCACGCGGCTCCCTGGAGTCCCCGCAGACCCGCTCCACGGCGCCCGCGACCGCAACGGCCCCGACGGGCATCCGGCGCCGGTCGTGGATGGGCGCGGCCACCGAGGCGATGCCCTCCCAGGTCTCCTCGACGTCCGCCGCCCAGCCGCGGGCCCGCGTCAGGTCCAGGACCTCTTCGAAACCCGCGGGATCGGTGACCGTGCGCGGGGTGAACGCCTCGCGCTCCGCCTCCACGGCCTCCGTGTGCGCGACCGGGTCGTACGCCGACAGGACCTTGCCCAGCGCGGTGGAGTGCAGCGGCTGCATCGCCCCCACCTCCAGCACCTGGCGGCTGTCGTCGGGCCGGAAGACGTGGTGCATGATCAGCACCCCGCTCTTGTGCAGGACCCCCACGTACACGCTCTCGCCGCTCGCGCGCGCGAGGTCGTCCGTCCACACCAGGGCCCGGGCGCGCAGCTCGTGCACGTCCAGGTAGCTGTTGCCCAGGCGCAGCAGTTCCGCACCGAGCTGGTAGCGCCCGGAGGCAGGGTCCTGCTCCACGAAGCCCTCGGCCTGCAGGGTGCGCAGGATCCCGTGGGCCGTGCCCTTGGCCAGGCCCAGGGACGACGCCACGTCCGACAGTCCCAGCCGGCGCTCGCCGCCCGCCAGGAGCCGCAGCATCGCAGCGGCTCGTTCGAGCGACTGGATGTTCCGTGCCATCGTTCAGCCTCCTGCTGACGTAGTTCGACAATGCTGAACAGTATCGGTCGATGTCGACCCCGCGCACTGGGGGAGAAGTGTTCGAGCCGGTGGCGAGCGCGACAGGTCCCCGACACTTCCCGGACACTCCCGCGCACAGAATGCAGTCCGCCACGTGGGACGCCCCCACCGGGGTTGCCGGAGCGCGGTTACGCTGACCGCGTGCACCCTTGACGCAGAGGGGGTGCAAAGCCGACAGCCGTCGCATCCCAGGGAGCACAACCATGGCCTCGTTGCCGAACCCGCCCGCTGACACCCAGACCCGGGCAGATGCCCTCCGAGAGGCATTGGCCACCCGCGTGGTCGTCGCCGACGGAGCCATGGGGACGATGCTCCAGGCGCAGGACCCGACGATGGAGGACTTCCAGCAGCTCGAAGGCTGCAACGAGGTCCTCAACGTCACCCGCCCCGACATCGTGCGCTCCGTCCACGAGGCGTACTACTCGGTGGGCGTGGACTGTGTCGAGACCAACACCTTCGGCGCGAACTTCGCGGCCCTCGCCGAGTACGACATCGCCGAACGGAACTTCGAACTCTCCGAGGCCGGCGCCCGCATCGCCCGCGAGGTCGCCGACGAGTTCACCGCCTCCACCGGGCAGCAGCGCTGGGTACTCGGCTCGATCGGCCCCGGCACCAAGCTGCCGACCCTCGGCCACATCACCTACGCCCAGATCCGCGACGCCTACCAGATCAACGCCGAGGGCCTGCTCTCCGGCGGCGCCGACGCGCTGCTCGTCGAGACCACCCAGGACCTCCTGCAGACCAAGTCCTCCATCATCGGCGCCCGCCGCGCCATGGAGCGGCTCGGCGTCTCCGTCCCGCTGATCTGCTCCGTCACCGTCGAGACCACCGGCACCATGCTGCTGGGCTCCGAGATCGGCGCCGCCCTGACGGCCCTGGAGCCGCTCGGCATCGACATGATCGGTCTGAACTGCGCGACCGGCCCCGCCGAGATGAGCGAGCACCTGCGCTACCTCGCGCGCAACTCCCGCATCCCGCTCTCCTGCATGCCCAACGCAGGCCTGCCCGTCCTCACCAAGGACGGCGCGCACTACCCGCTGAGCGCCTCCGAGCTCGCCGACGCCCAGGAGACCTTCGTCCACGAGTACGGGCTCTCCCTCGTCGGCGGCTGCTGCGGCACCACCCCCGAGCACCTGCGCCAGGTGGTGGAGCGGGTCCGCGGCACGGCCGTCACCGAGCGCGCCCCGCAGCCCGAGCCCGGCGCCGCCTCGCTCTACCAGACCGTGCCCTTCCGCCAGGACACCTCGTACATGGCGATCGGCGAGCGCACGAACGCCAACGGGTCGAAGAAGTTCCGCGAGGCCATGCTGGAGGCCCGCTGGGACGACTGCGTGGAGATGGCGCGCGACCAGATCCGCGAGGGCGCGCACATGCTCGACCTGTGCGTGGACTACGTCGGCCGCGACGGCGTCGCCGACATGCAGGAGCTCGCCGGCCGCTTCGCCACCGCCTCGACCCTGCCGATCGTCCTGGACTCCACCGAGGTCCCCGTCATCCGGGCCGGCCTGGAGAAGCTGGGCGGCCGCGCCGTCATCAACTCCGTCAACTACGAGGACGGCGACGGCCCCGAGTCCCGCTTCGCCAAGGTCACCCGGCTGGCCCAGGAGCACGGCGCCGCGCTGATCGCGCTGACCATCGACGAGGACGGCCAGGCCCGTACCGTCGAACACAAGGTCGCCATCGCCGAGCGCCTGATCGACGACCTCACCGGGAACTGGGGGATCCGTGAGTCGGACATCCTCATCGACACCCTGACCTTCACCATCTGCACCGGCCAGGAGGAGTCCCGCAAGGACGGCATCGCCACCATCGAGGCCATCCGCGAGCTCAAGCGCCGCCACCCGGACGTCCAGACCACCCTCGGCCTGTCGAACATCTCCTTCGGCCTCAACCCGGCCGCCCGCGTCCTGCTGAACTCCGTCTTCCTCGACGAGTGCGTCAAGGCCGGCCTGGACTCCGCCATCGTCCACGCCTCCAAGATCCTGCCGATCGCCCGGTTCGACGACGAGCAGGTCGGCACCGCCCTGGACCTCATCTACGACCGGCGGGCCGAGGGCTACGACCCGCTCCAGAAGCTGATGGCGCTGTTCGAGGGCGTCAACACCAAGTCGCTGAAGGCCGGCCGCGCCGAGGAGCTCCTCGCCCTGCCGCTGGACGAGCGCCTCCAGCGCCGCATCATCGACGGCGAGAAGAACGGCCTGGACGCCGACCTCGACGAGGCCCTGCTCACCCGCCCCGCGCTCGACATCGTCAACGACACCCTCCTGGAGGGCATGAAGGTCGTCGGCGAGCTCTTCGGCTCCGGCCAGATGCAGCTGCCCTTCGTCCTGCAGTCCGCCGAGGTCATGAAGACCGCCGTCGCCTTCCTCGAACCGCACATGGAGAAGACGGACGACGAGGGTAAGGGCACGATCGTGCTGGCCACCGTCCGCGGCGACGTCCACGACATCGGCAAGAACCTCGTCGACATCATCCTGACCAACAACGGCTACAACGTCGTCAACATCGGCATCAAGCAGCCGGTCTCCGCGATCCTCGAAGCCGCGCAGGAACACAAGGCCGACGTCATCGGCATGTCGGGCCTCCTCGTGAAGTCCACCGTGATCATGAAGGAGAACCTCCAGGAGCTGAACCAGCGCAAGCTGGCCGCCGACTACCCGGTGATCCTCGGCGGCGCGGCCCTCACCCGCGCCTACGTCGAGCAGGACCTGCACGAGATCTACGAGGGCGAGGTCCGCTACGCCCGCGACGCCTTCGAGGGCCTGCGTCTGATGGACGCCCTCATCGCCGTCAAGCGCGGCGTCCCCGGAGCCAGCCTGCCCGAGCTCAAGCAGCGCCGCGTGGCCAAGCGCGACACTCCCGCCCTGCAGGTGGACGAGCCCGCGGAGCCGGGCGGCCGCTCCGACGTCCCCTTCGACAACCCCGTCCCCACCCCGCCGTTCTGGGGCACCCGCGTCGTCAAGGGAATCCCGCTCAAGGACTACGCCTCCTGGCTCGACGAGGGCGCCCTGTTCAAGGGGCAGTGGGGCCTCAAGCAGGCCCGCGCGGGCGGCGCGACGTACGAGGAGCTCGTCGAGACCGAGGGCCGTCCGCGGCTGCGCGGCCTCCTGGACAAGCTGCACACCGAGAACCTGCTGGAAGCGGCCGTCGTCTACGGGTACTTCCCCTGCGTCGCCAAGGGCGAGGACCTGATCATCCTCGACGAGCAGGGCAACGAGCGGACCCGCTTCACCTTCCCGCGCCAGCGCCGCGGCCGCCGCCTGTGCCTCGCGGACTTCTTCCGCCCGGAGGAGTCCGGCGAGACCGACGTCGTCGGCCTCCAGGTCGTCACCGTCGGATCGAAGATCGGCGAGGCCACGGCCAAGCTCTTCGAGTCCGACTCCTACCGCGAGTACCTGGAGCTGCACGGACTGTCCGTCCAGCTCGCCGAGGCCATGGCCGAGTACTGGCACGCCCGGGTCCGCGCGGAACTGGGGTTCGGCGGCGAGGACCCGGCCAAGGTCGAGGACATGTTCGACCTCAAGTACCGCGGCGCCCGCTTCTCGCTCGGCTACGGCGCCTGCCCCGACCTGGAGGACCGCGCCAAGATCGCCGACCTCCTCCAGCCGGAGCGGATCGGGGTCCACCTCTCGGAGGAGTTCCAGCTCCACCCCGAGCAGTCCACCGACGCCATTGTGATTCACCACCCCGACGCGAAGTATTTCAACGCACGCTGACGCGGGCCGACGTACACTTGTCGGTCCCATACAGGCCGGTCGCCTGTTCCTCCGGGCGCGTCCCGCAGGAAGAGGTGACCGGCCTTCTCGTCCCCCGAGAGGTGTGCCGAATGACCAGCACCGTCCCCGCCCCCGTCGCCCGCACGGCCGACGGGCACGCCCTGCAGGCGGTGCTGCTCGACATGGACGGCACCCTCGTCGACACCGAGGGATTCTGGTGGGAGATCGAGGCGGAGATCTTCCACGAGCTGGGCCACCGGCTCGACGAGTCCTGGCGCGACATCGTCGTCGGCGGCCCCATGAGCCGCAGCGCGGCCTTCCTGATCGAGTCCACCGGCGCCTCCATCGGCCTCGCTGAGCTCAGCGTGCTGCTCAACGAGCGCTTCGAGGCGCGCATCGCCGACCGCGTCCCGCTCATGCCCGGCGCCGAGCGGCTGCTGAGCGAGCTGGCCCGGCACAACGTACCCACCGCCCTCGTCTCCGCCTCGCACCGCCGCGTCATCGACCAGGTCCTGCTCACCCTCGGCCGCGACCGCTTCACGATGACGGTCGCCGGCGACGAGGTCGCCCGTACCAAGCCGCACCCCGACCCGTACCTGCTCGCCGCGAGCACCCTGGGCGCGCACCCCTCGCGCTGCGCCGTCATCGAGGACACCGCCACCGGCGTGGCCGCCGCCGAGGCCGCCGGATGCCGGGTCGTCGCGGTCCCTTCGGTCGGCCGGATCGAGCCCGCCCCGGGCCGTACCGTCGTGCGCTCGCTGGAGGACGTCGATCTGCCGTTCCTGCGCTCCCTCATCACTCCGATGAACTGAACGCACACGCTCAGTGCCGAACGGAACGCCCGTAGGCCCAAGGTCCCGCGGGAAGATGTTCCGTATAGGGCCCCGGAGGCTGAAATTCCATCCCTTCCGTGGCAGTTGCCCCAGGTGACCTTCGTCACCCGCGGGGCCACTGCCGGACGGGCCGGGAGGCCGCCGGGGCTTCCCTTGTGTCCGGATTGATCAGCACCTGACCGAATCTGTGAACGCCCCCGTGCGAACAGCCGGTCCGCTCCCGTCACAGTGCGAATACGCCCCAAGTCCTGCCAGTTCCAGCCATCCCGTCCAGGGCCACTAATGTCGATCCGGGCACCGCGCCGCACCTCAGCCGTTCCGGACACACACCCCTGTTCCGGAATCGCGTGGACCGATCGTCACAACACCGGCCCGATCGTTCCGCCCTGAACGGGCGACCGCCGCGAAGTGCCCTTCACACCGCTTTGAGCAAGTGCCGGTATAGGGAGTACTTCCAGCATGAACCGCAAGACCATGGTGCTGACGGCCGCGGCCGGACTGCTCACCCCCGTGCTGACCGCATGCGGCAGCACGAGCGGCGGAGGAGCAGGATCCGGAGCGATCGTCGTCGGAACCACCGACCGGTTCGAGGCCGCCGACTACGCCCCCGCCCCGTTCGACCCCGCCTACGCCTACGACGCCGGCGCCTGGAACGTACTGCGCCAGACCGTCCAGACGCTGATGCACACCCCGCGCGGCGGCGGCCAGCCCGTCCCCGAAGCAGCCTCCGACTGCCGCTTCACCGACACCGGCAACGAGAGCTACCGCTGCACCCTGCGCCCCGGACTCAAGTTCGCCTCCGGTGACCCGCTCACCGCCCAGGACGTCAAGTTCTCCCTGGAGCGCGTCCTCGCCATCAAGGACGAGAACGGCCCCTCCTCGCTGCTCTCCACCCTCGACACCATCGAGACCAAGAGCGCCGACACCATCGTCTTCCACCTGAAGACCCCCGACGCGACCTTCCCGTACAAGCTCTCCACCCCGGCCGCCGGCATCGTCAGCGCCAAGAACTACGACGCCAAGAAGCTCCGCGAGGGCTTCGCCGTGGACGGCTCCGGCCCGTACACGATGAAGGCCGAGGTCAAGGGCAACCAGCTGGTCCGCGCCGTCTTCAGCAAGAACCCGAACTACAAGGGCGACATCAAGCTCCAGAACGACAAGGCGGAGCTGCGCACCTTCGCCGACTCCGACGCCATGAACAAGGCGCTCGCCTCGGGATCCATCCAGATGGTCTCCCGCACCCTGTCGCCCGCCCAGATCACCGAGCTCTCCGCCAAGCCCCCCAAGGGCGTCAAGCTCGTCCCCATGCCCGGCCTGGAGATCCGCTACCTCGGCTTCAACACCGAGGCCCCGGTCGTCAAGGACAAGGCCGTACGCCAGGCCCTCGCCGCGGCCGTCGACCGCAACGCCCTCATCTCCAAGGTCTACGGCAAGTCGGCGCAGCCCCTGTACTCGCTGGTCCCCACCACCGTGACCGGACACGTCAACTCCTTCTTCAACAAGTACGGCGAGGCCAACACCGCCAAGGCCGCCGACCTGCTGAAGGCCGCCGGGATCAAGACCCCCGTCAAGCTGACGCTCAACTACACCAACGACCACTACGGCGACGGCACCGCGGCCGAGTTCGAGGCCCTCAAGGCCCAGCTGAACTCCACCCAGCTCTTCGACATCACCGTCCAGGGCAACGAGTGGGGCGACTTCCGGCCCGCGCAGAAGAAGGGCGACTACGCCGCCTACGGGCTCGGCTGGTTCCCCGACTACCCCGACGCCGACAACTTCCTCGCCCCGTTCCTGGAGCAGGACAACTTCCTGGGCACGCCGTACGCCAACGCCGCGGTGCGCACCAGGCTCATCCCCGAATCCCGGCGCGCCGTCGACCGCAACGTCGCCGTCCCCGCGATCACGGAGATGCAGGACATCGTCGCCGACGACGTCCCCGTCCTGCCCCTGTGGCAGGGCAAGCAGTACGTCGCCGCACGCGACGGGATCACCGGAGTGGAGTGGTCGGTCAACGCCATCTCCGACCTCCAGTTGTGGGAACTCGGCCGGGGCGTCAGCGGCTGAGAACGGCAAGGACCGGCAGCGGGATTCGCAGGCCGGAGCAACGAAACAGTTCGACTGTGAAGGACGTTCGCGTGATGAGACGTAACCAGTGGTTGGCGGCCCCGCTCGGCGCTGCCACCGCCGCCGCGCTGCTCAGCGGTTGCGGTTCGACGGAGGGCTCCGCCGGTGGCGGCAAGGGCGTCGTCATGGGCATATCCGACAAGGTGAAGGCCACCGACCCGGCCTCGGGCTACGACCCGGGCTCCTGGCTGCTCTTCAACAACGTCTTCCAGTCGCTGCTCAGCTTCCCCAAGGGCGGCACCACGCCCGAGCCCGACGCCGCGCAGTCCTGCGCCTTCGAGGGCGGCGACAGCAAGCTCTACAAGTGCACCCTGCGCGGCGGGTTGAAGTTCAGCAACGGCCACAGCCTCACCTCGAAGGACGTCAAGTACTCCTTCGAGCGCACGCTCAAGATCAACGACGAGAACGGCCCGGCCGTCATGCTCTCGTCGATCGCCGGCATCGACGCCCCGGACGACAAGACCGTCGTCTTCCGCCTGAAGACGTCCGACGCGACCTTCCCCAGCAAGATCGCCTCGGGCGCGGGCTCCATCGTCGACCACGCCGAATACCCGGCGGACAAGCTCCGTACGGACGGCAAGGCGGTCGGCTCCGGCGTCTACAAGCTGGACTCCATCAACGACAAGAGCGCCTCCTTCTCGGTCAACGACTCCTACAGCGGCAAGGCCAAGGCCAAGAACACCGGCGTGACGCTGAAGTTCTTCAACGGCGACCAGGCCGCCCTCAAGACGGTCCTGGAGAGCGGCGACGTCGACTTCGCCTTCCGCGGCCTGGCCGCCAAGGACATCGCCGCCCTCGCCTCGACCAAGACCGGCGACCAGAAGGTCGACGTCGTCCAGGGCACGGGCGCCGAGGTCGAGCACATGGTCTTCAACGTGAACGACCCGGTCGTCGGCAAGCTCCCCGTCCGCAAGGCCATCGCGTACCTCGTGGACCGCGAGGCGCTCGTCAAGGACGTCTACGCCGGCACCGCGGCCCCGCTCTACTCGATCGTCCCGGCCGGCATCGCCGGACACACCACCCCCTTCTTCGACCGGTACGGCGGCACCCCGCAGCCGGAGAAGGCCAAGGCCCTCCTGCGGGCCGCGGGCATCAACAACAAGGTCAAGGTGACCCTGTACTCCACGCCGTCCCGCTACGGCCCCTCCACCGACCAGCAGTTCCAGGTCATCGCCAAGCAGCTCAACGACAGCGGCCTCTTCGAGGCCGACATGAAGTCCGTCGAGTTCGAGCAGTACGAGAAGGACATCCAGGACGGCAAGTACGGCATCTACGTGAAGGGCTGGGTGCCGGACTACCCGGACGCCGACAACTTCACGCAGCCCTTCTTCGGCCCGGACAACGTGCTGCACAACAACTACGACAACAAGGAGATCACCGGGACGATCATCCCGTCGACCTCCGCGAAGTCCGACCGCACCTCGGCCAACATGGACTACAACCGCCTCCAGGACATCGTCGCCGACGAGGTCCCGCTCCTCCCGCTCTGGCAGGGCAAGCAGTACGCGGTCACCCGGCAGAACGTGACCGGCCTGCAGTGGTCCCTCGACGCCTCGACCGTCTTCCGCTTCTGGGAGATCAGCAAGGGCTGAGCCACCCGCACACGGCACGGCAACGGGCCGGCAACCGCGCGACGCGGCTGCCGGCCCGTTGCCGTACGAGCGGGAGGAAGGACTTGCTACTGCGCCCCGGGGCGCACCAGACCGCTCTCGTACGCGTACACCGCGGCCTGCACCCGGTCGCGCAGACCCAGCTTCGTCAGCACATGACCCACATGCGTCTTCACCGTGGTCTCGCTCACGAACAGGTCCGCCGCGATCTCCGCGTTCGACAGCCCCCGGGCCACCAGCTTCAACACCTCGACCTCGCGCTCGGTCAGCGTCCCCAGGGTGTTCGGCACGCTCTCCTCACCCGACGGCAGGTGACCGGCGTACTTGTCCAGCAGCCGGCGCGTGATGCTCGGCGCGAGCATCGCCTCGCCCGCCGCCACCACCCGGATCGCCTGGACCAGCTCATTGGCGGGCGCGTCCTTCAACAGGAAGCCGCTGGCACCCGCCCGCAACGCCTCCACCACGTACTCGTCCAGATCGAAGGTCGTCAGCACCAGCACCTTCGCCGGACCGTCCCGGCCCGGACCGGTGATCTGCCGGGTCGCCTCCACCCCGTCCATCCGCGGCATCCGGATGTCCATCAGCACCACGTCGGGCTGCAGCGCCCGTACCTGGTCCAGCGCCTGCAGACCGTCCCCGGCCTCACCGACCACCGCCAGGTCCTGTTCGGCCTCCAGGATCATCCGGAAGCCGGTGCGCAGCAGCGGCTGGTCGTCGACCAGTAGGACGCGGATCGCCACGGGGTCTACCTCGTATTCGTCAAACGGCTTCGGCGGACCCGCCCATTCTGCCCTGACCCGATGATCAGGAACCGGCGGGGCGATCCGCCCCGGCACCGGGCACGGGCCGCGGTGTGATCACCAGAGGATAGGCCGGGGGAGTCCCGCCGAACTCCGGACACACCGCCTGATGATCACACCAGCCGCACAGCTTCGTCGGGCGCGGCCGCCAGTCACCCGACAGCGTCGCCTCCCGGATCGCGTCCCACAGCGCCAGCAGCTTGCGCTCCACCCGCTCCAGGTCCTCCACCACCGGGTCGTACGTCAGCACGTCACCACTGCCCAGATACACCAGCTGAAGGCGCCGCGGCACGACCTGCCTCAGCCGCCACACCACCAGCGCGTAGAACTTCATCTGGAACAACGCGCCTTCGGCATACTCCGGCCGCGGCGCCTTGCCCGTCTTGTAGTCGACGATCCGCACCTCGCCCGTCGGCGCCACGTCCACCCGGTCGATGATCCCGCGCAGCCGCAGCCCCGACTCCAGCTCCGTCTCCACGAAGAACTCCCGCTCCACCGGCTCCAGCCGCGTCGGGTCCTCCAACGTGAACCACCGCTCCACCAGCGCCTCGGCCTCCGTCAGCCACCGCGCCAGCCCCGCCCCCTCGTCCCCCTCCGGGAACAGCTCCATCAGCTCCGGCTTCGACTCCAGCAGCCGGTCCCACTGCCCCGGGATCAACGCCTTCGCCCGCGGCGCCGTCCGCTCCTGCGCCGGGTGGTCGAAGAGCCGCTCCAGCACCGCGTGCACCAACGTCCCCCGGGTCGCCGCCGCACTCGGCTTCTCCGGCAGCTTGTCGATCACCCGGAACCGGTACAGCAGCGGACACCGCATGAAATCGCTCGCCCGCGAAGGCGACAGCGAAGCGGGCGCCACCGCACCCGCGCCCGCAACCGTCGCTGCATCGGCATCGGCATCGGCTGCGCCTGGCACGGCACCGGAGCTCATCGTCATACCCGAAACCCTACGACCCGCCACCGACAGCAGACGCATACCATCGACGCCAAGCCCCCTCGCACTGCATGATCGGAGCATCACACCGCGCGATCGGCGCGACCCGGAACACAAGCGGAGACGCAACCGAACGGCCGGCGCACCCCACAGCACCCCACCAGCACCGGACAGCAGCGAACGAAGGACAACCGTGGCAGACACCGACGAAACCGGCGAGCGCGCAGACCGGCGCTCCGGACCGGGCGGCGGACTCCTCATGGGCCGCCCCTTCGGCGTACCCGTCTACGTCTCGCCCAGCTGGTTCCTGGTAGCCGCCCTCATCACCTGGGTCTTCGGCGACCAGCTCGACCGGATCCTGCCCGACCTCGGACCGGCCCGCTACCTCGTCTCCCTCTTCTTCGCCGTCGCCTTCTACGCCTCCGTCCTCGTCCACGAACTCGCCCACACCGTCGCCGCACTCCGCTTCAAACTCCCCGTGCGCCGCATCCAGCTCCAGTTCTTCGGCGGAGTCTCCGAGATCGAGAAGGAATCCGAGACCCCCGGCCGCGAATTCGTCCTCGCCTTCGTCGGCCCCCTGCTCTCCCTCCTCCTCGCCGGCGCCTTCTACCTCGGCATGAAAGCCGTCGACCCGGCCACCGTCCCCGGCGTCCTCCTCGCCGGCCTGATGATCTCCAACCTCCTCGTCGCCGCCTTCAACCTGCTCCCGGGCCTCCCCCTCGACGGAGGCCGCATGCTCCGCGCCGTCATCTGGGGCATCACCGGCAAACCCATGACCGGCACCATCGCCGCCGCCTGGGTCGGCCGCGGCCTCGCCGTCACCGTCCTCCTCGGCCTGCCCCTCCTGACCCACACCGGGATCCTCGGCAACCCCGCCCAGGACATCGGCGGCATGGACACCGTCATGGACGCCCTGCTCGCAGCGATCCTCGCCGCCATCATCTGGACCGGCGCCGGCAACAGCCTGCGCATGGCCCGCCTGCGCGAACACCTCCCCGAACTGCGCGCCCGCACTCTCACCCGCCGCGCCATCCCCGTCGAGAACACCACCCCGCTCTCCGAGGCCCTGCGCCGCGCCAACGAAGCCGGAGCCCGCGCCCTCGTCGTCGTCGACGGCCACGGCGACCCCACCGCCATCGTCCGCGAGACCGCCATCGCCTCCGTACCCGAACACCGACGCCCCTGGGTCGCCGTCAGCACCCTCGCCCAGGACCTCACCGACGGCATGAAGGTCTCCGCCGAGCTCACCGGCGAAGAACTCCTCGACCACCTCCGCGCCACCCCCGCCACCGAATACCTCGTCCTCGAAACCGGCGGCCAGATCTACGGCGTGCTCTCCACCCAGGACGTCGAAAAGGCCTTCGTGAAGGCCATGGCGCGGCCCCAGTCCTGAAGCCAATACACTGGTCACATGTCCGAACCGACCGGTGCCGCCCGCCGACGCGGGCCCTTCGAGGTCGGGGACCAGGTTCAGCTCACCGACCCCAAGGGCCGCCACTACACGTTCACGCTCGAAGCCGGGAAGAATTTCCACACCCACAAGGGTTCCTTCCCGCACGACGAGCTGATCGGCGCTCCCGAGGGCAGTGTTGTCCGTACCACGGGCAACGTCGCGTACCTCGCGCTGCGCCCCCTGCTCCCCGACTATGTCCTGTCCATGCCCCGCGGTGCCGCCGTGGTCTACCCCAAGGACGCGGGCCAGATCCTGGCCTTCGCCGACATCTTCCCCGGCGCCCGCGTCGTGGAAGCAGGTGTGGGCTCCGGCTCCCTGAGCAGCTTCCTGCTGCGCGCCATCGGCGACCAGGGCATGCTCCACAGCTACGAGCGCCGCGCGGACTTCGCCGAGATCGCCACCGCCAACGTCGAGCGCTACTTCGGAGGCCCGCACCCCGCGTGGCAGCTGACCGTCGGCGACCTCCAGGACAACCTGTCCGACACCGACGTCGACCGCGTGATCCTCGACATGCTCGCCCCCTGGGAATGCCTGGAGGCCGTCTCCAAGGCGCTCGTCCCCGGCGGCATCCTGTGCTGCTACGTGGCCACCACCACCCAGCTCTCGCGCACCGTCGAGTCCATCCGCGAGTTCGGATGCTACGCCGAGCCGCAGCCCTGGGAATCGATGATCCGCAACTGGCACGTCGAGGGCCTGGCCGTCCGCCCCGACCACCGGATGATCGGACACACCGGCTTCCTCGTCACCGCCCGCCGCCTCGCCGACGGCGTCGAGCCCCCCATGCGCCGCCGCCGCCCCTCCAAGGGCGCCTACGGCGAGGACTACGAGGGCCCCGGCAGCGACCGCTCCGCGTAGCCGCCCCACCGGGCCCGTCCGCCGGACCGGCCCACCCAACACGAAGGCGCTGTGGCGCAGTTCCCCGCACGATCCGGGAACTGCGCCACAGCGCCTTTTCGTTGTCCGGGAAGCCGGGCCGCCGGCTGCGGACCCGGCCGTTCCACCTCCGTGTGAGGTGTGGCACGATGCTGGCTCCCCGTCACCCTTCGCACAGGAGACACCCCGCGTGCTGCACAGCCCCGCCGAGCTGACGCCCACCCTGGAAACCCTGGCGCACAACCACGCCCGGCCCATCCACTGGCTCGCCACGGCCTCCGCCATGGCCGCCGTCATAGCCGGCGCGGGACTCCTCCAGCCCGAAGCGGCCACCGGAGCCCCCGCGGGGCCCCACAGCGGCCCCCGGGCCACCGCACCCGACGCGCACGCCGTCACCTACCCCCTGGACTGCAAGGGCGCCCCGCAGACCGTCACGGCCACCGCCGAAGGCGATCTCGACGGCGACGGCCGCCCCGAGACGGTCGCCGCCGTCCGCTGCGAAGCCGGCTCCGGAACCCCGCCGCACGCGATCTACGTACTCACCCGCGACAAGGCCGAAGGCGCCCCGCCACGCGTCGTCGCCACCCTGCTCGACACCGCCCGGCGCCAGACCGCCACCGACCTCACGATCCGCGACCGGACCGTCACCGCGAGTCTCCTCGGCTACTCCGGACCCGAGGTCCCGCGCTGCTGCCCCGACAAGAAACAGCTCGCCAAGTGGCTCTGGAGCGGCGGGAAATTCCGCCAGGAGCTTACGGACTCCGGCCCCGGAAGTGTTTGAACCGTCACTCCGCGTCGGGACCGAAGACCTCGACCCTGTCCGAAACGCGCCTTACGTGAATACAGTCACCCGGGCATTCCTTCGCCGAGTCCACCACGTCCTGGAGCAGGACCAGCGGAACCGGAGTGCTCGCCCCCGCCTCCTGCAGCAGCTCGTCGTCGGCGCTCTTCACGTACGCCAGACCGTCGATGTCCAGCTCGAACACCTCCGGGGCGTACTGCACGCAGATGCCGTCACCGGTGCAGAGGTCCTGGTCGATCCACACCTCGAGCGGTTCTCCGGCCCCGCCGGGACCGCTCGTGGGAGCCTCCTGCTGCACGGTCATATCTCCTGCACTTCCCTGCCCTGAGTGATCCATCCCGCACACAACTCGCAGCAAGTCGCGCGAGCTCCGGCGGGTGTTGAACAGTTCGACCTTACAACCGGCTGCTTTCCGATGTTGATGGGTGGGTATTTCCTTGGCGTGAGGGAGTACGCAAGGGTGAAGATCGGACACACCTCTACCGTCTTTGTGATCTAGGGGTTTCAATCACCACCAGCCCAGGTAGGGTCAGGAAGCGTCCAGCTCCCCTTGGAGGAGGTGAGGACCGTGGCAGCCCACGACGACGACATCAACCGCGGCATCCGGCCGGGGCGAGGGTCTGAGGACCCCGCCGGTCAGGTTGCCTATCTCGAGCAGGAAATCGCCGTCCTGCGACGTAAGCTCGCCGACTCTCCGCGACACACGAGGATTCTCGAAGAGCGGATCGTCGAGCTCCAGACAAACCTGGCCGGCGTCTCCGCACAAAACGAGCGCCTGGCCAATACCCTCCGCGAAGCCCGCGACCAGATCGTGGCCCTCAAGGAGGAAGTCGACCGGCTCGCACAGCCGCCGGCCGGCTTCGGTGTCTTCCTTCAGGCGAACGAGGACGGCACCGTCGACATCTTCACCGGCGGCCGGAAGCTCCGCGTGAACGTCAGCCCCAGCGTCGAACCGGAAGACCTCCGGCGCGGCCAGGAGGTCATGCTCAACGAAGCGCTCAACGTGGTCGAGGCCATGGAATTCGAGCGGGCCGGGGACATCGTCACCCTCAAGGAGATCCTCGAGGACGGCGAGCGCGCCCTGGTGGTCGGGCACACCGACGAGGAGAGGGTGGTGAGGCTGGCCGAGCCGCTCCTGGACGTCACCATCCGCCCCGGCGACTCCCTGCTGCTCGAACCCCGCTCCGGCTACGTCTACGAGATCGTCCCCAAGAGCGAGGTCGAGGACCTCGTCCTCGAAGAGGTCCCCGACATCGACTACGACAAGATCGGCGGCCTGGGCGACCAGATCGAGCTGATCCGCGACGCCGTCGAGCTCCCGTACCTCTACCCCGACCTCTTCAAGGAACACGAACTGCGGCCCCCGAAGGGCATCCTGCTCTACGGCCCGCCCGGCTGCGGCAAGACGCTCATCGCCAAGGCCGTCGCCAACTCCCTTGCCAAGAAGGTCGCCGAGGTGACCGGCCAGCCCGCCGGGAAGTCCTACTTCCTGAACATCAAGGGCCCCGAACTCCTCAACAAGTACGTCGGCGAGACCGAGCGGCACATCCGCCTCGTCTTCCAGCGTGCCCGGGAGAAGGCGAGCGAGGGCACCCCCGTCATCGTCTTCTTCGACGAGATGGAATCCCTCTTCCGCACCCGCGGATCCGGAGTCAGCTCGGACGTGGAGAACACCATCGTCCCCCAGCTGCTCGCCGAGATCGACGGCGTGGAAGGCCTGGAGAACGTCATCGTCATCGGCGCCTCCAACCGCGAGGACATGATCGACCCGGCCATCCTGCGCCCCGGCCGACTCGACGTGAAGATCAAGATCGAGCGCCCGGACGCCGAGGCCGCGAAGGACATCTTCGCGAAGTACCTCAAGGTCTCGCTGCCCCTGCACACGGACGACCTGTCCGAGCACTCGGGCTCCGCGGCCGGCACCGTCCACAGCATGATCCAGACCGTCGTCGAGCAGATGTACGCCGAAACCGAGGAAAACCGCTTCCTCGAGGTCACGTACGCCAATGGCGACAAGGAAGTCCTCTACTTCAAGGACTTCAACTCGGGCGCGATGATCCAGAACATCGTGGACCGTGCGAAGAAGATGGCGATCAAGGCCTTCCTCGAGCACAACCAGAAGGGCCTCCGCGTCTCCCACCTCCTCCAGGCCTGCGTGGACGAGTTCAAGGAGAACGAGGACCTGCCGAACACCACCAACCCCGACGACTGGGCCCGAATCTCCGGCAAGAAGGGCGAGCGGATCGTATTCATCCGCACGCTCGTCACCGGAAAGCAGGGCGCGGACACCGGACGCTCCATCGACACGGTGGCCAACACCGGTCAGTACCTCTGACGAAGCCGGGCGGCTGCGGGTGCCCCGGCCGGGGCACCCGCAGCCGACTGCTTTACCGACTGCCTTTTTCAGCCGGTGACAGGGCAAAGGCAATGACTGAAATGATCTCCCCACCAGCGCGGAGTGGTTCTAGGCTCTTCCGTACCGCCGGTCGCGCAGTGCGGGGACGGGCACCGCACCAGACGCACCGGAGCACCAGCGGTACTTGAGCGCCGCTCCCGAACGGGAGCGCCGCCGGGCAAGGAGGGCCGCATGACCGTACGGCGAGTAATGGGGATCGAGACGGAGTACGGGATCTCCGTCCCCGGGCACCCGAACGCCAATGCCATGCTCACCTCGTCCCAGATCGTCAACGCCTACGCGGCGGCGATGCACCGGGCGCGACGCGCCCGCTGGGACTTCGAGGAAGAGAATCCACTACGGGACGCCCGCGGCTTCGACCTCGCCCGCGAGGCCGCCGACAACAGCCAGCTCACCGACGAGGACATCGGCCTCGCCAATGTGATCCTCACCAACGGCGCACGCCTCTACGTCGACCACGCGCACCCCGAGTACAGCTCGCCGGAGGTCACCAATCCACTGGACGCCGTGCTCTGGGACAAGGCCGGCGAACGGATCATGGCCGAGGCGGCCGTACGGGCGGCACAACTGCCCGGCGCCCAGCCGATCCACCTCTACAAGAACAACACCGACAACAAGGGCGCCTCCTACGGCACGCACGAGAACTACCTGATGAAGCGGGAGACCCCCTTCTCGGACATCGTGCGCCACCTCACCCCCTTCTTCGTCTCGCGCCAGGTCGTCACCGGCGCCGGACGCGTGGGCATCGGCCAGGACGGACGCGAGCACGGCTTCCAGATCAGCCAGCGCGCGGACTACTTCGAGGTCGAGGTGGGACTGGAGACCACCCTCAAGCGGCCCATCATCAACACGCGCGACGAACCGCACTCGGACGCGGAGAAGTACCGCCGCCTCCACGTGATCATCGGCGACGCCAACCTCTCCGAGATCTCCACCTACCTCAAGCTCGGCACGACGGCCCTGGTCCTGTCCATGATCGAGGACGGGTTCATCAACGTCGACCTGGCCGTGGACCAGCCGGTGCGCACCCTGCACCAGGTCTCCCACGACCCGGACCTCCACCACCTGATCACGCTGCGCAGCGGGCGGACACTGACCGCCGTGCAACTGCAGATGGAGTACTTCGAGCTGGCCAGGAAGTACGTGGAGGAGCGTTTCGGCTCCGACGCGGACGAGCAGACCAAGGACGTGCTGGCCCGCTGGGAGGACGTACTGGGCCGGCTGGAGAGCGACCCGATGAGCCTGTCGGGAGAGCTGGACTGGATCGCGAAGCGGGAGATCCTGGAGGGCTACCGGAGGCGCGACGGACTCGGCTGGGACGCGGCCCGTCTGCACCTGGTGGACCTCCAGTACGCGGACGTACGGCCCGAGAAGGGGCTGTACAACCGCCTGGTGGCCCGCGGCAAGATGCGGCGGCTGCTGGAGGAGCCGGCGGTCGAGCGGGCCCAGAGCAAGCCGCCGGAGGACACCCGGGCGTACTTCCGGGGCCGCTGCCTGGAGCAGTACGCCGATGACGTGGCCGCGGCCTCGTGGGACTCGGTGATCTTCGACCTGCCGGGGCACGACTCGCTCCAGCGGGTCCCGACGATGGAGCCGCTGCGGGGGACCCGTGCCCACGTCAAGGAGCTCCTGGACCGCTGCCGCACGGCGGAGGACCTGGTGCGGGTGCTTTCGGGGCGCTGAGCGGGGCTGAAAGGCCTCCGGCCCGGGAATCATGAAGACAGCCGGACGTTAATGAAAGTACGGGGACGGATGCCGGGCCCTCCTTGTAGGGTCCGACGTAGGGTCTGATCTTGAGGGATCCCGAATTCGCGGGATCTCTCGACGTGAGCGTGCGAACCGAGCGGGGTGAGGTAGACATGGCGACCAAGGACACCGGCGGCGGACAGCAGAAGGCGCAGCGCTCGACCGAGGAGGTCGAGGAGGCGGCGGTCGAGGAATCGACCGACCTCAAGGAGCGCCAGGAAAAGCTCTCCGACGACGTCGACTCCGTCCTGGACGAAATCGATGATGTGCTCGAAGAGAATGCCGAGGATTTTGTTCGAAGCTTCGTTCAAAAGGGTGGCCAGTAGGGGCATTTTCCTTCGAAATGAAGGTGGCCCTGATGGGCTAGTGCCATGTCTACGGAATCGAAGCCGTGTCGTGGATGTGGTCGGCAGCAGCCGCTCAGTGCGTTTGCTGCGAACCGCTCTACCAAGGACGGCCTGCAGGCCCGATGTCGCTCATGCGTCGCCGAGTACGGGGCGGAGCACTACCGACGCCGACAGGCCGCCAAGGGGAAGTCGGTCTGGGTGCGGGCAGAGGTGCCGCCGGGTTCGAAACAATGCCGGTCCTGCGGGGAGGTCAAGCCCCACACCGAGTGGCACAAGAACGCAACCGCACCTGACGGGCTGGCGACTTGCTGCAAGCCGTGTAAGGCGGCGCGCGGGAGGGCGGGGCATCTCAAGCGTGCCTACGGCATCACCGAGGCTCAGCGCGACGGGATGATCGCCGCTCAGGGCGGGGTCTGCGCGATCTGCCAAGAAGCTCTGGCGGAGCATGTGGACCACGATCATCAGACGGGTAAGGTCCGAGGCGTACTGTGCTTCAGCTATAACGCAGCCTTGGGGCAGTTCAAGGATCGGCCGGACGTCATACGGCGTGCAGCCGCTTACGTGGAAGGAAACCTGTGGAACCCAACACTCGTAGCACAGGGCGTCTACCGGCAGCCTTCCTGACGCCGGGGTCGTCGTCCTTCATGGACTTCCTGGGCGCGCACTCGCCCGAGATGCTGCCGGGCAACCGCAAGCTGCCCGACGGGGTCATCGAGGCGCCGCACGGGACGACCATCGTGGCCGCCACCTTCCCCGGCGGGGTCGTGCTCGCCGGTGACCGGCGCGCGACCATGGGGAACATGATCGCGCAGCGGGACATCGAGAAGGTGTTCCCGGCGGACGAGTACTCCGCGGTGGGCATCGCCGGTACGGCCGGCCTGGCCGTGGAGATGGTCAAGCTGTTCCAGCTGGAGCTGGAGCACTTCGAGAAGGTGGAGGGCGCGACGCTCTCCCTGGAGGGCAAGGCCAACCGGCTCTCGACCATGATCCGGAGCAATCTGGGCATGGCGATGCAGGGGCTGGCCGTCGTACCGCTCTTCGCGGGTTACGACGAGGGCAAGGAGAAGGGCCGGATCTTCTCCTACGACGTGACCGGCGGCCGCTCCGAGGAGCACGGCTTCGCCGCCACCGGTTCCGGCTCGATCTTCGCGCGCGGCTCGATGAAGAAGCTCTACCGCCCCGACCTGACGGAGGAGCAGGCCACCACGCTGGTCGTCCAGGCGCTGTTCGACGCCGCGGACGACGACTCGGCGACGGGTGGGCCGGACCTGTACCGGCACATCTACCCGATCGTCACCGTCATCACCGACGAGGGCTTCCGCAGGCTGACCGACGATCAGTCGCAGGACCTCGCCCGCAAGGTGACCGACCGCCGGCTGGAGCAGCCCGACGGTCCGCGCGCCGCCCTCCTCTGACCATCCGCCGTTCCTCAGGAGCCCAGAAGAAAGGGACGGACAGCCGGTGTCGACTCCGTTCTATGTGTCACCCCAGCAGGCCATGGCCGACCGGGCGGAATACGCCCGGAAGGGCATCGCCCGCGGTCGCAGCCTCGTCGTGCTGCAGTACGCCGACGGCATCGTGTTCGTCGGCGAGAACCCGTCCCGCGCGCTGCACAAGTTCAGCGAGATCTACGACCGGATCGGCTTCGCGGCCGCCGGCAAGTACAACGAGTACGAGAACCTGCGGATCGGTGGCGTGCGCTATGCCGATCTGCGCGGTTACACCTACGACCGTGACGATGTGACGGCCCGTGGGCTGGCGAACGTGTACGCGCAGACCCTCGGCACGATCTTTTCGAGTGCCGGTGAGAAGCCGTACGAGGTGGAGCTGGTCGTCGCCGAGGTCGGGGCGACCGCCGCGGGCGACCAGATCTATCGGCTGCCGCACGACGGGTCGATCGTGGACGAGCACGGGTCCGTCGCGGTGGGTGGCAATGCCGAGCAGATCAGCACGTTCCTCGACCAGCGTCACCAGGACGGGATGACCCTGTCCGAGGCGTTGAAGCTGGCGGTGCAGGCGCTGTCGAGCCAGGCGAACGGTGCGGACAAGGCGATTCCGGCCGAGCGGCTGGAGGTCGCGGTGCTGGACCGGACGCGTGCGCAGCAGCGGAAGTTCAAGCGGATCCGGGGCCGGCAGCTGTCGCGGCTGCTGGAGGCGGACGTTCCGGCGGCCGTGCAGGCGGATGCCGTGTCGAACGACGAGGCTCCGGAGGACGAGGCCGGGTAGGTCCTGTCCGGTGATGGCCCCGGTCTGCCGTTTTCGGCGGGCCGGGGCTTCGTCGTGTCAGCGGGCGGGGCCGGTGGAGCCGCGGACGACGAGTTGGACGGGGATGTCGGGGGCGGTCCAGGGGGTGCCTTCGAGGACGGCGAGGAGTGCGGTCATGCCTTGTTCGCCGATGCGTTCGGCGGGGAGGCGGACGGTGGTGAGTTCGGGTTCGACGGCGGTGGCGAGGGCGAGGTCGTCGAAGCCGGTGACGGAGAGGTCGTCGGGGACGCGCAGGCCGAGGCGGCGGGCGGCCTTGCAGGCGCCGGCGGCGAGGATGTCGTCGTCGCAGATGACGGCGGTGGGTCGGGTTCCGGGGGTCGCCAGGGCGCTCTCCATGGCCGTACGGGCGCTGTCGACGCTGAGGGGGGACCGTACGGTGCGCAGGTCGGCGTGGGGGCCCAGGAGGGCGGTGAGGGCTTGGGCGCGGGCTTGGAAGGTCCAGGTGTCGATGTCGGAGGCGAGGTGGAGGAAGCGGTGGTGGCCGAGGGCGTGGAGGTGTTCGGTGACCTGGCGCATGCCGTCGGCGACGGCGAGGTTGACGTGGGCGGCGGCGCGGTCGGAGGCGGGGTCGCTGTCGAGCATGACGAGGGGGAGTCCGTCGCCGCCGATGGCTTCGAGGGCTCGGGCGGCCATGGATGAGGCGATGACTCCGTCGAGTGCGGCGCGGGCGGAGGCGAAGGGGTCGCGGGCGGGGCCGGTGCCGTCGGGGGAGGGGTAGAGGACGACGCCGAAGCCGTGTTCGGCGGCGATGCGGGCGGCGCCGGTGTAGACGCGGGCGAAGAACTCGTTGGTGAGGGCGGGGACGACGAGGAGGGCGGTGCGGGTGGAGCCGAGGCGCAGGTTGCGGGCGGCGAGGTTGGGGCGGTAGCCGAGGCGGGTGGCGGTTTCGCGGACGTGGGTGGCGGTGCGTTCGGAGACGCGGCCGTGCCATTTGTCGCCGAGGACGAGGGAGACGGTGGCCTGGGAGACCCCGGCGGCGGTGGCGACGTCGCGGCTGGTGGGTCTGGTCACAGGGGGCTCCCGAAGCGCGTGGTCAGGGGGTGTCGGGGGGTCGTCGGGTGGACCGGCGGCCTGCGGCCATGGTACGTATGACGGGTCAGGTTATACGTATTACCCCGGTCGGATCCGGGCAGAAGGGGGCGGACATGGCCGCGGGATACGCGGAGCTGCTCAGGACCCGGCACGCCGCTAGGCTGCTGGTGGGCACGCTCATAGGCCGGCTGCCCAACGGCACGGCGGCCATCGCCATCGTGCTGTTCACGCGGTCCGAGGGCGGCAGCTACAGCCTCGCGGGGGCGCTGGCCGCCTCGTACGGGCTGGCCAACGCGATCGGGCAGCCGCTGCTGGGGCGGGCCGTGGATCTGTACGGGCAGCCGCGGGTGCAGCTGCCGGCGGCGGTGGTGTCCGCGCTGGGCATGGTGTGGCTGGCTCTGGCGGGTACGGGGTCGGCGCTGCCGGCCTATGCGGCGGTGGTGATCGCCGGGCTGTTCACGCCTCCGCTGGAGGGCGGGCTGCGGGCGCTGTGGCCGGGGGTGCTGGGCGGCCGTGAGGAGCGGGTGCACGCGGCGTACGCGATGGACGCGGTGGCGCAGGAGGTCATGTTCACGGTCGGTCCGCTGCTGGTGACGCTGTTCGTGTCGCTGTGGTCGCCGGCCGGGGCCCTGCTGGCCCTGAACGCGATCGGGGTGCTGGGCGCCCTGTCGGTCGTGGTCAGCGAGCCCTCGCGCACCTGGCGGTCGGCGCCGCGCGAGGCCCACTGGCTGGGTGCGCTGCGCTCCAAGGGGCTGCTGGCGCTGCTGGGTGCCTTCTTCTTCGTGGGCATGGCGCTGGGTTCGATCGCGGTGGCCGCCGTGGCGTACGCGGACGATCACGGGAACCAGGCGGTGTACGGGTGGCTGATGGCGTCGCTGGGGCTGGGCGCGCTGATCGGCGGGGTGGTCTACGGTGCGCGGCAGTGGGCCGGTGCGCCCGAGCGGCGGTTGCGGATGCTGGTGGCGATGCTCGCGCTGGGTTACCTGCCGCTGATGCTGACGCCGGGTCCGGTGGCGATGTCGGTGCTGGCGGCGCTGTCGGGTGTGTTCCTGGCGCCGGCGCTGGCGTGTGCGTTCATCGTGGTGGACCGGCACGCTCCGGCGGGCACGGTCACGGAGGCGTTCTCCTGGCTGGTGACGTTCTTCGGGGTGGGGGCGTCGATCGGTACGGCGGCGGCCGGGCCGGCCGTGGAGCTGGGCAGTACGGCGACGAGCTTCGCGGTGGCGAGTGTTGCCGGGGTGGCGGCGCTGGGGGTGCTGACGGCCACTCAGAGGGTGCTGGCGACGGCGGGTCGCAGTCGTGCGGTGGCGGGTTCGCCGGAGGGTGTGTCAGGGGTGCCGTCGGACCGGCTCGTCGGCAATTGATCGAAACGGCACTGGCGAACCCGGTTTCAGAAGAGGGCAGAAGGCGTAATGTTCAGTCATGGACCGCCGCATTTTCGGGCTGGAGAACGAGTACGGCGTCACGTGCACGTTCAGGGGACAGCGCCGACTGTCTCCTGACGAAGTGGCGCGCTACCTCTTCCGCCGTGTTGTGTCATGGGGCCGCAGTAGCAATGTCTTCCTGCGGAACGGCGCCCGCCTCTACCTCGACGTGGGTTCGCATCCGGAATATGCAACTCCCGAATGCGACAACGTGACCGAACTGGTCACGCACGACAAGGCCGGCGAGCGCATTCTCGAAGGCCTGCTCGTCGATGCCGAACGCCGCCTGCACGAGGAGGGAATCGCGGGCGACGTATACCTCTTCAAGAACAACACCGACTCGGCGGGCAACTCCTACGGCTGCCACGAGAACTACCTGGTGGCCCGGCACGGAGAATTCTCCCGCCTCGCGGACATCCTGATTCCGTTCCTCGTCACGCGGCAGTTGATCTGCGGCGCGGGCAAGGTGCTGCAGACGCCCCGGGGTGCGGTCTACTGCGTGAGCCAGCGGGCCGAGCACATCTGGGAGGGCGTCAGCTCCGCGACGACCCGTTCCCGGCCGATCATCAACACCCGGGACGAGCCGCACGCGGATGCGGAGCGCTACCGCCGGCTGCACGTCATCGTGGGCGACTCGAACATGTCGGAGACGACCATGCTGCTCAAGGTCGGGGCCACCGACCTGGTGCTGCGCATGATCGAGGCGGGCACGGTGATGCGTGACCTGACGCTGGAGAACCCGATCCGGGCGATCCGCGAGGTCAGCCACGACATCACCGGTCAGCGCAAGGTGCGTCTGGCGAGCGGCCGGGAGGCCTCGGCGCTGGAGATCCAGCGGGAGTACTACGACAAGGCGGTGGACTTCGCCGAGCGCCGGGGCATCCGGACCGGTGTGGTGGACCAGGTGCTGGAGCTGTGGGGCCGGACCCTCGACGCGATCGACGCGGAGGACCTGGACCGGATCGGCACCGAGATCGACTGGGTGATGAAGTACCAGCTGATCGAGCGGTACCGGGCGAAGCACAACATGACGATGTCCAACCCGCGGGTGGCTCAGATAGACCTCGCGTACCACGACATCCACCGGCGGCGCGGCTTGTACTACTTGCTGGAGCGCAAGGGGCAGGCGGCGCGGATCTGCAACGACCTGAAGATCTTCGAGGGCAAGTCGGTGCCCCCGCAGACCACGAGGGCGCGGCTGCGCGGGGACTTCATCCGGCGGGCCCAGGAGCAGCGCCGGGACTTCACGGTCGACTGGGTGCACCTGAAGCTGAACGACCAGGCGCAGCGCACGGTGCTGTGCAAGGACCCGTTCCGTTCGGTGGACGACCGGGTGGAGAAGCTCATCGCCGGGATGTAGGGCGCCGGTGGTGGTGCGCACGTGGCGCGATGTGACATCGCACTGATCTGGCCCAGGGCCTCGTACGGATCTCGTACGAGGCCCTGCGCACGGCTTAGAGTGGCGACGACCGTCCAGCCGTCTGAGATCTGAGGAACACGTGCGCCGACTTGCCGGCCTGCTTGTCGTACCCCTTCTGCTGCTGTCGACAGCAGCCTGTGGCGACAGCGGCTCCGACTCCGCCCAGATGAAGAACGGGGTGCCCGCGATCACGAAGGGCGCCAAGTTCGGGGAGACGCCCACCCTGTCCAAGGGGTCCGGCGAACCGCCCAAGGAACTGAAGGTGGAGACCATCAGCGAGGGCACCGGCCCGGTGCTGAAGAAGGGCGACGTCGCCCAGGTCAACTACTCCGGCCAGGTGTGGGACGGCAAGGAGCCCTTCGACGCCAGCTTCGGCAAGGGCAAGCCGTTCGAGGTCACCATCGGTGCCGGCCAGGTCATCAAGGGCTGGGACCAGGGCCTGGAGGGCAAGAAGGTCGGCAGCCGTCTGGAGCTGGTGATCCCGCCGGCCCTCGGTTACGGCGACAAGGGCTCGGGCGACAAGATCAAGCCGAACGCCACGCTGGTGTTCGTCGTGGACATCGTCAAGGGCACCACCATCCCGGCCTCCGCCACGGGCAAGGAGGTCCCGCAGGACAACAAGGACCTGCCCAAGGTCGGCACGAACACGGACGGCAAGGAAGTCTCCGTGGCCGTCCCGAAGGACGTGACCCCGCCGGCCAAGCTGGTCTCGGACTACGTCCTGGAGGGTGACGGCGCGGTCGTCAAGGACACCGACAACGTCGTGGTCAAGTTCAACGGCAAGACGTGGAAGGACGACAAGACCTTCGAGAGCACGTACACGTCGGACACGACGGTGACCTGGCCGATGGAGCAGCTCTCGGTCAAGGGCCTGAAGGACGGCCTGGTCGGCAAGAAGGTCGGCAGCCGCATCCTGCTGGTCATCCCGCCGGACCAGGGCTTCGGCGACAAGGAGCAGGGCACCATCCCGGCCAACTCGACCCTGGTCTTCAGCCTCGACATCCTCGCCGTGGTGTAAGACTGTTCCGGTTGACCGTTTCGTACGTATGAGGAGCAGTTCCGTGAGCGACAAGCTCGAGAAGCCCGAGATCGACTTCCCCGGTGGCGAGGCCCCCAAGGACCTCGTGGTGGAAGACATCTGGGTGGGCGACGGCGCCGAGGCCAAGGCCGGCGACCGGGTTTCCGTCCACTACGTGGGCGTGGCCTTCTCCACCGGCGAGGAGTTCGACGCCTCCTGGAACCGCGGCTCCGCGCTGCAGTTCCAGCTCGGTGTCGGCCAGGTCATCTCCGGCTGGGACCAGGGTGTCCAGGGCATGAAGGTCGGCGGCCGCCGCAAGCTCGTGATCCCCGCGGACCTCGCCTACGGCGACCGCGGCGCGGGCAGTGCGATCGCCCCGGGCGAGACGCTGATCTTCGTCTGCGACCTGGTCAAGGTCGGCTGATCCGGACATCCGCGATCGGTGCAGGGGCCCCCGCCGTCCGGCGGGGGCCCCTCGCTTTTGCCGGAGACCGCCGGGGCGGTACGGTCAACGGTCACGAGTGTGTACGTCGAGCAACGGGGGACTGGCGTCGATGGCGATTGCCAAGGCCGAGCGGCTGATGAATCTGGCGTTGTGTCTGCTGGGGACCCGCCGGCCGCTCAGCAAGCGCGAACTGCGCGGTTCCATCGAGGCCTACATGGAGGCCGGCAACGACGAGTCCTTCAACCGCATGTTCGAGCGGGACAAGGACGATCTGCGCGAACTCGGCCTGGTCATCGAGACGGTGGAGAACCTGGAGGGGGAGACGGGCTACCTGGCCCGCCGTGACAGCAACCGGCTGCCGCCCGTGTCCCTCGACGCCGAGGAGGCCGCCGCCCTCGGGCTCGCGGCCAAGGTCTGGCAGCAGGCCCGCCTCGCCGGTGCGGCCAGCGGCGCCCTGCAGAAGCTGCGCGCGGGCGGGATGCCCGAGGCCGGCGACCCGTACGAGGGCCAGCACAGCGCCATCGAGCCGCGCATCCCGGTCCACGAGGCGGCCTTCGAGCCGCTGATGCTGGCCTGCCGGGACCGCCGGCCGGTGGTCTTCGACTACCGCAAGTCCACCGCCGCCCGCCCCGAGACCCGCCAGGTCGAGCCGTGGGCGCTGGAATGCTGGCGCGGCCACTGGTACCTGGCCGGATACGACCGCGACCGCGGGGCGGAGCGCGTGTTCCGGCTGTCCCGGATCACCGGCAAGGTCAAGTCCCGCGCCGCCAAGTACACCGCCGAGGTCCCGGACGTGGTGACCGTACGGGAGACCGTGGCGAGCTGGGCCGGGGAGAGCGCCGACCGCTCCGCGGTCATCCGGCTGCGCGCCGGCGCGGGCTACCCGCTGCGGGCGAAGGCCACGGCCGTGCGCGAGGGCGGCGACGGCTGGGACGAGCTGGAGATCCCCTACGGGCACGGACTGGACGCCTGGCTGGTGGAGTTCGGCCCGGACGTCGTGGTGCTGGACCCCGCCGACCTGCGGGCCGACGTGGTGGACCGGCTCCGCGCCGTCGCCAAGGGCTGACCCGACCGCAACATCAGTAGCAATGCCCTGAGGGGGAGACGTACCAGCATGGCTGCCAACGCCATCGACCAGACGCGCCGGATGCTGTCCCTGGTGACGTACCTGCGCGAGCGCCCCGGCGCACACGTCGCCGACGTCGCCCGCGCCTTCGGGATCACCGAGGACGAGCTGATCTCGGACCTCGACGTGCTGCCCATGTGCGGGACCAGCTTCCGCGGCGGGGACCTGCTCGACATCGACACCGACGGGGAGCGCATCTGGTGGCGCAATCCCGACGCCTCGGGGGAGTCCACCGCCGAGCCGCTGCGGCTGGCCGCCGACGAGGCGACCGCGCTGCTGGTCGCCGCCCGCGCCGTGGCCACCCTGCCCGGCCTGCGCGAGAGCGACCGGGACGCGCTGCTGCGGGCCACCGCCAAGCTGGAGGCCGCCGCGGGCGAGGTCGCCGGGGCCAGCGCCCGGCTGTCGGTGACCTTCGAGTCCGAGGGCGGGGTCTTCGCCGACGTGGACCGGGCCATCGCCGAGCGCCGCCGGCTGTGGCTGCGCTACTACTCGCCCGCGCGCGACGAGCTCACCGAGCGCACGGTCGACCCGATCAGGCTCTTCGCGGTGGGGCACACCTACATGGAGGGGTGGTGCCACCTCTCCGAGGCCCGGCGCACCTTCCGCCTCGACCGGGTGGCCGAGATCAGGCTGCTCGACGAGCGGGCCGACCCGCCCGCCATCGAGCCGCGCGACCTGTCCGAGGGGCTCGTCCAGCCGGCCGCCGAGGACCCGGAGGTCGTGGTCGAGGTGGGTCCGGGCGGGCGCTGGGTGGCCGAGTACTACCCGCACGACAGCGCCGAGGAGCTCGCCGACGGCGGGCTGCGCATCACCCTGCGCAGCCCGGACCCGGCCTCGCTGCGCCGGCTCGCGCTGCGCCTGGGCCGCGAGGGGCGCATCGTGGCGCCGGTGGAGCTGGCGGACAGCGCCCGGCAGGCGGCGCGGGAAGCACTGGCGGGATACGGGGAACAGGGCTGAGGGGAGCGCCGAGCGATGTCGCCAACGTCCGGGACACCAGGGACATCCGGGACACCGGTCGCCTTCAAGGCGGCCTGTCCCGACTGCCGAGCCCGCTTCGAGCTGGACGCGGGCGCCCTGCGCCTGGCCATCGGCGGCAGCAGGCGCACCACCTTCTACTCCTTCACCTGCCCCGAGTGCGGTGCCTCCGTACGCAAACCGGCCGGTGAGCGCATCGTGGAGCTGCTGACCGGTGGCGGCGTGAGCACCCTGCGCAGCATCTGAGACGGGTGGTGGCCTAGGCTCTTCCCATGCTGTGGCCGATGCTCGCAATTGCCCTGGGCTTCCTCGGGCTCGCCGTCCTCGCCGTCCTCGCGGTGCGGGTGTTCGTGGAGGTGCGGCGGCTGTCGACGCAGGTCGCGGAGGCCAGCCGCCGGATCACGGACGCCTCCGGCGACCTGGAGCGGGCGGCGGGAGACCTGGCGCGCGCGGGCCGGGCCGCA
Source organism: Streptomyces sp. NPDC051183 (assembly GCF_040682455.1). NCBI lineage: Bacteria > Bacillati > Actinomycetota > Actinomycetes > Kitasatosporales > Streptomycetaceae > Streptomyces > Streptomyces sp. NPDC051183. Next base: position 185,160 of record NZ_JBFBBA010000007.1, read on the forward strand.
CGGCCGTAGCAATGGTGGGACAACAGTCGTACTGTCGGACTGCCGCGCAAGCGGGGAGACCCCGGGGGATTGCCTGGCGTTAACCCCCGGGGGTTACGATCCTTGTCAGAGCGGCCGCCGGATCTTGGATCCGGGCCGCCTGGCCACCACAACCAGCCGTTTCGGTGAGAAGGAAGACACACATGATCGGCAATCTGAAGCCCCTTGAGATCCTTCTGATCATCGCTGTCATCGTGCTGCTGTTCGGCGCCAAGAAGCTCCCCGACATGGCCCGCTCGCTCGGGAAGTCCGCCCGCATCCTCAAGAGCGAGGCCAAGGCGATGAAGAAGGACGGCGAGGCCGACGACGCCGCCGCGGCCCCGGTCGCCGACGCCGCCCCGCAGCAGCCGGCCGCCCCCCGCACCATCCAGGCCGCGCCCGGTGACGTCACCAGCGCCCGCCCGGTGAGCGAGCCGAACCACACCACCAAGAGCTGACAACGGCCGGTCACGGCGCGCCAGTCATCTGCAACGAGACAAGGGACGTGGGTTGCTCAAGTCTGCCCGCAAGCAGGGGAAGCAGGACCAGAAGGCGAAGGACGCCGAAGGGCGGATGCCTCTCGTCGAGCACCTGCGTGAGCTGAGAAACCGCCTGCTGAAGTCGGTACTGGCGATTCTCGTCATCACCATCGTGGCGGCGGTCTACTACCGGCCGATCATCGACTTCCTGCTGGAGCCCATGCTCAGCTCCGTCGGCTGCGTCAACGGCGCCACGGTCCAGCGCAACGGCGCGCCCTGCGCCGAGATGACCACCAGCGGTCTGACCGCGCCGTTCTCCATCGCGCTGAAGGTCGGCCTGTCCGCCGGCATCGTGCTCTCGGCCCCGGTCTGGCTCTACCAGCTGTGGGCGTTCGCCGCCCCGGGCCTGCACAGGAGCGAGAAGAAGTACGCGCTGAGCTTCGTCGCGGTCGGCGCGCCGCTGTTCCTGACCGGCGCCGTGCTCGCGTACAAGATCCTGCCCCAGACGGCGGAGATCCTCCTCGGCTTCACGCCCGACCACGTCAAGAACCTGCTGCCGGTCGACGACTACCTCGACCTGGTCACGCGCATGGTCGTGGTCTTCGGCATCGCCTTCGAGCTGCCTCTGATGCTGGTGCTGCTGAACTTCACCGGCGTCCTCACCGCCAAGCGCCTCGCCGGCTGGTGGCGCGCCATGGTCCTCGGCATCACGGTCTTCGCCGCCTTCGCCACGCCCACCGGCGATCCGATCACCATGCTGACCCTGGCCTCGCCGATCGTGGCCCTGTACTTCTTCGCGCTGGGCGTGTGCCTCCTCAACGACCGCAGGCGCAAGCGCAACAACCCCGACGCCGGCCTCGACGACGACGAGGCCTCGCAGCTCGACCTGACCCCCTCCGACCTCGGCGACGTCGAGACGGTGGCGGCGCCCGGCGCGCTGCCCGAGCAGGCCGACGGGGGCCGGCACCGGATCAACGGTTACGACGACGCGACCTGACAGGTACATTCCGGTGGGTGAGCGCTGAGATCACCCTCTTCGTCAATCCCACCGCGGGACGCGGCCGGGGCGCGCACGCCGCGCAGCCGGCCGCTTCCGCTCTCCGGGCCGCGGGTTTCTGCGTACGGACGGTCGTCGGCGCCGACGCCGAGGACGCGCTGGCCCGGCTGCGGACCGCCGTGCGCGAGGGCACCGGGGCGGTGATCGCGGTCGGCGGCGACGGCATGGTCTCCCTCGCCCTCCAGGCGCTGGCCGGGACGCTGGTGCCGCTCGGAGTGGTCGCGGTGGGCACCGGCAACGACTTCGCCCGCTCGCTCGGCCTGCCCGTACGGGAACCCGCGCAGGCGGGCCGGCTGGCCGCAGAGGCGCTCAAGGAGAGCCGGATCCGGGAGATCGACCTGGGGCGTGCGGCCGGCAAGTGGTACGGGACCGTGCTGTGCTCCGGTTTCGACTCGCGGGTCAACGACCGGGGCAACCGGATGCGGCTGCCGGCGGGCCGGTTCAAGTACGACCTGGCCATGGTCGCGGAGCTGGCCGCCTTCAAGCCCTTCCCGTACCGGATCACCCTGGACGACGGCGCGGTGATCGAGACCGAGGCCACGCTGGTGGCCGTCGGCAACGGGTCCTCCTACGGCGGCGGGATGCGCATCTGCGCCGACGCCGTCCCCGACGACGGCCTGTTCGACATCACGGTCGTCGGCGACTGCAGCCGCGCCACCCTCCTCAAGGTCTTCCCGCAGGTCTACAAGGGGACCCACCTCAGCCACCCGAAGGTGACCGTCCACCGTGCGGCGAAGGTGACCCTGGAGGCCGCCGGGATCACCGCCTACGCGGACGGCGAGCCGCTCGGGCCGCTGCCGGTGACCGCCGAGTGCGTACCCGGGGCGCTGCGCCTGCTCACTTAAATGATCGCGACTGTTGTCAGAGGTGACGGGTAGGCTCGATACCAAGATGACCGAAGAACTCTCCCCCGCCGAGCGGTACGCCGCTGCCCGGATCCGCGCCGCCGAAGAGGCCACCGCCCTGGCCCCCTTCCGCGAGCTGTACGACTTCGACCTGGACCCCTATCAGGTCGAGGCCTGCAAGGCACTGGAGGCCGACAAGGGCGTGCTGGTGGCCGCCCCGACCGGCTCGGGCAAGACGATCGTCGGCGAGTTCGCCGTGCACCTTGCCCTCCGGCAGGGCCGCAAGTGCTTCTACACGACGCCCATCAAGGCCCTGTCGAACCAGAAGTACGCCGACCTCGTCAAGCGCTACGGCGCCGACAAGGTCGGCCTGCTGACGGGCGACAACAGCGTCAACTCCGAGGCGCCCGTGGTCGTGATGACCACCGAGGTGCTCCGCAACATGCTGTACGCGGGCTCGCAGTCGCTGCGCGGTCTCGGCTACGTCGTGATGGACGAGGTGCACTACCTCTCCGACCGGTTCCGCGGAGCCGTCTGGGAGGAAGTGATCATCCACCTCCCCGAGTCGGTGACCCTGGTCTCCCTCTCCGCCACCGTCTCCAACGCCGAGGAGTTCGGCGACTGGCTGGACACGGTGCGCGGCGACACCGAGGTGATCGTCTCCGAGGAGCGGCCCGTACCGCTGTGGCAGCACGTCATGGCCGGCCGGCGGATCTACGACCTCTTCGAGGAGGAGTCCGACCACGGCGGCCGCGGCTCCGCCCGCCGGGAGGTCAACCCCGACCTGCTGCGGATGGCGCGCGAGGAGAACACCCGGACGTACAACCCGAAGGACCGGCGGCGCGGCAAGATGGTCCGCGAGGCCGACCGCGAGCGCGAGCGGCGCTCCCGCAGCCGGATCTGGACCCCGGGCCGCCCCGAGGTCATCGCCCGCCTGGACAACGACGGGCTGCTGCCCGCCATCAACTTCATCTTCAGCCGGGCCGGCTGCGAAGCCGCCGTCCAGCAGTGCCTGTTCGCGGGCCTGCGGCTCAACGACGACTCCGCTCGGCTGAAGGTGCGCGAGATCGTCGAGGAGCGGACCGCCTCCATCCCCACCGAGGACCTGCACGTCCTGGGGTACTACGAGTGGCTCGAAGGGCTGGAGCGGGGCATCGCCGCGCACCACGCGGGCATGCTCCCCACCTTCAAGGAGGTCGTCGAGGAGCTGTTCGTACGCGGCCTCGTCAAGGCCGTCTTCGCCACCGAGACCCTCGCGCTGGGCATCAACATGCCCGCGCGGACGGTGATCCTGGAGAAGCTGGTCAAGTGGAACGGCGAACAGCACGCCGACATCACCCCCGGCGAGTACACGCAGCTCACCGGCCGGGCCGGGCGGCGCGGCATCGACGTCGAGGGCCACGCCGTCGTGCTGTGGCAGCGCGGCATGGACCCGGCGGCGCTCGCCGGGCTCGCGGGCACCCGTACGTATCCGCTGCGCTCCAGCTTCAAGCCCTCGTACAACATGGCCGTCAACCTCGTGCAGCAGTTCGGGCGGCACCGCTCGCGCGAGCTGCTGGAGACCTCCTTCGCGCAGTTCCAGGCCGACCGCTCGGTCGTCGGGATCTCCCGCCAGGTGCAGCGCAACGAGGAGGGCCTGGAGGGCTACCGGGAGGGCATGACCTGCCACCTCGGCAACTTCGAGGAGTACGCGCAGCTGCGCCGCGACCTCAAGGACCGCGAGACCGACCTGGCCAAGCAGGGTGCGGCGCAGCGGCGGGTGCAGGCGGCCGGTTCGCTGGAGAAGCTCAAGCCGGGCGACGTCATCCACGTGCCGACCGGCAAGTTCGCCGGGCTCGCGCTGGTCCTGGACCCGGGTGTGCCGGCGGGGCGGTCCAACGGGCACCGCGGGCACGAGTACACCGAGGGCCCGCGCCCGCTGGTGCTCACCGCCGAGCGGCAGGTCAAGCGGCTCGCCGCGATCGATTTCCCGGTCCCGGTCGAGGCCATCGAGCGGATGCGGATCCCCAAGACGTTCAACGCCCGTTCGCCGCAGTCCCGTCGGGACCTGGCCTCCCAGCTGCGCGCCAAGGCCGGGCACATCGCGCCCGACCGGCACAAGCGCGGCCGGGCGGCGGCCGCCGACGACCGGGAGATCACCCGGCTGCGCGCGGCGCTGCGGGCGCACCCCTGCCACGGCTGCGACGAGCGCGAGGACCACGCCCGCTGGGCGGAGCGATACCACCGGCTCAAGCGGGACACGCAGCAGCTGGAGCGGCGCATCGAGGGGCGGACGAACACCATCGCCCGCACCTTCGACCGGATCCACGCGCTGCTGACCGAACTGGACTACCTGCGCGAGGACGAGGTGACCGAGCACGGCCGGCGCCTTGCCCGGCTGTACGGCGAGCTCGACCTGCTGGCGTCGGAGTGCCTGCGCGCCGGTGTCTGGGAGGGCCTGAGCCCGGCCGAACTGGCCGCCTGCGTCTCGGCGCTGGTCTTCGAGGCGCGCCAGTCCGACGACGCGGTCGCCCCGAAGGTGCCCGGCGGCGCGGCGAAGGAGGCGCTCGGCGAGATGGTCCGCATCTGGGGCCGGCTCGACGCGCTGGAGGAGGAGCACCGCATCAACCAGGCGGAGGGCGTGGGCCAGCGCGAGCCGGACCTGGGCTTCGCGTGGGCGGCGTACCAGTGGGCCTCCGACAAGAGCCTGGACGAGGTGCTGCGCGAGGCGGAGATGCCGGCCGGCGACTTCGTGCGCTGGTGCAAGCAGGTCATCGACGTGCTGGGGCAGGTGGCCGCCGCGGCACCGTCCTCCTCGGCTCCGCCGTCTTCGGAGGGCGGGAGCACGGTGGCGCGAAATGCCCGTAAGGCCGTGGACGCGCTGCTTCGGGGCGTAGTGGCCTACAGCTCGGTCGGATAGGCCCTCTTGGGGCTTCCTCCGAAGATTGGGATGGCCGGATCTCATCTCTTGCCATGATCGATTCGGCGTGCGCTGTGCGACGATCGAGCCCATGAGCGGGGGAGCGGGCGAGGGTGCGAGACGGGTCGGTCGGCCGCGTGCCGATCAGCTGAGACCGGACAGTGGCCGGCCGCCGCGCGAGGAACTCCTCTGCGCGGCGGCCGAGCTGTTCACCGTCAAAGGGTACGCGGCCACCACCACGCGGGCGGTGGCCGAACGGGCCGGAATGCGCCAGGCCACGATGTACCACTACTTCGGCGGCAAGGAGGAACTCCTCGCCGAACTCCTGGAGTCCACGGTCGCCCCCTCGCTGGTACTGGCCCGCCGGCTGCTCGCCGAACCGCAGCGCTCCGCGGCCGAGCGGCTCTGGGAGCTGTGCCGCTCCGACGTGCTGCTGCTGTGCGGGGGGCCGTACAACCTGGGCGCCCTCTACCTCCTGCCCGAGGTGGGCGGCGCGCGGTTCATCCAGTTCCGCCGGATGCGCCTCGAACTGAAGGACGTCTACCGGACGTTGCTCGACGCCACTCCCGCCGGGGGCGAACTGGCGGGGGACCGGGCCGGGCTGGCGCTGCGCAACGACCTCGTCTTCGGGCTCATCGAGGGCGTCATGCTGATACACCGCGCCGATCCGGCGCGGCCGGTGGCTGCCTTCGCGGAGGCCACCGCCGACGCGGCGCTGCGGATCGCGGGCGTGGGCCGGCCCTCCCCGCCGGCGCAGGCTGCCCGGCCGGGCTAGGGGGTGCCAGGCGGGCCGGGCCCGGCCATGATCCGCCAGACACCCCCTAACCGGCCCGACCGGCCTCCCAGGCCTCCGGGTCGTTCCAGGCCTGGAGGGTGCGGCCGCTCTCGAAGCGGTGCGCCGTACCGGTGACGGGATCGGTGAACTCCAGGACCTTGGCCAGCAGTTGCAGCGGGCGGCGGTAGTCCTGCGGCGCCGGGTCGGTGACCCGCGGGTAGACCGGGTCGCCGAGGATCGGCAGGCCCAGGCCGTTCATGTGCACCCGCAGCTGGTGGGTCCGGCCGGTGTGCGGGACCAGCCGGTAGCGCCCCAGGGCGCCCTTGGCCCCGGTGAGTTCGACCACGCTCTCCGCGTTCGGCTCGGCGCCCGGGACCTCCACCGCGGCGATGACCCCGCGCACCTTCTCGATGTGGCTGCGGACCGTTCGGGGCGCGGCGAGCCCGGGGTCCAGGGCCGCGAGCGCCTCGTACTCCTTGCTGATCCGCCGCTCCTGGAACAGCGTCTGGTACGCGCCGCGGTCCTCGGGGCGGATGCTGAACATCACCAGTCCCGCGGTCAGCCGGTCCAGCCGGTGCGCCGGGCTGAGCTCGGGCAGGTCCAGCTCCTGGCGCAGCCGCGCCAGGGCCGTCTGGAAGACGTGGCTGCCGCGCGGGGTCGTGGCCAGGAAGTGCGGCTTGTCGACCACCAGCAGATGGGCGTCGCGGTGGACGACGGGGATCGGGAACGGCACGGCCGGCTCCTGCGGCATGTCCCGGTGGAACCACAGGTAGGCGCCGGGCTCGTACGGGTCCCGCGCGTGCAGCACCCGGCCGCCGGCCCCCAGCACCCGGCCCGTGGCCAGCAGGTGGGCCATGGACTCGGCGCCGCGGGTGCCGGCGTAGCGCGCGGTGAGCCAGGCGCCGAGATCGGGCCACGTCCCGTCCGGATCGCCGGGCAGGCGCAGGCGGACCGGGTCGATGCCGGCGATCTGGGGGAGGGGCGACTCGGGGGCGCGCTTGTGGCGTTTCATCGGGTCCAGGCTATGCGGCTACTTCTGGGTGAAGGTGCCCAGGTGGTTGCCGTCCAGGTACTCCACGCGGACGGTGCCGTCGGCGAAGACCACCCCGGTGCGGCCCACCGCGTTCTCGCCCGCGGTCTCGAAGCTGAAGGTGTTGCCGTCGTAGTGGGTCAGCGGGAAGCGCATCGGCTTCGGGCCGAGGGAGAGGGTGAGGACGCCGTCGGCGCCCTTCGCCACGGTGAGCCTGCCGTAGTAGGGGTTGTCGTAGGTGCCGGTGTACGCCGAGTCGTCCTGGGGCGGCTTCGCACCCGACGGCGGGTGCGCGTAGTCGGTGGGGGAGCGTCCCGCGGTCTCCATCTGCGCGTACAGGGCGCCGGCCAGGGCCAGCCAGTCCGCGGTCGGCTTGCCGTGTTCGGCCGTGTCGAAGAAGTCCAGCGCCACGGCGTCGGCGAGGCCGACCGGGGCGCCGTTGGTCAGCACGACGATGCCGAGCCGCTCCAGCGGGAGCATCGTGACGTGGGTGTTGGCGCCGAGCTCGAAGGCGCCGGAGTGGCTCAGGCGCAGCCGGCCGGCCTCGTCGTAGAAGACGTTCCAGCCGAGCCCGTAGAAGACCGTGGGGCGGCCGGCGGTGGTCGGCTGCGACACGATCTGCGGCAGGTGCGTGCGGGCCAGGGTGTCGGCGGGGACGATCTGCTGCCCGTCGAGGGAGCCGCCGCCGAGCTGGAGGTCCGCCGGTCCGCGGATCAGTGCGTGGAGAGACGTTCCTGTTCGGCCTCGACCGCGGCGTTCCAGTCGCGCTTGATCGCGCGCCAGCCCTCGTCCGTCTCGCCCAGGCGCCAGTAGCCCGAGATGGACAGGCGCTCGCGGGGGATGCCGCGCTCCACGCGCAGGTGGCGGCGGAGCTCCTTCACGAAGCCCGCCTCGCCGTGGACGAAGGCGTGCACGTCCGCCGAGGGGAACTCCATGGAGGTCACGGCTTCCACCAGGGCCTCGCCGATCGGGCGGGAGCCGCGGTGGATCCAGACGGGGACGATCCCGCACGGGGTGGCGATCTTCTGCTCGTCGCGCGGGCCCTCGACCTCCACGAACGCGTGCACCTCGGCCCCGACCGGCATCCGCTCCAGCGTCGCGCCGATCGCCGGCAGCGCGCTCTCGTCGCCGACGAGGAGGTGCCAGCCGGCCTTCGGCTCCGGGGCGTACGCCCCGCCCGGGCCGAGGAAGCGTACGACTTCACCCGGCTGGGCGCGGGCGGCCCAGGGGCCGGCCAGGCCCTCGTCCCCGTGGACCACGAAGTCCAGGGTCAGCTCCAGGTGGGCCGGGTCCCAGCAGCGCACCGTGTACGCCCGCTGGCGCGGCCACTCCTCGCGCGGGTGCGCCGAGCGGATCTGCTCCAGGTCCCAGGGCTCGGCGTAGCGGACGCCGTCGGCGGCGAACAGCAGCTTGACGTAGTGGTCGGTGAACTCGCCCGCGCCGAAACCGGCCAGCCCCTCACCGCCCAGCACGATCCGCACCATGTGCGGCGTCAGCCGCTCGGTGCGCATGACGACTGCGGTGCCGACTTTGCGGACGCGTCCTTCTGCCACGGCGTTTCCCCTGACTCCCCAGAAACTTAGGATTACCTAAGTTAGCACCTCAGGGGTGCAGTGCGCTGCTCAGCCGCGACACGGCTCCGGCCAGACCCCACCGGTGCGCAAGAGCATCGACGAGTTCCGGCTGCGCGGGGACCGCCGGCAGGGCGGGATCGAACTCGGGCAGCGGGACGTCGGAGGCCACCTGCACCACCTTCGGGGCCACCGCCAGATATGGCCGGGACTCGTCCAGCCGCTTGCGCTGGGTGGGGGTCAGCTTCGACTTCGGATCGTCGATCGCGGCGATGATCCCGGCCAGCGTTCCGTACGCGTCGAGGAGCTTGGCCGCCGTCTTCTCGCCGATGCCCGGCACGCCCGGCAGGCCGTCGCTCGGGTCGCCGCGCAGCAGGGCCAGGTCCGCGTACCCGGGGCCGTCCACCCCGTACTTCTCGCGCAGCCAGGCCTCGTCCGTCACCTGCAGGGAGCCGACGCCCTTCAGCGGGTACAGCACGCGCCGCCCCTTGGCGTCGTCCACCAGCTGGTAGAGGTCCCGGTCGCCCGTGACGATGTCCACCGGACCGGTGGCGCGGGCCGTCAGGGTGCCGATCACGTCGTCCGCCTCGTACCCGGCGACCCCCACGCGGGCGATCCCGAACGCGTCCAGGGCCGCCTCGATGATCGGCACCTGCGGGGCCAGCGTGTCCGGGGTCTCCTCCAGGTCCGGGCCGGTGGCGGTCTCCTCGGCGACCCGGTGGGCCTTGTACGAGGGGATCAGCTCGACCCGCCAGTGCGGCCGCCAGTCGGCGTCCATGCACGCCACCAGATCGTCCGGCCGGTGGTCCTGCACCAGGCGCCCGATGAAGTCGAGCAGCCCGCGCACGGCGTTGACCGGGGTGCCGTCGGGGGCCTTCACGGAGTCCGGCACGCCGAAGTACGCGCGGTAGTAGAGGGAAGCGGTGTCCAGCAGCATCAGGCGTCGTGTCGTCGTCACGATCACGATGATGCCGCACCCCGTCCCCGGGCCCGGCGGCCACCGCCCGCACCGGGGGCGGGCGCGGAGCGCGGGACCACCGGGAAAACGCTCGATGCGCGGTGGGCCGGTCCGCTCGTGCACGCGAAACCGGGGGCGGTTGCTGCGTAAGGTGCTTACAGCACACCCATGTGCGACGGACAAGGGGAGGGCAGCCCCGACATGAACGACAGGGACGGCACGCAAGACCTGTACACAGCGGACGGCAAGAGCGACCGGAACGACAAGGACGACAAGCACAAGGACGCCAAGGAACCGCTCCGGGTGGGCGTGGCCGTGCGCAAGCGGCGCCGCGCGCTGCACCTGACGCTCGCCGCCGTGTCGGCGCGCAGCGGCCTGTCGGTGCCCTTCCTGAGCCAGATAGAGAACGAGCGGGCCCGGCCCAGCATGCGGTCCCTGGAACGGGTCGCGGACGCGCTGGAGACCACCGCCGTCGAACTGCTGGCCGCCTCCGACACCGCGCGCACGGTGGACCTCGTACGGGCCGGCGACGACTCCGGGCTCACCCCCGTCCCCGGGGTGCGGCCCCTGGTGCGCGGGCACCACCAGCTGCACGCGCTGGAGTTCACCGGGGACCAGGACGCGGGCCGCGAGTACCAGCACCGCAACGACGAGCTGATGTACGTGGTCTCCGGCGCGTGCCAGGTGGAGGCCGAGGGGCGGGCGTACCGGCTGGAGAGCGGCGACGCGCTGTTCCTCTCCGGCGGCGTGCGGCACCGGTGGCGGGCCGTCACCGAGGACACCCGGATCCTCGTCGTCGCGGTCGGGGACCACATCCACGCCACCTCCGAGCCGCCGGCGCCGGGGCGCTGAGCCGGATGCGGGTCGTCTCGCTGGTGCCGTCGCTGACCGAGGCGGTGGCCGTGAGCGCGCCCGGACTGCTGGTCGGGGTGACCGACTGGTGCACGCACCCCGCGGACCTCGGGGGCGCGGCGCGGATCGGGGGCACGAAGAACCCCGACGTACGGGGGATCGCGGAGCTGCGCCCGGACCTGGTGATCGCCAACGAGGAGGAGAACCGGGCCCCGGACCTGGAGGCGCTGCGGGCGGCCGGGCTGGAGGTGCTGGTCACCGAGGTCCGCGACCTGCCGCAGGCGCTGAGCGAGCTGGACCGGGTACTGGTGGGGGCCTTGGGGCTGGAGCGGCCCGAGTGGCTGGCGCGGGCCGAGGCCGCGTGGGAGGACGTACGGCCCGTGGCGCCCGGCGGGCCGCTGACGGCCTTCGTGCCGGTGTGGCGCCGGCCCTGGATGGTGCTGGGCCGGGACACCTTCGCGGGCGACCTGCTGGCCCGGCTGGGCGTGCGCAACGTGTACGCCGGGCACGCGGAGCGCTACCCGCGCGTGCCGGTGGAGGAGCTGGCCGCCGCCGGGTGCGACCTGGTGGTGCTCCCCGACGAGCCGTACCGCTTCACGCGGACCGACGGCCCGGAGGCGTTCGCGCCCCTGCCGGCGGCGCTGGTCAGCGGCCGCCACCTGACCTGGTACGGCCCTTCGCTGGCGCAGGCCCCGGCGGTGCTGGCAGCCGCCCTGCGTCCGGCGACCTAGGCGGCCTGGCGGGGCGCGGCCAGCAGGCGGCCGGAGAAGAGGCCGCGCAGGGTGTGGACGGAGGCCAGGAGCCAGGCGGTGAGCAGGGCCAGGAACAGTGCGGCGGCGAGCCAGGAGAAGGCGGTCAGGCCGGTGTGGCGGGCCAGCCCGGCGGCGCCGGTGACGCAGGTGCCGACGGGGAAGGTCAGGGCCCACCAGGTCATGGCGAACCCCATGCCGCCCCGTGCGGCCCGGACCAGCATCGCGGCGGCCAGGGCCAGCCAGAGCAGGGCGAAGCCCATCACGGGGACTCCGTAGACCACCGCGAAGGCGCCGAACGCACCGGCGTAGGGGGCCGCGATCGACTGGGGTGCCATGTCGGCGAGCTGGTTGACGGCGGTGGTGGACTGCCCGAGGGGGCCGAGGACCAGGAACAGGGTCGGGGTGAGGGCCAGGGGCAGGGGCCCGTGCACGATCAGGCGGCCGAAGACCAGGGGGAGCATCAGCAGGGTGGCCAGCAGGCTGATGCCGAACATGGCGTAGCAGGCGAGGAGCAGGGCCTCGCGGGGCTGGCCGGAGGGCAGGTGGGGTATCAGCAGGGGGCCGAGGGCGGCGGAGACCATCGGGGCGACCAGGGGAAGCAGCCAGACGGGGGTGGCCTGCCCGGGCCCGACCTTGTGGCGGACCACCATCAGGTAGGGCACGACGACGGCCATGACCAGGCCGATCACGGTGCCGGCGGTGAAGAGGACCGCGTCCACGGCGACGGCGGCCCGGATGCCGATCAGGTCCTTGCCGACGATCAGGGTGCCGCCGCCGACGGCCAGCAGGGCCATCGAGAGGCAGCCGTAGAAGGGGGCGACGGCGGGGTCGAGGAGGTGGGCCCGGGCCTGGTCGCGGTGGTGGAGCCAGTGCCCGGCGCGGGCCGTGAGCACGACGGCGAGGGCCACGGCGGACAGGGCCCAGACGCCCAGGCAGGCCATGCGCTGGCCGGGGAGCTGGTACGGGAGGGTCGCGCCGGCATTGGCGATGATCGCCGTGCCCATGACGGAGGCGTACCAGTTGGGGCCGAGGTGACGAAGCGCCGGGGCCTTGTGGGCGGGGGCGGCTGCGGTCTCGGGGGCGGAGGCGGGTCGAACCAGGGTGGTGGCCATGGGTCGATGGTCCCGTCGGGGAGGGGCGGGGGGCAGAGACCACCTTCCTATGAGGACATAAACTGCACTTATGGGTAATGAGGAGTGGGCATCGCAGGTTCCGTTGGCGCACCGGGTACCGGACCTGGGCGCGCTGGAACTGCTGCTCGCGGTCGCGCGGGTCGGCAGCCTGAGCGGCGCCGCCCGGCGGCTGGGCATCACCCAGCCCGCGGCGAGCAGCCGGATCCGGGCGATGGAGACCCGGCTGGGGGTCGCGCTGGTGGACCGTTCCCCGCGCGGCTCGACGCTCACGGCGGAGGGCGCGCTCGTCACGGACTGGGCCCGGCGGGTGGTGGAGGCCGCGGAGGCCTTCGACGCGGGCGCGCAGGCGCTGCGCGGGCGGCGGGACTCGCGGCTGCGGGTGGCTGCCAGCATGACCATCGCCGAGTACCTGCTGCCCGGGTGGCTGATCGCCCTGCGCGGGGAGCGGCCCGACACGGCGGTGTCCCTGCACGCCGGCAACTCGGCGGACGTCGCCCAGCGGGTCCTCTCGCACGAGGCCGACCTCGGCTTCGTGGAGGGGCTCAGCGTCCCCGACGGGCTGGACTCGGCCGTCATCGCCCAGGACCGCCTGGTGGTGGCGGTGGCCCCGACGCACCCGTGGGCGCGGCGCTCGAAGGGGGTGGACCCGGCGGAGCTGGCCCGCAGCCCGCTGATCCTGCGGGAACGGGGGTCCGGGACGCGGCAGGTCCTGGACGCCGCGCTCGCCGCGTACGGGGGGCTTGCCGAGCCGCTGCTGGAGCTGGCCTCCACGACCGCCGTCAAGGCGGCGGCGGTGAGCGGGGCGGGGCCGTGCGTCATGTCGGAGCTGGCGCTGGTGGACGAGCTGGCGGCGCGCCGCCTGGTGTCCGTTCCGGTGGCGGGTGCGGCCCTGGCGCGTGCGCTGCGGGCCGTCTGGCCCACGGGCACCCGCCCGGCGGGCCCGGCGCGTGACCTGCTGTCGCTGACCCGGGGGCGTTAGGGGGTGTCCGCGGCGCTGCTCCCCGCCCCGCCCTTCCCCCGGGCGCGGTAGCGCCGTGTCTGTAGCCGCACCGGCGACCGGGGCGGGAACGGAGGAAGGGTGGGTAGGGGACCGCTCCGCGCAGCGGCGTGCCCCGGACCGCCGGGGGCCGTACGGGTGATGGGGAGTCGATTCCTCGCGCAGCGGACGGTGACCGGGGGGGGCGAGGGCACTGGAACGGTGGCCACTGCAAGTTTGTTGCCCTTCCGAGGTCCCCGCGCAACCGCACCACCTCGACGGCGACGGTCTTCACCGAGCCCGACTGCGAGGGCGACTTCTTCTCGCTGCGCCCGCTCACGGGCCGCGGCTCGGAGCGGCTGAAGATCCGCTCGGTCGTCTTCAGCTGATCCGGTCGGCCCGGCGTGGCCCGGACCCGTCGCGCGCCCGGAGGGCCTTCGTCAGCAGCCCGCCCGCGATGATCAGGGCCACGCCCAGCCACCACCCCCGGGGGCGTCAGGGGACGGGGACCGCCACGGGCTTCGGGAGGTCCCGGCGGGCGGCGGCCGCCTCGACGAGGGAGGCCATCACCCGGGTGTCCTTGTCCCGCTCCGGGTGCCACTGGACGCCCAGGACGTAGCGGGAGCCGTCGGGGTCCTCGATCGCCTCGACCGTGCCGTCGACCGCGTGGGCCGACACGATCAGGCCGCGGCCGAGGCGGTCCACCGCCTGGTGATGGTAGGTCGGGACCTCCGCCTCCTCCGGGACCAGCGCCGCGTACCGGGTGCCGGGCACCGGGCGTACCGGGTGCCAGGAGGTGACGCCCGGGGTGTCGACGTGGCCGTCGATGTGCTGGTGCAGCGTCCCGCCCAAGGCCACGTTCAGCGCCTGCATGCCCCGGCAGATCCCCAGCAGCGGCAGGCCGGACGCGAGCGCGGCCCCGATCAGCGCCAGCTCCCAGTGGTCGCGCACCGTGGCGGGCGCGCCCGTACGGGGATCGCGCGCGGCTCCGTAGTGGACCGGGTCCACGTCCGGGCCGCCCGCGATGACCAGGCCGTCCACCCGGCAGAGCACCTCCGCCGCCCGGCCGGGTTCGTCCGGTGGCAGCAGCACGGCCGCGCCGCCCGCCGCCTGGACGAGTTCGTAGTACCCGGTGGGAACGAGGGCGGTGGGAAGGTCCCAGACCCCGTAACGGGTGGACGCTTCCACGTAGGTGGAGATGCCGATGAGCGGCCTGTGCACGGTTGATACCTCCAGAGGGATGTTCGGGGGCAGGGTTTCAGTCGCGGGACAGTTCCGCCTCCGCTTCCGCGAGGGCCGCGAATTCTTCCTCGGGTGCGGAGGCCACCAGATGGTGCCGACTGTAGATCGCGAAGTAGGCGAGGGCGACGGCGTACACGGCGAGCGCGATGAATGCCGCGTCCTTGTCCACCAGGAAGGTGGCGACCAGGGCCGAGAGGGCGAGTACGAAGGCCACCGAGGAGGTCGCGACGCCGCCCGGAGTGCGGTACGGGCGCTCCAGGTCCGGCTCGCGGCGGCGCAGGACGATGTGGGAGAGGGCCATCAGGGCGTAGCTGATGGTCGCGCCGAAAACCGCGATGTTCAGCATGCGGGGGCCGTTGCCGGTGGCCGCGGCCAGGGCGAAGCCGATCGCGCCGGGGATCAGCAGACCCAGGTACGGGGCCTTGCGACGGGAGGTCAGGGAGAGGAAGCGCGGCAGGTAGCCCGCCCGGGACAGGGCGAACAGCTGGCGCGAGCCGGCGTAGATAAGGGAGAAGAAGGAGGCCACCAGCCCGGCGAGACCGGCGTAGTTGACGAAGGTCTTCAGCCAGGAGAGGCCGGGGTTGCCCTCCAGGGCGACGACCAGCGGGTTGCCCGCGTCCTTGATGGCGTCGGCGCCGCGCGCCCCGGTCGAGGCGAGGAAGGTGATCAGCGCGAGCAGGATCAGGATGCCCATGGAGATCGACAGGGCGCGGGGCATGGAGCGGACCGGGTCCTTGGCCTCCTCGGCCGCCAGCGGGACGCCCTCGACGCCGAGGAAGAACCACATGCCGAAGGGGAAGGCGGCCCAGATGCCGAGGATGCCCAGCGGCAGCCAGGAGCCCGCGCCGAAGGCGGTGGTGTCCACGGCGATGTCGTCGAGCTTGCCCGCGTCGAACTCGGTGAAGGCGCCGACCGCGAAGACGATCAGCGCGAGCACGGCGACGGCGGTGACGACGAGCGAGAAGCGCAGGGCCTCGCCGACACCCCAGAGGTGGATGCCGATGAAGACGGCGAAGCAGGCGAGGTAGACGGGCCAGCCGGAGGTGAGGCCGAAGAGGTTGAGGGACTCGACGTAGTCGCCGATGAAGATGGCGATGGCGGCGGGCGCGAGGATGTATTCGATGAGGATGGCGGTGCCGGTGAGGAAGCCGCCCCAGGTGCCCAGCGCCCGGCGGGCGAAGCCGTAGCCGCCGCCGGCGGTCGGCAGGATCGCCGACAGCTCCGCGAGGGAGAAGACCAGGCAGGCGTACATCGCGCCCATCAGGAGGGTCGCTATGGCGAGGCCGCCGAAACCGCCCTGGGCGAGGCCGATGTTCCAGCCGGAGAAGTCGCCGGAGACGACGTACGCGACTCCGAGGCCGGTGAGGAGCAGCCAGCCGGCGCTGCCGCGGCGCAGGGTGCGGCGCTCCAGGTAGCCGTCGCCCTCGGGGGACTGGGTGGGGTCGGGCACGGCTGTCAGCCGTGCCTCGGTGTCGTCGGCCATGTGCGCTCCTGCCTAGGGCAATGGTTGTGGGGCGTACCTTTGCCCCTCGGGAGTGGCGGGCGCAAGACCCGTGCGTTAAACAGGGGTTACGAATACCTCTCCGGGCGCCCGGGGCCCCGCCTCAGGCCAGGAAGCCCCGCAGCAGCGCGGCCGTGCCGCAGCAGTGCTCGCGCATCACCTCGCGCGCCGCGTCCGCGTCCCGCTCCAGCACCGCCTCCACCAGCGTGGTGTGCTGCTGCTGCGAGTGCTCCAGGTTGCGCACCAGCAGCGGGATGCAGTCCAGCAGGTCGTTGACGGTGGCCCGGACCGCCGCGTACTGGGCCGTGAGCGTGGCGGATCCGGCGAGTTCGCACAGGGTGAGGTGGAAGAGGGTGTCCTGGCGCCGGTAGTCGGCGAGCTGGGCGTCATGGGTGGCCGTCAGCGCCCCGAGCAGCCGCTCCGCGCCGTCCTCGGTCAGCCCCTGGGAGGCGCACAGTCCGGCCGCGCCCACCTCCAGCACCTCGCGGAACCGCAGGACGTCCTCGATGTCCACGCCCGCCACCCGCCGTCGGAGCTCCTCCTCGGCGCCGCCCGCCGGGGTGTCGGGGCGGGGCAGCACGAACGTTCCGCCGTACCGGCCGCGCCGGGCCTCCACCAGGCCCTGGTCCTGGAGGACCTTCAGCACCTCGCGGAGCGTGACCCGGCTGATGCCCATCCGCTCGGCCAGCTCCCGCTCGGGCGGGAGCCGTTCCCCGCCGGGCACCAGCCCGAGCCGGACCACTTGCAGGATCTGCTCCAGCGCCTCCTCGAAACCGCTGCCCGCCCGCACCTGGCGCAGTACGGGATTCAGCCGCGCGACGGCGCCGCCTTCACTCGCCGCATCGGTCATGTCGGCTCCTCCCCTTCCCAAGCAATGGTTCTATTCAATACCTTAGGCGCACTCGGCTCACCGAAGGAGAGATTCCCGTGGTAGACCGCAAGCCGCCGCTCGCGACCGAGGAGCTCCGTGCCCTCGTCGCCAGCGGTGAGATCGACACAGTGGTCCTGGCCTTCCCCGACATGCAGGGGCGGCTCCAGGGCAAGCGGTTCGCCGCACAGTTCTTCCTCGACGAGGTCCTCGCGCACGGCACCGAGGGCTGCAACTACCTCCTCGCCGTCGACACGGACATGAACACCGTCGACGGATACGAGATGTCCTCCTGGGACCGGGGATACGGCGACTTCGCCATGCACCCCGACCTCGCCACCCTGCGCCGGATCCCCTGGAACCCCGGCAGCGCCTTCCTCATGGCCGACCTCGCCTGGAACGACGGCTCGCCCGTCGTCGCCGCGCCCCGCCAGATCCTGCGCCGGCAGCTGGAGCGCCTCGCCGAGCACGGGTACACCGCGATGGTCGGCACCGAGCTGGAGTTCATGGTCTTCCAGGACACCTACGAGCAGGCCTGGAACGCCAATTACCGCGGTCTGACCCCCGCCAACCAGTACAACATCGACTACTCCGTCCTCGGGACCGGCCGCATCGAGCCCCTGCTGCGCCGCATCCGCAACGAGATGCAGGCAGCGGGCCTGGTCGTCGAGTCGGCGAAGGGGGAGTGCAACCTCGGCCAGCACGAGATCGCCTTCCGCTACGACGAGGCGCTGACCACCTGTGACCAGCACTCCGTCTACAAGACGGGGGCCAAGGAGATCGCCTCCCAGGAAGGTGTCTCGCTCACCTTCATGGCCAAGTTCGACGAGCGCGAGGGCAACTCCTGCCATATCCACCTCTCGCTCGGTGACGCCGACGGGCGCAACGCGATGGCCGGGGACGGACCGGGCGGAATGTCACCGGTGATGCGACACTTCCTTGCCGGCCAGCTGGCCGCGCTGCGCGACTTCTCCCTTCTCTACGCCCCGAACATCAACTCGTACAAGCGTTTCCGCCCGGGATCCTTCGCGCCGACCGCCGTCGCCTGGGGCGTGGACAACCGGACCTGCGCCCTGCGCGTCGTCGGCCACGGCCGCTCCATGCGCTTCGAGAACCGCCTCCCCGGCGGCGACGTCAACCCGTACCTCGCCGTCGCGGGCCTGGTCGCGGCCGGTCTCTACGGCGTCGAGAACCGCCTGGAACTGCCCGAGGCCTGCCCGGGCAACGCCTACACCGCCGACTACGCCCACGTCCCGACGACCTTGCGCGAGGCCGCCGAGCTCTGGGAGAACAGCGAGATCGCCAAGGCCGCGTTCGGGCCCGAAGTGGTCGCCCACTACCGGAACATGGCCCGCGTGGAGCTGGACGCCTACGACTCCGCCGTGACCGACTGGGAGCTGCGCCGCTCCTTCGAACGCCTGTAAAATCCTCCCCTGAGAAGATCTGTGAGGCACCACGTGTCCGATGTGCTGGCCCCCCTCGAACTAGAGGTCCTGAACCCGGCCACCGAGGAAGTCATCGCCACCGTCCCGGCCGCCACACGGGACGATGTCGACGCCGCCGTCGCAAGGGCCGCCGCGGCCCAGCGCGGCTGGGCCGCCGCCGCCCCCGCCGACCGGGCCAGACTGCTCCGGCGCTTCGCCGCGGTCGTCGACGGCCACATCGAGGAACTGGCGCAGCTGGAGGTCCGCGAGGCCGGCCACACCATCGGCAACGCCCGCTGGGAAGCCGGCAACGTACGCGACCTGCTCGACTTCGCCGCCGGGGGAGTGGAGCGCCTCGCCGGCCGCCAGATCCCCGTCGCCGGCGGCATCGACGTCACCTTCCTCGAACCCCTCGGCGTCATCGGCGTGATCGCCCCCTGGAACTTCCCCATGCCGATCGCCGCATGGGGCCTGGCCCCGGCCCTGGCCGCGGGCAACGCCGTCATCCTCAAGCCCGCCGAGACCACCCCGCTCACCGCGCTGCGCCTCGCCGAACTCGCCCTCGAAGCCGGGATCCCCGAGCACCTCTTCCAGGTGCTCCCCGGCCCGGGCGCCGAAACGGGCGACGCGCTGGTCGAGCACCCGGGCGTCGCGAAGATCGTCTTCACCGGCTCCACCCGGGTCGGCAAGCAGATCATGGCCAAGTGCGCCGACCGCGTGAAGCGGGTCACCCTCGAACTCGGCGGCAAGAGCCCCAACATCGTCTTCGCCGACGCGGACCTGGAGGCCGCGGCCTTCGCCGCACCCATGTCCTTCCTGGACAACACCGGACAGGACTGCTGCGCCCGCACGCGCATCCTCGTACAGCGCTCGGTCTACGACCGGTTCCTGGAACTGGTGGCCCCCGGGATCGAGGGCGTGGTCGTGGGCGACCCGGCCGACGAGAAGACGCAGATGGGACCGCTGATCTCGCGGCTGCAACTGGACCGCGTACGGTCCTACGTCACCGACGACCTCAAGGCGATCCGCGGCGCCGCCCCCGGCGGCCCCGGCTTCTGGTACCCGCCGACCCTGGTCACGGACGTCGCCCCCACCGCGCCCGTGGCCTCCGAGGAGGTCTTCGGCCCGGTCGCCGTCGTCCTGCCCTTCGAGGACGAGGAGGACGCCGTACGCCTGGCCAACGCGACCGAGTACGGCCTCTCCGGCTCCCTCTGGACCCGCGACATCGGCCGCGCGCTGCGCGTCTCGCGCGCCGTCGCCGCGGGCAACCTGTCCGTCAACTCCCACAGCAGCGTCCGCTACTGGACCCCCTTCGGCGGCTACAAGCAGTCCGGACTCGGCCGCGAGCTCGGACCCGACGCCCTCACCGCATTCACCGAGACCAAGAACGTCTTCATCAGCACGGAGGCCTGAAGCACATGTCCAACGAAGAGATCATCTGCCGCCGCCTGGTCGGCCGTACCGCCGTCATCACCGGAGCCGGCAGCGGCATCGGCCTCGCCACCGCCCGCCGGCTGGCCTCCGAGGGCGCCAACATCGTCTGCGGCGACATCGACGAGACGGCCGGCAAGGCCGCCGCCGAAGAGGTCGGCGGCACCTTCGTGAAGGTCGACGTCACCAGCCCCGAGGAGGTCGAGGCCCTCTTCAAGACCGCCTTCGACACCTACGGCTCCGTCGACATCGCCTTCAACAACGCGGGCATCTCGCCCCCGGACGACGACTCGATCCTCACCACCGGCCTGGAGGCCTGGAAGCGGGTCCAGGACGTCAACCTCACGTCCGTCTACCTCTGCTGCAAGGCCGCGCTGCCCTACATGCAGCGCCAGGGCCGCGGCTCGATCATCAACACCGCGTCCTTCGTGGCCATCATGGGCGCCGCGACCTCGCAGATCTCGTACACCGCCTCCAAGGGCGGCGTCCTGGCCATGTCCCGCGAGCTCGGCGTCCAATTCGCCCGCGAGGGCATCCGCGTCAACGCCCTGTGCCCGGGGCCGGTCAACACCCCGCTGCTCCAGGAGCTGTTCGCCAAGGACCCGGAGCGCGCCGCCCGCCGGCTCGTGCACATCCCGCTGGGCCGGTTCGCCGAACCCACCGAGATCGCCGCCGCCGTCGCCTTCCTCGCCAGCGACGACTCCTCCTTCATCAACGCCACCGACTTCCTCGTCGACGGCGGCATCTCCGGCGCGTACGTGACCCCCCTGTAAGCCTTCACCCGAAAGCCACCCTCCCGACAGCCGGGCGTCGCACGACGCCCGGCTGTCGTGTTCTACCGTCCGCGACGATCTACGTCAGAAACAGGAGCGTCCACCTCAGTGACCCGACCCACCACCGCGCGCCGACTCCAGGCCGTCGCCGCCGCCGTCGCGATATCCGGCGGCACCCTCGTCGCCGCCGCACCCGCCGCCCAGGCGGCCCGCCCCTCCGCCCAGGCGGCCCGCTCCTCCGCCCAGGCGGCCCGCCCCTCCGCCCACTGCACCGCCCCGCAGCTCGCGGCCGGCTGGTACGGGGACAACCAGGCCCGTCTCCAGCAGCTCATCGACGAGTACGGCAACTGCAACCCGTACCGGCCCAGCCGCAACAAGCCCGTCGCCGTCTTCGACTGGGACAACACCGTCGTCAAGAACGACGTCGGCGACGCCACCATGTTCTGGCTGCTGCGCAACGGCAAGATCCGCCAGCCCGCCCGGGGCGACTGGTCCACCACCAGCCGCTACCTCACCCCGGCCGCCGCCGAGGCCCTCGCCGGCGCCTGCGCCGGGCTCGCCCGCCCGGGCGCCCCGCTGCCCACCGGCACCCCCGCGGGCGCCGGCTGCGCCGACGAGCTGAACGCCGTCTACGGCACCGCCGCGACGACGGCCGGCGCCGCCGCCTTTGCCGGTTGGGACCGCCGTACGATGGAACCCGCCTACGCCTGGCTGCCGCAGCTGATGCAGGGCTGGACCGCGAGCGAGGTACGCGGCTTCGCGGCCGCCGCGCGGGCCGAGAACCTGGCCGCGCCCGTCGGCGCCAAGCAGCAGGTCGGCACCACCACCGCCACCGGCTGGGTGCGCTACTACGACCAGCAGAAGGACCTGATCGCAGGCCTGCAGAAAGCCGGCTTCGACGTCTGGATCAGCTCGGCCTCGCCGCAGCCGGTCGTCGAGGTGTGGGCCAAGGGCGTCGGGATCAAGGCGGACCACGTCATCGGCATCCGCAACACCACCACCGGCGGCGGGAAGTTCACCTCCCACCTCCAGGGCTGCGGTTCCGTCGAGGACGGCGCCGACTCGATGATCACGTACATCGACGGCAAGCGCTGCTGGATCAACAAGGAGATCTTCAAGGTCCGCGGCGCCGCTGCCGAGAAGGTCCAGCCGGCCGCGCGGCGCCAGGTGTTCGCCGCGGGCGACTCCGACACCGACATCTCGTTCCTGCGCGACGCGACCGCCCTGCGGCTCGTGGTGAACCGCAACAAGAACGAGCTCATGTGCCGGGCCTACGACAACAGCGACGGCAAGTGGATCGTGAACCCGATGTTCATCGAGCCGAAGAAGCAGAAGGCCACGCCGTACCCGTGCGCCACGACGGGCTACGTCGACCGCGACGGCACGGCCGGTCCCGTCCGCCGGGGCGACACGAGCGTCATCCCCGACCAGACGGACACCGTCTTCTAGGCGTTAGAGGAACGTGCGGCCCTCGCCCCGGTACGTCGGGGCGGTGGCCGTCACCCGGTCGCCCTCGACCAGGTGCAACTCCTCGAAGCGCTCGCACAGTTCGCCGGCCTTCGCGTGCCGGAACCAGACCCGGTCGCCGATCAGCAGATCGTCGGCCGCACTGCCCAGGAGCGGCGTCTGCACCTCGCCCGCGCCCTCCTGCGGGTCGTAGCGCAGCCCCTCGGGCAGGTACGGCACAGGCAGCCGGTCGGCGCCCGCCGCCCCCGAGGCGGGATACCCGCCGCCCAGCACGGTCACCACGCCCACGCCGGGCCTGCGGACCACGGGCTGCGCGAAGAGCGCCGCCGGACGGCCCCGGAACGACGTGTAGTTGTCGAACAGTCGCGGTACGTACAGCCCCGACCCGGCGGCGATCTCCGTGACCGCGTCCTCGGCCGCGGTCTGCTGGACGCTGCCGGTCCCGCCGCCGTTGACGAACTCCAGGTCCGGCACGACCGCCCGGACGGCCCGCACGGTCTCGCCCCGGCGCGCGGCCAGCTCCTTGCGGGCGGCGCCCTGCATCAGCCGGATCGCACGCGAGCGCAGCGGACGCCCGGCGAGCGAGTCGCCGACCCCGGCCACGTGGCCCTCGTACCCCATCAGCCCGACGACGCGGAAACCGGGCCGCGCGCTCACGGTGCGCGCCAGCTCCGCGAGTTGCCCGGGCTCGCGCAGCGGCGAACGGCGGGCACCGACGCGCACCCGGCCGCCGAGGAGGTGGAGGGCGGTGTCCAGCTCCAGGCAGACCCGCACCTCCTGCGTACCGCCGTCCCGCGAGCGGTCGATGAGCTCCAGCTGCGCCGGGTCGTCCACCATGACGGTGACCGCGGCGGCCAGCTTGGGATCGCCCGCCAGCTCGGCGAAGCCGCCCCGGTCGGCGGACGGGTAGGCCAGCAGCACGTCCTCGAAACCGGACCGGGCCAGCCAGATCGACTCGGCGAGGGTGTACGACATGATCCCGGCGAAGCCCGGCCGCGCCAGGACCCGTTCGAGGAGCACGCGGCACCGTACGGACTTGCTGGCCACCCGGATCGGCTTGCCGCCGGCCCGGCGCACGAGGTCGTCGGCGTTGGCGTCGAACGCGCCGAGGTCCACGATGGCCAGGGGCGCGTCGAGATGCGCGGTCGCCCGGTCGTACCGGGCCCGGTCGGAAGACATGGCGGCAGCTTGCCACGTGGGGGTACCCGTGGGTAGGGGTGCCGGGAGAGCGGTCGGCCGGGCCGGGGCGGGGCGGTTCGCCGGCCGGGGTGCAAAACGTGACGTGTGGCGCACGGGAGCCGCGGGGCGGCCGCCGCGGCCCGCCGCGGACCCGGCCGGGACGCGGCAGGGTCCGGGCCCCGTACAGTACGGGCTAGGCAGCCGTACGGAACGGGGGGCGGAGCCGCCGGATGAGCACGTCGACACCGCAGACCGCGGTCCTGGCCGAGCCCGAACCGGCCGCGCCCCGGCGGCGGCCCGGACGGGTGTTCGCCGCCGCGCTGTGCGCCTTCCTCGGAGCCGGGACGGCGGGCGCCGCGGCCTACGGGGCCGTCGCCGAACACCGCGCCGCACACCGGCCGTTGGCCGCCGACGCCGCCTACCGCAAGGCCGCCTCCCTCTGGCGGTCCACCCCCGTCGACACCCTCTTCCCGCCCGTGCTCGACGGCCGCGGAGCCGGGCCCGGCGGCGCGGACCGCACCTGGACCCGGATCGCGGTGGCGCCCGACGCCGACTGCTCCGCCGCGCTGGCCCCCGAGTGGCAGGCGCTGCTCGTACAGGCCGGCTGCACCCGCGTGCTGCGGGCCACCTACACCGACGCCACCCGCAGCTCCCTCGTCACCGTCGGCATGGTCTTCACCCCGGCCGACGCCGCCGCCATGGAAGGGCTCCGCGGCAGACTCGGGGCCCCGGCCGGCTACGGCTTCGACGACGACCGGCGCGCCGCCTGGACCGCCTCCGTACTCCCCGAGGCCCCCGTCGTGGTCTACGCCGTCTCCGCCTTCCGCGACGGCCGGGCCCTGGACGCGCCCCGCCCCGCCGACGACGTCATGCGCAAGGACGCCACCGGACCCGCGGCCCAGGCCGGCCTCGGCCACGAGGCCAAGGGCGTCGCCGACCGCGTCGAACGCGCCGTACGGGCCCTCGCGGCCCCTCCCGCCCCGGAGCCGGCCCGATGAACCGGACCTCCGCGGCGGCCGCCCCCGCGGCGACCGGTCGCGCGGCGACCGCCCGCGCCGCAGTGGCCCGTGCCGCGACCGCCCTCGCGCTCGGCGGCCTCCTCGTCACCACCGCGGCGCCCCCGGCCGCCGCCGACGCGATCCGCGACCGCCAGTGGGGGCTCACGGCCCTGCGCGCCGAAGAGGCCTGGGGCACCACCCAGGGCGAGGGGATCACCGTCGCCGTCCTCGACACCGGGGTCGACGACGCCCACCCCGACCTGGCCGGCCAGGTCCTCGCGGGCACCGACCTCGTCGGCATGGGCGCGGGCCGCGGGGACCGGGCCTGGGCCCGGCACGGCACGGCCATGGCCGGGATCATCGCCGGGCACGGCCACGGCCCGAACCGCCGCCAGGGCGTCCTCGGCATCGCACCCCAGGCCAAGATCCTCCCGGTCCGGG
This sequence comes from Streptomyces sp. NPDC051183, assembly GCF_040682455.1. Classification (NCBI taxonomy): domain Bacteria; kingdom Bacillati; phylum Actinomycetota; class Actinomycetes; order Kitasatosporales; family Streptomycetaceae; genus Streptomyces; species Streptomyces sp. NPDC051183. Next base: position 209,829 of record NZ_JBFBBA010000007.1, read on the forward strand.
TGATCCTGGAGGAGGGCGACCCCGGCCGGGCCAAGGCCCGCGACAGCAAGGGCGGAGCCCTCGCCGAGGGCATCCGCTGGGCCGCCGACCACGACGCCGACGTGATCAACCTGTCCCTCGGCGACGACAGCAGCTCCGCCCACCACGAGGCCGCCGAGGACGAGGCCGTCCAGTACGCCCTCGCCAAGGGCGCCGTCGTCGTCGCCTCCGCCGGCAACGGCGGCGAACAGGGCGACCACGCCTCCTACCCGGCCGCCTACCCCGGGGTGATCGCCGTCACCGCCGTCGACCGGCGCGGCCGCAAGGCCCGCTTCTCCACCAGCAACTGGTACGCCACCGTCTGCGCGCCGGGCGTCGACGTCGTCATCGCCGACCCCGACCGCTCCTACTACGAGGGCTGGGGCACCAGCGCCGCCGCCGCCTTCGTCTCCGGTGCGGTGGCCCTGGTCCGGGCCGCCCACCCCGACCTTTCCCCGGCCCAGGTCAAGAAGCTGCTGGAGGACACCGCCGCCGACTCCCCGGCCGGCGGCCGCGACGACGCCCGCGGCCGCGGCCTGGTGGACCCCGTCGCCGCCCTCCAGGCCGCGGACGCGCTGCGCGCCGAGCCGCAGGCACCCGCGCCCGCCGCTGCGGCCGGTCCGTACTTCGGCGGCGGCCCCGAGCCGGTAGGGACCCCCGAGCGCCGGGCGCGCCCGGGGATCCACGCCGCCGCGGCCGCGGGTCTCGCGCTGCTCGCACTGGCCGCCGTACTGGCCCGGCGTCCGAGGGCCGTGCGGCGGAGTAGGGTCGGGTAACTGTGGCGAACAAGAACATCCCCGACCCCGGTTTCTCCGACGACGACGGCTCCGCCGATCCCAGGCTGAGCGCGGCCCTGGCCGCCTGGGCCGAGGACAGAGGCAAGGAGCCGCAGGTGCTGGCCGCCCTCAAGGACGCCCGCCTGCTGGTCCCCGTCGTCGCCGTCCTCGGCGAGGTCGAGACGGACCCGGAGACCGGCCTCAAGCGCGAGAAGACCAGCGACATGGCCGTCCCCACCCTGCGGGCGGGCGACCGGCGGGCACTGCCCGCCTTCACCTCGATCGCCTCGCTGGCCCTGTGGGACCCCGCGGCCCGGCCGGTGGCCGTACCGCTGCACCAGGCCCTGGCCGCCGCCGCGCACGAGAAGGCCGACACCCTCGTACTGGACCTCTCCGGCCCGGTCACCTACCAGCTCACCGGCTCCGCGCTGCTCGCGCTGGCCGAGGGACGCACCGACGCGGGCCCGTTCGCCGACCCCGCCGTACGGGAGGCCGTACGCGCCGCCGTGGCGGCCGAGCCCGCGGTGCTGCGCGCCCACCTGGGCCCGGGCGGCGCGGATTCCGACGGGACCCTCGCCATCGTGCTGGCGGCCGGCGAGCAGGCCCCGGCGGCGGCCCGCCGGGTCGCCGAGGCCCTGGCGGCCGACGAGACCCTGCGCGCACGCCTCGTACGCGGGCTGGACCTGGCCCTGCTCCCCGCGGAGGCCCCGGCCCCGGCCGGCGAGCCGCTCTTCGCGCGCTGAAACGGAGGAGGGCCGGGGCTGTGGCCCCGGCCCTCCTGCTCTGCCTGCGTCCGCTGCGGCCTGCCTACGCGTACACCGGGCCCGTGAACTTCTCGCCCGGACCCTGGCCCGGCTCGTCCGGGACGATGGACGCCTCGCGGAAGGCCAGCTGGAGCGACTTCAGGCCGTCGCGCAGCGGGGCCGCGTGGAAGGAGCTGATCTCGGTGGCGCTCGCGGTGACCAGGCCGGCGAGGGCGTTGATCAGCTTGCGGGCCTCGTCGAGGTCCTTGTGCTCGGAGTCGGGCTTGTCCAGGCCCAGGTTGACCGCCGCGGCGCTCAGCAGGTGGACGGCCACCGTGGTGATGACCTCGACGGCCGGGACGTCCGCGATGTCGCGGGTCATCTCGTCGTAGTCGGGGGCGGTGGGGGAAGTGGAATCGGAGGGCGTCGCGTCAGTCATACGGCCCACGATATGCCGTGCGGCGGGCTTGTAACGCGGGTGCTAGTATGTACTTCGACCGGCCGGACACCTGTGTGCCCGGCCCACAAGTGGAGGCTCCGATCTCCCACCCGGCCACCCTCACGGGAGGCGGGTCATCCGGTCAGGCGGTATCCATCGTTCCGTACGGACGATGGAAAGCTGCCCGAGTCTGCGCCCCGCGGTTCGCACGCGGCGGTGCTCCGGTTGTTTTGGAGCCCCTGCCTGTGCCCGGCGGGGCTTTTTTCATTCTCCGCCGCGGTAGGTCTGACGGCAAAAAACGTCAGCGGCTGCCTGCCAGGCAGCCGTGTGGTGCTACCGAGGAGGATCCATCAGCACCGAGCCCCGCATCAACGACCGGATTCGCGTTCCCGAGGTACGACTCGTCGGTCCCAGCGGCGAGCAGGTCGGCATCGTGCCGCTTGCGAAGGCCCTTGAGCTTGCGCAGGAGTACGACCTCGACCTGGTCGAGGTCGCGGCGTCCGCACGCCCGCCGGTCTGCAAGCTCATGGACTACGGCAAGTTCAAGTACGAGTCGGCCATGAAGGCCCGTGAGGCGCGCAAGAACCAGGCGCACACGGTCATCAAGGAAATGAAGCTCCGGCCGAAGATCGACCCGCACGACTATGACACCAAGAAGGGTCACGTCGTTCGGTTCCTCAAGCAGGGCGACAAGGTCAAGATCACGATCATGTTCCGTGGTCGCGAGCAGTCCCGGCCGGAACTCGGCTACCGACTGCTGCAGCGTCTCGCTTCGGACGTCGAGGACCTCGGGTTCATCGAGTCGAACCCGAAGCAGGACGGCCGCAACATGATCATGGTCCTCGGTCCGCACAAGAAGAAGACCGAGGCGATGGCCGAAGCCCGCGAGGCGCAGGCCGCCCGCAAGGCCGAGCGCCAGGGTGTCGCCCTCACCGACGACGAGGCTCCCGCCGCGGACGCCGCCGTCGAGGCCGAGGAGATCACCGACGAGGTCGCCTCTGCCGAGGCAGCCGAGGACGCGCCCGCAGAGGCGGACGCCTCTCACGAGGCATCTGCCGAGGCCTGATCCCGGGGCAGCCCGTCTCGGATCACCGAAAACAACATGACGCTCCCGCAACCCGGTCCCCGGACCGGGGGGAGTGCCACCGACGAGGAGATACGGCGCTATGCCGAAGAACAAGACGCACAGCGGTACCAAGAAGCGCTTCAAGGTCACCGGCTCCGGCAAGGTGCTCCGCGAGCGCGCCGGCAAGCGCCACCTGCTCGAGCACAAGTCGTCCCGTGTCACCCGCCGCCTGACCGGCACCGCGGAGATGGCCCCCGGCGACGCCGCGAAGATCAAGAAGCTTCTCGGCATCTGATGTCCTCCGCTCCCTGCCGGGAGCGGGACGTCAGGACCGGGACCCCATCGAATTCGGGCCGTGTGAAGACATCCACGGCCCCGCTACAAGGAGTTAAAAAGTGGCACGCGTCAAGCGGGCAGTAAACGCCCACAAGAAGCGCCGGGCAATCCTCGAGGCGGCCTCCGGCTACCGCGGTCAGCGTTCGCGCCTGTACCGCAAGGCCAAGGAGCAGGTCACCCACTCGCTGGTCTACAACTTCAACGACCGCAAGAAGCGCAAGGGCGACTTCCGTCAGCTGTGGATCCAGCGCATCAACGCTGCTGCCCGCCAGAACGGCATGACGTACAACCGCCTCATCCAGGGTCTGAAGGCCGCCAACATCGAGGTGGACCGCAAGATCCTCGCGGAGCTGGCCGTCAACGACGCCAACGCGTTCGCCGCCCTCGTCGAGGTCGCGCAGAAGGCCCTCCCGGCCGACGTCAACGCGCCGAAGGTTGCTGCCTAAGCCTTTGCCGGCGGCGTAAGCAGTCGGCACCCACGGACCCGCAGGCGATTGCCTGCGGGTCCGTGTGCGTTCGCCCCCGCACGGCAGGGGCGCCCACGGAACCCCGAGAGAGAACCCTGAGACCATGCGCACCCCCGACGAGCTGATCTCCCCCCGATCCACTCGGGTGGCCGCCGCCAGGCGACTGGCGCGCCGCAACTTCCGCACCAAGGAGCGCCGGTTCATCGCCGAGGGCCCGCAGGCCGTCCGCGAAGCCGTCGAGCACCGCGGGGCGGACGGCGAGTCGACCCTGATCGAGCTGTTCGCGACCGTCGAGGCCGCCGAGCGCTACGCGGACATCATCGACGCGGCGCTCACCGCCGGCGCCCGGGTCCACTACGCCTCCGACGAGGTGCTCGCCGAGGTCTCGCAGACCGTCACCCCACAGGGCCTGGTCGGGGTCTGCCACTTCCTCGACTCGCCCTTCGAGGAGATCCTGAAGGCGCGGCCCAAGCTGGTCGCCGTCCTCGCGCACGTCCGCGACCCCGGCAACGCCGGCACGGTGCTGCGCTGCGCGGACGCAGCCGGCGCGGACGCGGTCGTACTGACCGACGCCTCGGTGGACCTCTACAACCCGAAGTCCGTACGGGCCTCCGTGGGCTCCCTCTTCCACCTCCCGGTCGCCGTCGGCGTGCCGGTGGAGCAGGCCGTCGAGGGGCTGCGGGCGGCGGGCGTACGGATCCTGGCCGCCGACGGGGCCGGCGAGGAGGACCTGGACGCCGAGCTGGACGCGGGCACCATGGGCGGTCCCTCGGCCTGGGTCTTCGGCAACGAGGCCTGGGGCCTGCCCGAGGAGACCCGGGCGCTCGCGGACGCCGTCGTACGGGTCCCGATCCACGGCAAGGCCGAGAGCCTGAACCTCGCCACTGCCGCCGCGGTGTGCCTGTACGCGTCCGCGCGTGCACAGCGGGCGCCCGGAGGGTGCCGCTCCGTGACCCCCAGCTAGTAATGTGGCGGCCCGGGGGCCCACTGCGCTACTCGGAGATGTGGGGTACGGGGACATGACCGTCGGTACGAACAGCTCGCCCGGGGCCGCGGACGCGGCCGAGGAGCGGTTGCACGCCGCTCCCGGGCCCCGTGCGGCCGGCGAGCCCGTCACGACGCCGGGCGCCGTACCGCCACCCCAGGCGGCATCCGCGGCGCATGCCCGCGGTCAGGTCCGCCCCGGGCCCTCGACCGCCCCGAGCACCGTCGGCGTCACCGCGCCCCGGGCCGTCGGCCCGCGCACGGCCGCGCAGGAGGGGTTCGACATCGACCCCGACGACCTGCCCGACGGGCTCGTCGTCGCCGATCACACCGGGGTCGTCATCTGCTTCAACCGGGCCGCGGGCCGGATGACCGCCACCGACCCCGCGCGGGCGCTCGGCACCCTGATCGACCGTGCCCTGCCGCTCGAAGACCTCGACGGCCGCCGCTGGTGGGCGCTGACCGACCCGTACGGGGGGCTCGCCACCCGGCGCGGGCAGCCCGAGCGCAACCTCCTGCTGCCCGGCGGGCGCGAGGTCCTCGTCTCCGCCCGGTACGTGCGGGAACGGCCCACCGGCCCGCTGAGGCGGCTCGTCGTCACGCTCCGCGGCACCGAGGCCCGCCGCCGCACCGAGCGCAGCCACGCCGAGCTGATCGCGACCGTCGCGCACGAGCTCCGTTCGCCGCTCACCTCCGTCAAGGGGTTCACCGCGACCCTGCTCGCCAAGTGGGAGCGGTTCACCGACGACCAGAAGCGCCTGATGCTGGAGACCGTGGACGCCGACGCCAACCGCGTCACCCGGCTCATCGCCGAGCTCCTCGACATCTCCCGCATCGACTCCGGGCGCCTGGAGGTGCGCCGCCAGCCGGTGGACATCGCCACCGCCGTCGGCCGGCACGTCCAGGCGCTCACCGCCAACGGCCAGGACCCCGGGCGCTTCCTCGTCAGCGTCTGCCGCCCGCTGCCCGACCTGTGGGCCGATCCGGACAAGATCGACCAGATTCTCGGCAACCTCCTCGAAAATGCGGTGCGACACGGTGAGGGAACGGTCACCATCGACGTGTCGCCGCATGAGAAGGGAACCGCCGTCACCGTGACCGACGAAGGCCCCGGGATCCCCGAGGAGTCGATGGGCCGCGTCTTCACCCGCTTCTGGCGGGGGAGCAAGCGCGGCGGCACCGGCCTGGGCCTTTACATCGTCAAGGGCATCGTGGAGGCCCACGGCGGCACCATCACGGTCGGCCGCGGCCCCGGCGGCGGCGCCGAGTTCCGATTTATCCTGCCCGTGAGCGCCCCGGCCTACCTCACGCAGTAACCCTGCGGAGCGTCTCGCCAGGCGGCCCACGGGCCCCCTTCACCCCCGGCGACCTTTAGACTCGACCTTTGGCACCTTTGTGTCCTTGTGGCGAGCGTGTCGGTCGAGCGCGCCGCGCGGGGATCCACCAGCCAGCCATCGGAAGTACGGGAAGAGATGTCGGCACCGAACAAGTCGTACGACCCTGTCGAGGTCGAGGCACTGAAACCGGAAGAGATCGAGCGCATGCGGGACGAGGCGCTCGCCGCCTTCGCCTCCGCCGGCGACCTCGACGAGCTCCGCGAGGCGAAGACCGCGCACATGGGCGACCGCTCGCCCCTGGCGCTCGCCAACCGCGAGATCGGGGCCCTGCCGCCCCAGGCCAAGGCCGAGGCGGGCAAGCGCGTGGGCCAGGCCCGCGGCGCCGTGAACAAGGCCTTCGGGGCCCGCACGGTCGCGCTCGAAGCCGAGCGCGACGAGCGGGTGCTGGTCGAGGAGGCCGTGGACGTCACGCTGCCCTACGACCGCGTGCCCGCGGGCGCCCGGCACCCCCTGACCACGCTGATGGACCGCATCGCGGACATCTTCGTGGCCATGGGGTACGAGGTCGCCGAGGGCCCCGAGGTCGAGGCGGAGTGGTTCAACTTCGACGCCCTCAACTTCACGCCCGACCACCCGGCGCGCCAGATGCAGGACACCTTCTTCGTCCAGGGCCCCAAGGGCACCGAGGGCGACGAGTCCGGCGTCGTGCTGCGCACCCACACCTCCCCGGTGCAGGCGCGCTCGCTGCTGGAGCGCAAGCCCCCCGTCTACATCGTGTGCCCGGGGCGGGTGTACCGCACCGACGAGCTCGACGCGACGCACACCCCGGTCTTCCACCAGGTCGAGCTGCTCGCCGTGGACGAGGGCCTGACCATGGCTGACCTCAAGGGCACCATGGACCACATGGTCCAGGAGCTGTTCGGCGAGGGCACCACCACGCGCCTGCGCCCGCACTTCTTCCCGTTCACCGAGCCGTCCGCAGAGATGGACATGCAGTGCTACGTGTGCCGCGGCGAGTCGGTGGGCAACCCCGACCGCCCGTGCCGTACCTGCTCCAGCGAGGGCTGGATCGAGCTCGGCGGCTGCGGCATGGTCAACCCCAAGGTGCTCACGGCCTGCGGTGTGGACCCCGAGAAGTACAGCGGGTTCGCCTTCGGGTTCGGCATCGAGCGGATGCTGATGTTCCGCCACAACGTTGAAGACATGCGAGACATGGTCGAGGGTGACGTTCGCTTCACCCGGCCGTTCGGGATGGAGATCTGATGCGGGTCCCGCTTTCCTGGCTGCGGGAGTACGTCGACCTCCCCGCGGGTGAAACCGGTCGCGACGTGGCGGCCAAGCTCGTCGACGCCGGCCTTGAGGTCGAGACCGTCGAACAGCTCGGCGGCGGGCTCAAGGGCCCCCTCGTCGTCGGCCGCGTGCTGACCATCGAGGAGCTCGACGGCTTCCGCAAGCCGATCCGCTTCTGCACGGTCGACGTCGGCCAGGCCAACGGAACCGGCGAGCCGCAGGAGATCGTCTGCGGCGCCCGCAACTTCGCCGTCGGCGACAAGGTCGTCGTGGTCCTGCCCGGCGCGGTGCTGCCCGGCGACTTCGCGATCGCCTCGCGCAAGACGTACGGCAAGACCTCGCACGGCATGATCTGCTCCGGCGACGAGCTGGGCATGGGCGACGACGGCACGCACGGCATCATCGTGCTGCCGCACGAGTACGAGGTCGGCACCGACGCGATCGAGCTGCTCCAGCTCGTCGACGAGGTCCTCGACATCGACATCACCCCGGACCGCGGCTACTGCATGTCCATGCGCGGTGTGGCCCGCGAGGCCGCCACCGCCTACGGGCTGCCGCTGCGCGACCCGGCGCTGCTCGACGTGCCCGCGCCGAACTCGTACGGCTACGCGGTGCAGATCTCCGACCCGCAGGGCTGCGACCGCTTCACCGCGCGCACGGTGACCGGCCTCGACCCCGAGGCGCGCTCCCCGATCTGGCTCACCCGGCGCCTGCAGAAGGCGGGCATGCGCCCGATCTCGCTGGCCGTCGACATCACCAACTACGTGATGCTGGAGCTCGGTCAGCCGCTGCACGCCTACGACCGCTCGCGGCTCGACGGCGCCATCGGCGTCCGCCGCGCCGAGCAGGGCGAGAAGTTCACCACCCTGGACGGGGTCAAGCGCACGCTCGACGCCGAAGACCTGGTGATCACCGACGACAACGGCCCGATCGGCATCGCCGGTGTCATGGGCGGCGCCAACACCGAGATCGCCGACTCCGTGACCGACCCCGAGACCGGCCTGGTCACGGGCACCACGGACGTCGTCGTCGAGGCCGCGCACTTCGACTCCGTGTCGATCTCGCGCACCGCCCGCCGCCTGAAGCTGTCCTCCGAGGCGTCCAAGCGCTTCGAGCGGGGCGTCGACCCGCAGGCCGCCGCCGCGGCCGCGCAGCGGACCGTCGACCTGCTCGTGCTGCTCGCGGGCGGCACCGCCGAGGCCGGCGTCACCGAGCTCACCGCCCCGGGCGCCCCGCGCACCATCGCCATGGCCGCGGACCACCCCGACCGGGTCGCGGGCATGGACTACGGCCGCGAGACCGTCGTACGCCGCCTCCAGGAGATCGGCTGCGACGTCTACGGCCAGGACGAGCTCGTCGTCACCGTCCCCTCGTGGCGGCCCGACCTCGCCGAGCCCAACGACCTCGCCGAAGAGGTCATCCGGCTGGAGGGCTACGGGAACCTCCCGTCCACCCTCCCGCAGGTGCCCTCCGGCCGCGGCCTGACCGCCCGGCAGCAGCTGCACCGCCGGGTCGGCCGCGCGCTGGCCGGCGCCGGGTACGTCGAGGCGCTGAGCTACCCGTTCATCGGGGAGCAGGTCTTCGACCAGCTCCAGCTGCCGGCGCACGACGCGACCCGCCAGGTCGTCAAGCTCGTCAACCCGATCTCCGACGAGGAGCCGGCGCTGCGCACCACGCTGCTGCCGGGTCTGCTCGGCGCGCTGCGCCGCAATGACAGCCGGGGCAGCCACGACCTCGCGCTCTTCGAGACCGGTTCGGTCTTCCGCGCGGGCGGCGAGCCGGGGGTCGCCGTACGGCTGCCCGTCGACCGCCGTCCCACGGACGAGGAGATCGCCACCCTGAACGCGGCCCTGCCCGCGCAGCCGCGCTACGCCGCGGTCGTGCTGGCCGGTGCGCGCGAGCAGGCCGGCTGGTGGGGCAAGGGCCGCCCGGCCGACTGGGCGGACGCCGTCGAGGCCGCACGCTCGCTGGCCGTCGAGGCCGGCACCGAACTGGTGGTCCGCCAGGGCCAGTACGGCCCCTGGCACCCGGGCCGCTGCGCCGAGCTCGTCGTCACCCTGGACGGGGTGGAGACGGTGATCGGCCACGCCGGCGAGCTGCACCCGCGCGTCGTCAAGGCGCTCGGCCTGCCGGCCCGCACCAGCGCGATGGAGCTCGACCTGGACCGCCTCGCGGCGGCCGGCGGCGAGGCCCTCCAGGCGCCCCGGATCTCCAGCTTCCCGGTGGCGACCCAGGACGTCGCGCTGATCGTCGACGCGTCCGTTCCGGCGGCCGCGGTGGAGAGCGCCCTGCGCAAGGGGGCCGGCGAACTGCTGGAGTCCCTGCGGCTGTTCGACGTGTTCACCGGTGAGCAGGTCGGCGAGGGCAAGAAGTCCCTCGCGTACGCGCTGCGCTTCCGCGCGGCCGACCGCACGCTGACGGCCGAGGAGTCCACGGCCGCCCGCGACGCGGCGGTGGCGCTGGCCGGCGAGCGTACGGGAGCGGTGCTGCGGGGCGCGTGACCGCCGCGTCCGCGTGAGGTCTCGCACGTGACGCATTCGCGCTGCTGAGGGGGCGCATCCGGGTCACCGGATGCGCCCCTTTCGCATGGGCGGGCGCGGCGGAACCCCCACCTCACTCATTCGGGTGAGAACGCCGGTGACCCGTGTTCCGTGCATCCGCAGGTCGGCACAATCGTTCGGGCCGAGGGGAGGCCGGAACGATGATCACGCGCGGGGAGATGCCCCAGGTGCGCCGGGTGTGCGTCCTTGCCTGGGGCGGCGCCGCGGTGTCCTGGGAGCTGTCCTCCCCGGGGCGGCTGGTGCCGAGCCTCGCCTCCTGCGCGGCCTTCCTCCTGCTCGCGCTGCACGTCCGGCACAGACTCGCGGCCGAGCTGCGGCGGGTGCGGGAGACCGCGGGTGTGGCCCAGCAGGCGCTCCTGCGGCCGCTGCCCGGACGGATCGACGGCCTGACCCCGGCCGCGTCCCAGCTGTCGCTCGGCGGCGACCTGTACGAGGCGCTGCCGACGGCGTACGGGGTCCGCGCGGTCATCGGGGACGTACGGGGGCACGGGCTGCCGGCCGTGGGGGCGGCGGCGGTGGTGCTGGGTTCCTTCCGCGAAGCGGCGCACGACGAACCGGCCCTCGGCGGAGTGGCCCGTCGCATGGAGCTCTCGCTGGACCGCCACCTGCGCGGCCGTGCCCGCGCGGAACACCCGTCCTCCGGTCTGGGCGAGCCCGCGGCGCCGTGGACGGAGGAGTTCGTGACGGTGCTGCTGGTCGAGATCGCGGCGGACGGCGGTCTGACGGCAGTCAACTGCGGGCACCCGTGGCCGTACCTGATCCGCCCCGCGGGCGGTGCGCCGCGGGCAGGGGCCGAGGTGGTGTCGCTCGCCGGGGGCGAGACGCTGCCGCCGCTCGGCGTCGCACCGCTGCCCGAGAAGGTGGAGGCGCAGGACTGCGGGTTCCTCGGGGCGGGCGAGCTGCTGTTCCTGCACACCGACGGGGCCGAGGACGCGAGGGACCGCGAGGGCCGGTTCTTCCCGCTTCCGGGCGTGCTCGCCGAGGCGTCCGCCGGCACGCCCGCGCGGCTGGTGGCGGGCGTGCACGCCGCACTGCTGCGGCACACCAGCGGGCGCCTCGCCGACGATGTCGCCCTGCTGGTGCTCCGCAACGACCGGTCCTGACCACGCGCACCGGGCCCGGTGGGTGGGCCCGGCGCGCGTTCGGTCCGGCCCCTGCCGGGACCCGGCGACCAACCGGGTGCCGGCGGAACCGAAGCGCGCCGCCCGCCTGCCGTGGAGTGTCGGGCAGACAGCAGGACGGGCGGCGCGGGTGACGGGCCGTCGCACTGTACGAGGGGGAGCCGACGACCCGAGCTACCTCTTGGCGAGGCCCTTAAGTGAACCGCTCGCGGAGGCCCTCGCGGCAGAGTGCGCGGCGCATTTATGCGCGTACTTGGTTCACACCCCGTGTGAAGCGCTCACCCACTAGCCTGAGAACGACGAGCCCTTGGAGCGGCCCATGCAGCCCAATGCCCTGCTCGATGCCCTCCTCGCCGAGGCGGGCATGTCGCACGCCGGACTTGCCGCGCACGTGAACCAGGCCGGCCGCACCCGCGGACTCGCCCTGCGTTACGAACACACCGCCGTCACCCGGTGGTTGAAGGGCCAGCGGCCCCGGGGCCAGGTCCCCGACCTGATCTGCGAGGTGCTCGGCGGCCGGTTGCGCAGGTCGCTCTCCCTCGACGACGTGGGGCTCGGTGTGCCGGGACAGCCCACCGGCCCGCACGCCTCCCCTCTCAGCGGCTTCGTGGACCGCGCGGCCGCCCTGTGGCGCTCCGACGAGCAGGGCCGCCTCCAGTTCCTCGCCGCCGAGGCCGTCACGGGCACGCCCGCCGTGATCCCGGTGTGGGAGTGGGAGAACCCGCCCGAGGACGCGGACGTGTCCCGGGAGGGGCCCACGCGGGTGGGGCCCGAGCACATCGAGATCCTGCGGGCCGCCCGCGCCCACTACGAGCTGATGTACCGGCGGGCCGGCGGCGTGGCCACCCGGGCCCGGATCGTGCGTTTCCTCGGCACTGAGACGGCGCCGATACTGCGGGGCAGCTACTCCGACGGCCTCGGCCGCCAACTGCACCGCGCGACCGGGTCGCTGGTGGCGGTGGCGGGGATCTGCGCGTACGACTCGGACGCGCACGGGCTCGCCCAGCGCTACTTCCACCAGGCGCTGCGCCTCGCGAAGGCGAGCGGGGACCGGGGGCTCGGGGCGTACGTCATCGCGCTGATCGTCAACCAGTCCCTGCACCTTCGGGAGTACCGCCAGGCCGTGGCCTTCGCCGAGGCCGCGCTGCGCTCCGCCGGACGGCACACGACTCCGGCGCTGGCCGCCGACCTGTACGCCATGCAGGCCAAGGCGTACGCCCAACTCGGCGACACCCAAGCCGCATTGGCCTGCATCCGCAAGGCGGAGGCGGCCGCCGAGCGGATCCGGCCCGGCACGGAACCCGACGAGACCGGCTACGTGCAGCCCGGGCTCGTCAACGTACAGGTGGCCGAGGCGCTGCTCAGTCTGGGGGACCTGCACGCGGCCCATGAGCAGGCGACCGCCGCCGTCGGCACCCCCGCGCATGACCGCGGGCGCGTCCACCGGCTCGCGATGCTGTGCGAGATCCAGCTGCGCCAGGGGGAGGCCGATCAAGCGGTAGCGGCCGCGGCCGAAATGGCCGAGCGGGCCAGGGGGATGGAGTCGCTGCGGCTGCGGGACCGGCTCAGGGCGGTCCGGGAACAGCTGCTGACCAGCGGGTGTTCGGGCGCGGAGGAGACCGCGGAGCTCATCGACGGGGCGCTGCGCGTTCCCCTGTGACGGCTTGAACTGCTGCCATGTTGCCACCTACTCGATCGGAAGGTGGCAGAACCGTGCAGTGGATGAACCTGAGTGAGCAGACCGTGTACAAGAACCGCTGGTTCGACGTGAATCTCGCCGATGTGGAACTCCCCGACGGCCGGCACCTGGACCACTTCGTGATCCGGCTGCGCCCGGTCGCCGTCGCCACGGCCGTCAACGAGGCCAACGAGGTGCTGCTGCTGTGGCGCCACCGCTTCATCACCGGCAGCTGGGGCTGGGAACTGCCCGCCGGGGTGGTCGAGGACGGCGAGGACATCGCCACCGCCGCCGCCCGGGAGATGGAGGAGGAGTCGGGCTGGCGCCCGGGCCCGCTCCACCACCTGATGACCGTCGAGCCGTCCAACGGGCTGACCGACGCCCGCCACCACCTCTACTGGGCGGACGGGGCGACCTACATCGGCCACCCCGAGGACGACTTCGAGTCCTCACGCCGCGAGTGGGTCCCGCTCAAGCTGGTGCCGGACATGATCGCGCGCGGCGAGATCCCGGCCGCCAACATGGCGGCCGGGCTCCTGTTGTTGCACCACCTGCGGCTCGGCCAGCCGTAGGGGTCAGCCGTACGGGTAGAAGCCCGAGCCGGTCTTGCGGCCGAGGCGGCCGGCGTCGACCATCCGCTGGAGCAGCGGGGGAGCGGCGTACAGGGGCTCCTTGAACTCCGAGTACATCGAGTCGGCCACCGAGGCCACGGTGTCCAGGCCGATCAGGTCCGCCAGCTTCAGCGGGCCCATCGGGTGGGCGCAGCCCAGCTCCATGCCGTTGTCGATGTCCTCGCGGCTCGCGATGCCGGACTCGAACATCCGGATCGCGGACAGCAGGTACGGGATGAGGAGCGCGTTGACCACGAAGCCGGAACGGTCCTGGGCGCGGATCGCGTGCTTGCCCAGCACGCGTGCGACCAGGGCCTCGGCGCGCTTGATGGTCTCGTCGGCCGTGGTCAGCGCCGGGATCAGCTCGACGAGCTGCTGGACCGGGGCCGGGTTGAAGAAGTGGATGCCGATGACCTGGTCGGGCCGCGAGGTCGCGACGGCCAGCTTCACCAGCGGGATCGAGGAGGTGTTGGAGGCGAGGATCGCGTCCGGCCGGGTGATCACCTGGTCGAGGACCTGGAAGATCTCCGTCTTGACCTGCTCGTTCTCGACGACCGCCTCGATGACCAGGTCGCGGTCGGCGAACTCGCCGAGGTCGGTGGTGAAGGACAGGCGGGCCAGGGTGGCGTCCCGCTCCTCCACGCTGATCTTGCCGCGTTCGGCGGCCTTCGTCAGCGAGCTGTACAGCCGGGTGCGCCCGAGCTCCAGGGCCTCGCCGGTGGTCTCGGCGACCTTCACCTCAAGACCGCTCCGGGCGCACACCTCCGCGATGCCCGCGCCCATCTGGCCACAGCCCACTACGCCGACGCGTGCGATGTCGTCTGGGAGGTCCGTCACATCGTGCCTTTCGCTGCTCATCCATCGCGGGTCCCCCGTACTCGGCAGTGGTAACTGCGTCCCGGCGCCCGCCACGTCCCCCGACGTTACCCCCGACCTTGCCCCGCGTGGCGGGCCGGGGCGGGCATGCTGGGCGGACGCAGAGCAATGTCACGGAGCGGAACGGAGTCCTCACATGGCGTACATGGGACGGCGGGGAGTGCTGGCCACGGCCGCGGGGGTGCTGGCAGCGGCCGCCGCGGGCAGCCCGGCGGAAGCGGCGCAGGGGCCGAAACCGGACGGGCGGAGGCGGGCGGAGCGACCGGCTCCGTCGAAGGCGCCCGTGGTGGAGTTCCGCGGCATGTGGATCGCCTCCGTACTGAACGTGGACTGGCCCTCCGAGAGCGGGCTCTCCGCCGGGGAGCAGAAGGCCGAGCTGCTGGCCCTCCTCGACACCGCCGTCCGGCGCCGGCTCAACGCGGTCATCCTCCAGGTGCGGCCCGCCGCCGACGCGATGTGGCCCGCCGCCCGCGAGCCGTGGTCGCAGTGGCTCACCGGGGAGCAGGGCGTCGACCCGGGCTGGGACCCGCTCGGCACGGCCGTCGCCGAAGCGCACGCCCGCGGGCTGGAGTTGCACGCCTGGTTCAACCCGTACCGCGTGGCCAACCATACCGACCGCAGCCTGCTCGTCCCCGGCCACCCGGCCCGCCGCAACCCCGGCTGGGTGGTCCCGTACGGCGGCAAGCTCTACTACAACCCCGGGCTGCCGGAGGTGCGGCGCTTCGTGCAGGAGGCGATGCTCGACGCCGTGTCCCGCTACGCCGTGGACGGGGTGCACTGGGACGACTACTTCTACCCGTACCCCGTCGCGGGGCAGGAGTTCGACGACGACGAGGCGTACGAACTCCACGGCGGCTCCTTCGACACCCGCGCCGACTGGCGCCGCCACAACACCGACACGCTGGTCCGGGAGATGTCCGAGCGGCTGCGGGTGCTGCGGCCCGCCGCCCGCTTCGGCATCAGCCCCTTCGCGGTCTGGCGCAACGACGACGTGGACCCGCTCGGCTCGCCCACCCGGGCGGGCATCGGCACATACGACGACCTGTACGCGGACACCCGCAAGTGGGTCACCGAGGGCTGGATCGACTACGTCGTGCCGCAGGTCTACTGGCACATCGGGCACCCGACCGCCGACTACGCCGCGGTCGTCCCGTGGTGGGCGCGGACGGTCGCCGGCACCCGCGTACAGCTGTACGTGGGGGAGGCGCTGTACCGCTGCGACGCGGACAGCCCCACCGCCGCGTGGCGCGATCCGCGCGAGCTGTCGCGGCACGTTCGGTTCACCCGGGGGTACGCCGAGGTCCGCGGCCACGTCTACTTCTCGGCGAAGCAGGTGGTCGCGGACCCCAATGGGGCGATGGCCAGGGTGGTGGCCGACCACTATCCGACGGCGGCGGCGCCGCGCTGAATCGGTGTGCGGGTGTGCCGGGCCGGTGTGGGGGCGTTCAGCGGCCGGTCAGTGGGTGGGCTCGGAGGGGTGCTTCACGACGCAGTCGGGGCCCGGGGACATGACGGCCTCGTGGCCGTCGGCGAAACGGACCCGGTAGGGCGGGGTTCCGTTCTCTCCCAGGACCTGGGTGATCTCACCGACCTTGTCGTGCTGGCCCACGATCCTGCCGTGCTGCACCAACTGGTCGCCCTCGGTCGCGCGCATAGCTGACCTCCTCGGTGGCGGGCCGATCCGGTGCTAGCAGTTTAGGGCGTAATGCCGCTATTTGACCCGTTGGGTCACGGTGATGCAGACCAGCACCGCGCAGGCGGCCGCCGGCGCCGCCGGCGTCAGGTGCTCGCCGAGCAGCGCCACCGACCAGACCAGGGTCAGCAGCGGCTGGGCGAGCTGGAGCTGGCTGGCCCGCGCCGCGCCGATCTCGGCCATGCCGCGGTACCAGACGTACAGGCCGAAGAAGGTCGAGCCGACCGCCACCCAGACCAGCCCGGTCACCCCGTGCGCACTGAGGTGGACCGGCTCGTACGCCAGTCCGATCACCGAACCGGCCACGCTGAGCGGCAGGCACAGCACCAGCGCCCAGCCCACCACCTGCCAGCCGGGCAGCACCCGGGCCAGGCGCCCGCCCTCGGTGTACCCGGCGGCGCACACCAGAAGGGCCGCGAAGAGGAACCCGTCGCCCGCCGAGAGCGCGCCGCCGCTCTGGGCCAGGGTGAAGCCGAGCACCACCGCGGCCCCGGCGACGGCCGCGCCCCAGAAGGGCCGCGACGGCCGGGCCCCCGTGCGCAGCGAGGACACCACGGCGGTGGTCAGCGGGAGGAGCCCCACCACCACGGCGGCGTGCGAGGTGGTGGAGGTCTGGAGCGCCAGGGTGGTGAGCAGCGGGAAGCCGACGACCACCCCGGCGGCGACGACCGCGAGCCCCGCCCAGTGCTCGCGGGCGGGCACCGGTACCCGCAGGGCCAGCAGGAAGCCGCCGGCCGTCAGCGCCGCGAGCACGCTGCGCAGGGCGACCAGGGACCAGGGGCCGAAGCTCTCCAGGCCCCACGCGGTGCCGGGGAAGGTCAGCGAGAAGGCGATGACGCCGAGCGAGGCGAGGACCGTACCGCTGCTCACCGGTCCCCGAACCGCTATCGAGGTCGGACGAGTAGCGCTATTCTGTGCTGTCATGTACGAGCGTAGCAGCGTGACTCAGCTGGCGGAATCACTGCGATCCGAACTCAACCGCTACCCGGTGGGTGGAAAGCTGCCGTCGAGCCGGGCCCTGGTCGAGCGCTACCGGGTCAGCCCCGTCACCGTCTCCCGGGCCCTCGCGCAGCTCGCCTCCGAGGGGCTCGTCACCACCCGGCCCGGCGCCGGGGTGTTCCGCTCGCCGCCCCGTACGTCGGCCCACGCGCCCGGGGACACCTCCTGGCAGGAGGTCGCCCTCAGCGCGGAAGGGGCCGGGGACGTGGTCCCGCGCTCCGTCGACGCCGCGGGGGTGCTGGCCTCGCTCACGGCGCCCCCGACCGGGGTGATCGAGCTCAACGGCGGCTACCTGCACTCCGCGCTCCAGCCCGAGCGGGCCATGGCGGCCGCGCTGGCCCGGGCCGGCCGGCGGCCCGGGGCGTGGGGGCGCCCGCCGGTGGAGGGGCTGCCGGAGCTGCGGGACTGGTTCGCGCGGGAGATCGGCGGCGCGGTGGGGGCCGCGGGCCCCGCCGGTGCGGTCGGAGCCGCCGACGTACTGGTCACCGCGGGCGGGCAGAGCGCGCTGACCACGGCCCTGCGGGCGCTGGCCCCGCCCGGGGCGCCGATCCTCGTGGAGTCCCCGACCTACCCCGGGCTGCTGGCCATCGCGCGGGCCTCCGGCTGCCGGCCCGTACCGGTCCCGGTGGACGCCGACGGGGTCCGGCCGGAGCTGCTGGCCGCCGCCTTCGAGGCGACCGGGGCGCGGGTCTTCGTATGCCAGCCGCTGTTCCAGAACCCGACGGGGGCCGTGCTGGCCCCCGAGCGGCGGGGCGAGGTGCTGCGGATCGCGCGGGCCGCCGGGGCCTTCGTGGTGGAGGACGACTACGCGCGGGCGCTCGCCCACGAGGACGCCGGCCCGCTCCCCGCGACCCTCGCCGCCGAGGACGCGGACGGGGTGGTCGTGCACGTGCGGTCGCTGACCAAGATCACCTCGCCCAGCCTGCGCGTGGGGGCGCTGGCCGCCCGGGGTCCGGTACTGGACCGGCTGCGCGCCATCCAGGTCGTGGACAGCTTCTTCGTGCCACGGCCGCTCCAGGAGGCGGCCCTGGAACTGGTCGGCGCCCCTGCCTGGCCGCGCCACCTGCGGACGGTCGCCGCGGAGCTGCGCCACCGGCGGGACGTGCTCGCGGGGGCCCTGCGGCGGGAGCTGCCCGGGGTCGAGCTGCCCCATCTGCCTTCCGGGGGCTACCAGTTGTGGGTCAGGCCGGGCGAGGGCGACGACGCCTCCTTCGCCGCGGGGGCCCTGCGCGCCGGGGTGGCCGTGGCTCCGGGCCGGCCCTACTTCTGCGCGGAGCCGCCGGGTCCGTACGTCCGGCTCAGCTTCGCCGGGGTCTCGGGCGCGGGGGAGCTGACCGAGGCGGTACGGCGGCTTCGGGCCGGCCTGGGAAGCGTTCCGGCGGGCGTCCCCGGGAGCGCCCCCGGGGAGGGCGTGCGCAACGTGCTCGGCCCAGACGCTTGACCCCATGCGACACGCGGCTCACCATCGCCGCATGCATGTTCGGGTTTCGCTCGTTGCCGCAGCCCGTAGTTCCTCGCTGCTCACCGAGCGCTTCGACGACGACCGCCCCCTCGACGGGGTGGGCCGGCGAGCCGTGGAGTCCGCCGCGCGCGGGCTCGTACCGCTCGGGGCCGCCGAGCTGCGCTACTGCTCGCCGACCCCGCGCAGCCGGGCCACCGGCGAGGCCCTCGGGTACGCGCCGCTCGCCCAGCCCGCGCTGCGGGAGTGCGACATGGGCCGCTGGCGCGGGCTGACCCTGGCGGAGGTGACGGCCCACGAGCCCGCGGCGGTGGACCTCTGGCTCACCGACCCGCTGGCCGCCCCGCACGGCGGGGAGTGCCTGCTCACGTTCATCTCCCGGATCGGGAGCTGGCTGGACACCCGGCCGGCGGACGACGGGGGAGCCATCGTGGCGGTGGCGGAACCCTCGGTGGTCCGCGCCGCCCTGGTGTACGCCCTGAAGGCGCCCCCGCTGACCTACTGGAACGTAGACGTACGCCCGCTCTCCACCGTCACGCTGACGGGCTGGTCGGGGCGCTGGCACCTCTCCCTCCAGGCCCCGGTGTGAGCGGTCCCGGGCGGCCGAGTGGAGTCGTGCAATCGCCCGCGAACAGCGGCACCCCATCTACACGGCGGGCGAGTCGAGGAGGGTCGGCAGGAGCTGCCCGGCGAGGTGGAGCAGCAGCGCGTCCTCCGGCAGCCTGCCGTCCTCGCGCCACAGGACGACCGAGAAGGTGCCGCCGCCGTCCTTCGGGTCCTGGGCCACGGTCAGGACGCGGGCCGGGGCGCCGGGACCGCTCGTCGAGTCGCTTCCGTCGAGCCGGAAGCTGATGGCGAGGGTGCGCTCCGAGTAGAGGACCGCCGGGCGGTCCAGGAGCGTCGTCTGCTGGGCGGCCGGCTCCAGGAGTGCGGCGGTCCTGGCCACCGTGGAGCCGTTGTAGTCGGCCGACAGCGTCACGGTGTAGGTGTCGAACGTGACCTTGGCCGAGGGGGTGGCGCCCTCCGTGCCGTGGGCGGGCGGGTCGGAGTCGTGGTTGCTGATCGCCTTCGCGACCTCCCCCGGCGTGCCGAGCAGTGCGGGGAGGTCGGGACGGTTCAGCGTCTCGCACAGCCGCAGCCCGGAGGCGCGCCCGGGCTCCTTCGCGGGCTCCTTCCCCGGTTTACCGGGCTTCGCGTTCGAGCACCTGAGGGGCGGCGGGGTGCCTCCGCCCGAGGAGGCGGAGTGCTGCGCGATCGTCCAGAAGCCGGCGGCGAGCGCCCCCACGAGCACCACGGCCGTGATCGCCTGCGCCCAGGCGCCCGGGCCCTGTGAATCCGTGTCGTAGTCGTAGCTCATGTCCCCCACCTGCCGTGATCCCCCGATACGTGCCCGGGGACCGTAACCCGTGATCATCGGGCGGACAAGCCATTGGGTGTGACCGAGGATCTTAGTTTGCGGATCATGATCTGAACCGTGCAGGTCGGAAGCATGTCGAGAACGCTTGTTTGCGGATCTTGAGAGAGATAGTTTGCGGATCATGACGACAGACTTTCACTATGCGTAAGCGTCGTGGCGAGGTGTTCCTACGTCGCAGCAGCAACAAGGCTGTTGCTGCCCTGGTCGTTAGGTATCGGCGTACATGTCGAAGCGGGCCTTGGCGAGATGGCCGTGAGGCCAGAATGTACCCGCCTGCGCCGATAACACTTAGTCACGGGTAGCGGCAGTGCGGCGAGTGCACCGGCAGTGGTCCTGCCTCGGTGAGCATTTTCAACCAGGTTGAGGCGAATTGAAGGACAAGGGCAGCCTTCACGATCTTGGTAATGCAGTTGGTTGCGAAGGCTCACTATGCGACCCATAATCATGATCGCTTCACCCGCTTGATCGGCCACTCCATCTCCGTATCGAAGAACTTAATGACCGAGGTGACCAGCATGAGCCCCATCACCGCGTTGATCCGGCTGTACTGAGCGCGCGAGACGGCATGCGTGGTCGGATGCCTTCCAAAGGTGCGAGGGATCGGGTCGCCGTCTTCCGTCTTGTACTTCGCGTGCGCACACCACACTGGTGCGAACGTGAAAGCCGCCCGAATCTTGTAATCTTCCAAGTTGAAACGAACACCGTTCTTCTTGAAGTTGTTACGCGTTACTTCAAGCCGAGCCGCGTTATCGAATTTGCTGCGCAAGACACTGTCGAGAAGGTTTCCGGCGAGGGCCTGCGCCGGTGCCGTGTGCCCCTCCTGGAGGGCCCGCACGCAATCGAGTCCGAACTCCTTGGAGTCCTGCAAGCTGGGGTGAGTCACGTTGTTCAGCACCGTCTCGCAGTCAGTGACTATGCCCTTCCAACGGCGACTGATGATGCGCCGACGCTCTGAGGCCGTGGAGGCGTCCAAGAGAGCCTGAACGACCTTTGGGCCAGGAACCCACATCAATGCGATGCCCTCATCGATCAAGAGGGACTCGAACTCATCAATGCCCGGACGACTTACGCCGTCCCAGTTTTCCGGGAAGATGCGTGACTGGAAATCTCTGATTGACTCAAAGATGCGCTCCCACTGCGGCGCGTACGAGCGGTTGACCGACTCAATCAGCGTGCGTAGAGAGCTATTGAAGGTGTACATCCCCTGCAGTTGCTTCTGCAGCTGCGTTACCTGGGCAGCCAACGGAGGCACGATCGTTGGGAAGTTCTTCGTCAGGTTCAGCCTGAATGCGGCTGACTCCTGAAGCATCTTGCTGATTGGCGAGAATGCATTCATTGCCCAGTTCTGCCGCCACTTGAAGAGTGGGTCCATAGAATCCCGGAAGCGCTCAAGCGCCTTGTCCAGGTTCTCATCGTCGGAGCCCTCGCCCGGCTCGTGCTCGTCGTTCATGGCGTCATGTTGCCACTGTCCCGGCCGCTGGTCGACGGATTACTCCCTCTTGTGCTGCTTTCCATGGGTCTTGGCGACCTGCAGCTCTAGGGCGCCGTCGAGCATCATCTAGAACTTGCGCTTCTCGATGTACGCCAGGTCGCGCAGCTGCTTGTGCTGCAACGGCCGCATCTGCATGCCACGCGCCTGGGGTGACTCGTCACTGTCCACGATCGTCAGGTTCAAGGGTCGGTCGTTGCGTCTGGTTGGTCTCGCCACCGTGGGACTCAAATGCTAGGCAGGCAAGGCATACCAAGACGCCGGTCGACACATCCGAGCCCAACTGGATCACTGACATCGTCGAGGCCGTTCTCGTCCTTCGCCATGCCTCAACATGAGATTGGAGAAGGCTCAGTGATCCTCGACAATGAAGCAGGCCCGCTCGTAGAGTTCGTCGAACGTGATTACCTCGACGTCCTGGATGGATGTCCGGTACAACTCGAAGGAGCTCATCTTCTCCGGGTTCACGGCTCCGTTATGAGTGAACTCGCGCAGGCTCCCAATCACCACGACCTGTCGCGGGCGAGTGGTGGACAGTTCGACATCTGTCGGAGTGCCGTCGTCCTCGTAGATCCGGGTGAGAAGCTGGCTAGAGATGAGCTGCTGGGCCTTGCTGGCCGTCTTTTGCACCTGCGCCACGCCGCCGCCGAGTTCTTTGGATGGCTGGTAGACACCCACACGGTACGGGGTGTTGGAGAGCAGTTCAGTGTCGTGGGTCTTGATCTCGCAGAAGAGCATGCTGCTGATCAAGCCCTTGGACCGCATAATAGCGTCAATGCGTTTGCCTGCTCCGCCGAAGATGTTGGCGCCGGTGGTGATGCGTTCTAGTTTGCCGTCGTTGATGGACTCGCAGGCGATGAGGTTGAGGCCGTAGCCGAAAATCCACTGATTCGCCTCGAAGAATGCCTGCCAGACCGCCTCCGCCCCGCGTGTCGTTGCCAAGTTCTCCTCCTGTCGGAAGTACTCCGGCTCGGTCAGCAGGCGCTCGAACCTCTTGAGCTGTTCCTTGCGGTTGCTGATGAGCCGGATGTCCTCCTCTGTGAGCCCACCACCGATAGCTGTCCGGACCGCACCGAGAACCATCGTCCGGTCCTGGCCGGTCAGCAGCTGGGCCAGTTGGGCCTCATCGCCGGCCACGAGCTGGAGGGAGCCGCCGGGCGTGCTCAGGCCGGTACAGTTCTGGAGAAAGTTGATGACTTTCCAGAAGTTATCGTGGACGTCCCCGGTGTCGACGAGTGAACCGCCCCGGGTTCCATAGAGATCTCAGACTGTGGTTGTGACCTGGGGTTTCGTGAGTTCGGTGTAGTAGTTGGCTTCGTATTCGACGGGCG
>NZ_JBFBBA010000008.1:0-223545 GCF_040682455.1 Streptomyces sp. NPDC051183
CGCACGACGGCGGAGCTCAAGCGGGTAACGGGAAGGTCGTGCCATGACTCGATCCTTTCATGAAATCGAGTCTCCATTCGACACGGGGCGGTTCAGAGCGCCTTGACGGCCCGGCTGGTCCCCGTGTCAGGCATTGTCTGCGTGGTGGAGACTTCCCCAGCCTTCTTCTTGTCCTTCTTCCAGAACTTGATCCTCGGCGTGAAGGTGTCGCCCTTCTTGATGATGGTGACGTTGCACAGAGTCGCTACCTGCGGACGGTCGTCGAGGACGAAGTCGGTGACCATCCGGCTGGCGCGGGTGTCGTAGAGGTAGTGGAACGCGTTGTTGTCCTGCGACCCGCGGATCTCTAGGTCGGTGAAGTCCCTGCGGGTGACATCGAACTCGGTGGTGGAGAAGGAGAGTCGGAGTCCTCGAACGGTAGGGGTGGCGGGCGCTGCGGCTTGGGTCCGCCAATCCGGCGGGATGTTGGGTAGCGGTCGGATGTCGCCTTCGACCACGAGCTCCTGGACGTCGATGCGCCTGAGCTGGATGAGCACGGACTGCAGCGTCCGCCAGACCACCTCCTTCACCTCCGAGGTGCAGGTGGGCAGAAGCTCGCGCTCCACCGTCAGGACCGCCTCATAGGTGGCATCGGTCCAGTTGTCACCAGGTATGGGATTGAAGAAGCCGCCGTCACGGCGGAGCGTCAGGACCGCGGTGCGCAGCAGGTCGCGTGCGGACTCCTCGCCAGCGCAGTCCAAGAGGCTGAAGGTCTGGCCCAGGACCAGGTCGAGCTTGCCTGTGTCCTCATCCTCCAGCGGCAGCGGGACCAATGGGCCGCTAGACGGAACTCGTACCGGCGTATACAGAGGGCGGCCCGAGAGGAACTCGTACGGACGCAGACCCCACCCGTCCGGCCCCAGAAGCAGGTTCAGTTCCTCGACGTGCTTTATAGCTTCGCCGGAGTCGGCCGCCACTTCGGGATGCACCATCCGTGCCAGAAAGGTGAGCAGCACCTTGTCCGGACCGTGAGAGAGCTCCAGGCGGGGGTCCTCGAAGATCCAGTCGTCGGGCAAGTCTTCGTTGTTGAACCGGTGCTGCTGCATATCGGCGCGGACAGTCGGAAGCTGGCTGTCGCCGGCTGGAGGTTGGTCCAGGTCGTAGAGGCCCTCCAGGAACGTGACCTCGTCCATTTTGCCCCACCAGGGGCGCGATATCCCGCGCAGGTACGTGAAGATGTCACGTCGTGTCACCGCTGTGATCGTCTGCGGCTCGTCGGCTCTGGCGGGATCGGTAGAAGTCATGCGTCCAGGATGAACGGTGAGGCAGTAGAGCGTCGGACAATCGAGACTTTCACCTCGTCGACCACGCCGCTACCCACACTCGCTCCAACGGCACCAGATGCTGGAGGCGATGTGCAGCCGTGGGGAAGAGCCGCCGAGCGGGCATCACGGCGCTGGTCATTATCGTGCTGGCAGTTGCCCGGTGTCGATGCTTTGGGCTAGCTGGATCGCGTACTTGGTGAGGACCTTTCGCAGGTCGGCGTAGTGAGGGGCGGCGTCGGGGCGGGTCAGATGGCACCACGTTGTGTTGCGCGTGAGCCCCCACTTGCGCTGGACGTCCGGTGTCTGAGCGGCCTCAATCGGCCTCGGGGCGAAGACGTGCTCGCCTTGGGTCACTTGAGCCCAGACGAAGACGGAGGCTACTTGTCGCTTGCGATCGTCGAACGCTGGGGGGTGCCAGCTGGCCGGGGTCGGCGTCAGCTGCTTGATGATGTCCTCCCAGGCATCCTGATCGAGCGCCCAACCTCGCAGGGCACCTCGGCGCCGGCGATAGTCGACCGGAGACGACATCGAAGAGAGCTCATCGGCGATGCCTTCAAGCCCCATATGGAACTCAAGAGGATCGACCCGACTTACGGCCACTCCTGTATGGAATTTTGCTCCATGGCTGTGAATTCCCAGGTATGCCGCAGAATCTCCCATGGAACCGCCGAGCACCCACTGCACTAGACGAACCGCCGCTGTCCTGCGTAAGAGCTTGGGGGATGTCTCAGGAACATGTGGGAGATGGCGTGTGAACCAGTCATTCTCCAAGAATGCAGGGATCTGCTCAGGTTGGTAGTCATTGCGTGTGGCCGAGCGGACGTTGGCGATGTCTCTGGTCATCCGAAACGATCGTGTCAGTGGTTCAATGGTGGCTCGGAATTCCTGAGAGCAAGTTTTTTCGTTCCTGGATACAAGCCCGTTCCAAGACGCCCGTCCGGCTTTGTCTTTGAATCCTTCGCGAATGATAGGGGTCAGGCTTTCGCGAAGATCGTCGACATCAAGGAGTGAATGAGCTGCCGACAAGAGTGCCGCGCTTGCAGCAGCGTCCCGGGGAAGCGCATCAATAATCTGGTATCTGCGGGTTCCGCCCCGGCCTGTTCGCCGGTAATCGGTCTGGCCTGACATGTAGAGGTCAACGCGGTCTCTGTAATCAGGTTCAATAAGGTCACTGCTTTCCGGCCATGACGCGTTGAGGGCGGCGACGGCGAGCCGTAGGTGGGTGAAGAAGGCTGCGGCATCGTCATGCGAGGTTGTGAGGGTGAGAGCCTCAATGATCTTCCGTTGCAATGAAAGATGAGAATCCGTCGGTTCTAGCTCGGGTCTCGCAGTGGCGGGTTTGTCGAGTGGGTAGCCGCATGCCCTGCTCATTCGCTTCTGGACTCCGGGAGACTCAACAGTCCATCGGCACTGCGCGGGACGCAGAGTATGGTCGTTCGGCCGCGGCATCAATATGGCGCTATCTTGTGCCGGCTCGTCGCAGCGCGGGCAACTATCACGCAGGAATATGTTGTGTTCCGTGCAAGAAAAAATAACGGGGAGGTGCCACTCCTTTTTCCATGATCCTCCGCAGAGGATGCGGTCCTTTGTGCTGTCACCAGCGAGGCACTGCGGACAGAATCGTGGAGCAACGAGGAACCAACTGTCCGGTCGGAGGGGCTGTCTAGGCCCAGGAAGGGAACGAAGGATGGGAGGATAGCGGTACTTCCATGCTGACAAAGTGAGTGAGGTGACCTCTTCTCGGTTGAGTCGTGTCGCCTGAACGAAGGCCGTGGTGGTGCCAGTGTCAAGCTCCATCAATGCATGGCGGCCCATCCGATTGCGCTGGCGATCAGAGTTGTGCAGGCCCGTCAGGGTCGCCAGATGTACTGGAGAAATCCCGAGACGATATGAGAGCCTCCGCAGGTAACTCCCCATTGATTCATTTTGGCTCGGGCTTAAGCTCCGGGGCAATGGATGCATAGCTTGTTTCAACTCCCCGTTGCGCCAGCAGGACCATGGTCGTCGAAAACGGTGTTCCGAGGCCGTTTCGACCGTGAGGTCGTCTTCTTTGTTCTGGCCGGTGGGTCGGCCGCGACCACTGGCTCGTCAGGCGACTGTTCGGGCTCGTCTCGGCGGAGCACGATCTCGTCCAGCAGGGTCTCGTCGATCAGTTCTTTCCCGGACTCCATGGCCTCGTAGGCGCCGTCCTCCAGTAGACGTCCTAGCAGACCGACGACGCCACCGGTGCGACGCATCAAATACTCTGGCATAGCACCGTTGGTGAGCATGCCCTCCTTGGCGTTCAACAGTCGCAGGTGCCGCTCAATCCCCTTCAAATGATCGACGAACGCCTGGATCTGCTTCGGGGTGATGTAGCGAAAACGATCGATCTCGATGAGTTCGAATCGGTGCTCTGTCTGAGTGATCTCCAGGCCGTGGATGCGGGTCGATTCCAGCTCCGGCATCTCCCATTGGCGGGTCCTCTTGTTCCACTTGGCCTCGCGTAGCAGCCCAATACCGGAGATGTTCACGCCGATCAGGATCAAGGTGACGTCCAGGCTCATGAAGGCCCGAATCAGGTCAAGCACGTCCTGATCATCGGCTCTGTGCATCCGCAACCGACTGATGTCGTCCAGAATCAGCACTTTGACGCCATGGTCGTGGAGGGAGTCGGCGACCTGCCGTACCAGTTCTGGCAATCCGGCTGCCTTGCGGATCGGGGCACGGAAGAAGCCCAGGATTGACGCGCAAAGACTCTTCGGGGTCGCTGTCACTGGGGTCGAGACGTACACGACCGGCGCGTGGAGATCACGCGTGCCTGTCAGGGCCCCGGGGTTGAGACTGCCGTGCAGTTTCAACCACTGGTCTTCGAAGACGGCCCCGGCGGCACAAACGGACGCGGTCTTGCCGTAGTTGCCCCAACCACCCACCATGACGCCGGCGCGCGTTGGGTCATCCTTTTTCCTTGTGTTGCCACTCAACCGACGCCGGATCAGTTTGCCAACCTTGTCGTGCATAGAAGTGACCTGTAGCGGCAGGTTCGCATTCGTCAGCTCGCGGTAGAGGTCGTAGTCGTACTGCCGGCTGGCGGGGATGCCTGACCACTGTTGCGGTGAGATCGCGGGAGCTGGGACAAGCAGGCCGCAGTGTTTGCGATAGTGCTGCCAGCCGACGTAGGTGTCGCGGGGCGGGTGGTTGCTCAGGATCAACTCGGCAATCCTGGCCCGTGAAGGCAGACCCTCCAGAAGATCCTCGTGAGAGGAGGCTAGGGTCACGCGTCTTCCTCCTGGACAGTCGTGTCGGCTTCCGATCCGTCAGGGGGCGGAAGCCGGAACATGGGCCGTCGGTTTAGCGCCTCGTGCAGCGTCGGCGGGGCAACGGGGCTGATTCCAGCGAGTGCTTCTTCGCGTCGCCGACGGCGGTCGGCGTCGACCGCGCGGTCGATCGTGCGAGCGTGCTCTGCCCAGGCCGCAGGCATCTCAGTTGGAACGTGCTCGTCTGCTGGGACTGACGTAGCAGCGACGGACGGGCGGTCGGCCGCCGCGGCTTGGGCGCGGGTCATCTCGCGGGCCTGGGCGGCGCGCTGCTTCTTCCCGGCCTTTTTCTTGGCCTGGCTGGGCCATTGGTCGACGGGAGTGACCGAGCCGAGGATCTCCAACAAGTGTTCCAAGAGCTCGCTCTCGGAGTGGATCCTGATCTTGTTCGCCCTCACGTGTGTCAGAAGGGCGTCGGCGGTCTTCTCGGAGAAGGCGGGGATCTCGCCCTCGGGCGGTAGCCCTCGCCACCGCAGGATGTGCCAGGTCTCGTGGTCGGCCGGGTCCTGGAAGAACACCTGTCGGCGGTCTCTCCGATCACTGCGGACCACCCACTGGCCTGCGCGCTTGCCGCCTCGGGCGGAGGGTTGCAGGAAGCGCGACTCATCAAGGACCGGGTGGTGATACCAAAGCCCGAGGATTTTCACCCCGCGTCGTGGATGGATCTTCACGTGGTGCTGTCGCAGAACCTTGTAGTAGAAGCTCGGTTCGGGGAAGTCCAGGTCGAATCCGCCCTGTTCCATCGCCGCAGCGAACAGAGTGTTGGGGCTGTGGTCCTCACCTGGTGCCCAGCTTGGGCCGTATTCTCCTAGTTTGCGGTTCTGCCAGATCTGGACGATCCAGGTCGCGATGACGTGCTCGGCCTGCGTGAGTGTGAGGCTCGCATCGCGTTCCGGGTCGGCCCCGCGGTCCGCGACGTCACCGCCGGTGAAGCCCAGTAGGTGCTCGAAGAGCATGGTCTGGATGGTGAGGAACTGCCGCTCGACTGCGAACTTATCGGTCTGCCGCAGGACGCGGGCTGGCAGAATTCGGCAGCCGATCTCCCGCTCGGCCTCCACTAGGTCGTGGTTCTTGTAGGGGCCGCCGTGATCGGTGGTGACCGTCTCCGGGGCGAAGAACGGCAGAGCGGCGACCTGGTGCCCGGCGAACTCGGCGATCACGTCGGCCGGGACCCCGGCGTAGGGCCACTCCATGTCCTCGCCCCAGCCATCCCGCATCGGAAGCGGCAGCATCACGTCCCGCAGCAGCATCGCGACGTCGACCGAAGTGTCGGACTGCAACGTGAGCCGGAAGGCCGGCAGCCCGTGCGTGTAGAGATCGAGCGCGAGGGTCAGCGTCGCAGTCACCGCGTCGCCGAACACGGTCTCGCGCAGCTTCACCGGCATCGGCGTTGAGTCCAGCACCAGCACCTGGCCGGGCCGGTGAACCACCATCCTGCCTGAGACTCCGGCCTCCGCGGCGGCCTCGGCCGTCCGTTCGTAGCGCTGCCGTGCGCCGCCGGGCCCGAACCACTCCTTCTAAACTGCCGCGAGCGTCCAGCGGGAAGGGATCTTCTCGGTCGGAAACGCCGGGAAACGCTCGCGGATGTACTGGTGCATCAATCGGTGCTTGGCGGCCAGGCTCAGACTGGAGCGTTCTTTGCACTCGCCCTTGACTGCGAAGATGGCCTCACGGACCTCCTCGGTGACGCTGCGGTGCCCACTACGTCGCCGTGTCCAGCGCCCGTCCGCGCAGGCCATAAGCAGGCTGTCGCCCGAGAGCCCCGACAGGCCTTCCAGGGTCCGGTAGCCGAGGTGTTGCAGACCGAGTCGGACTGCCTCCGGACGGGGCATCGCCTTTGTCTCCGCCACCTTCGCGTGGCGGCGCTGGGTCAGCGTCGTGCGGTCCGGGTCGTAGGCCGGCCGGGGTTCACCCGGCAGGGCTCGAGCTCGGTGGCCCTCCCGGAACCCCGTTTCGGCTTCCAGCACATGTGCGGCCTTGAGCCGGGCCCGTTCCCGCTGGTCCTCGGTCAGGTCAGCCAGGGTCCTCGGCTGCCGGGAGACCGGCGCAGGCCGCCCCGTCGCTTCGGCTTTCGGTAGGAGCCGCAGGTCGGCATGGTTGATGAGCCAACGGAACGAGCGGGTCTCCGTGCGGCCGTCGGTATCCACGAGGACGAGATGACCGAGCTGGCCGTGGACATTTTCGATAGTCCACTCGACGCCGTTGAGTGCAACCTGCCTGCCCGGCGCGATCTGTAAGAACCCCCTTGTCCCCATTACGCCTCCCAGATCAGCGAGCTGTCGCGCAAGGGGCTGCCCAGATCAACACCAAGCTCGCGGTGCCAGAGCAGCCGGACGATGTTCGCCCGGCCAACGGAAGGCACGCTGGTCGCGTTCGCCAACTCGGAGAACGTCATCACGCGGCCCTCCTGTCCGCCGATGACGTTCAGCAACTGGGTCCGCATGTCCAGAAGATCCCTCACCGGCCGCCGACGCGACGACAAGTGATCAAGAACGCTCCAGACATGCGGGCGCCAACCCGCGACCACGGAGTACCGCCAACCGCATGCGGTCGCCACCTCCCTGGCCGCCGCGAACTTCAGTGCGTCCTCTTCCTTGACCAGTTCCATGGGGCGGACGTCCAACAGCCACATCCCGCTCCCGACCATGGCCAGGAAGTCCGGGATATGCCAGGACTGCCCATGTACGTGCTCGAAGTCCAGCCGGAACGGCTGCGACAGCACCTCCGATGCGCGCATGAAGTCCAGCGCGACCAGTAGGCGCATCTCCTCCAACGATTCGAAGCCGTGCGTCCTGCCCGTTGCGGCCATCACCTCAAGTCCGGGGCGATGCCGCTGCTTCGCTCGCCATGTGAACCCTCGCATCGGCCGGGACGCCAGCACTGGCACGTGAGCCATATCCCGGATCGGCCAGGATGCCTCGCCGGCCCCCACCCGCCACGTCGAGCTCCACCGTCGCGGCCAGCTGTCTCCGAGTCGCAGACCGTCCCGTAGCCCGGCATCGCCCTTGTACTCCATGATCAGCTGATCCAGGTGACTTGAGTCCGACGGGATCTTCGCTCTCGCTGCCTCGTCCACTCGCCAACCACAGCACCCCACGGCCGGCCACGGGGCCAGACTTCGGAACTGATCGCAACGCAGCGTTATGGGATTAAGATCCGCAAACTATCTATCTCGTCCGCAAACTAAAATCCTCGGTCACATTGGGGGCGGGCCGGCGGCATAGGGCGCGTTGCATAAACCTGCGGTGATACGTATAGTCATGCCATCGAGGAGGAGGGTCCGATGGTGGTACGTGTAGCGGTGGCCGGAGCCAGTGGGTATGCGGGCGGTGAAGTCCTGCGCCTGCTGCTCTCGCACCCCGAGGTGGAGATCGGCGCGCTGACCGCGAACTCCAACGCCGGGCAGCTGCTCGGCGGCCTGCAGCCGCACCTCGTGCCGCTCGCGGGGCGCACCCTGGAGGCGACCACGCCCGAGGTCCTGGCCGGCCACGACGTCGTGTTCCTCGCGCTGCCGCACGGGCAGTCCGCCGCTGTCGCCGCACAGCTCGGCGAGGACGTCCTCGTCGTCGACATGGGCGCCGACCACCGGCTCAAGGACTCCGCGGACTGGGACAAGTTCTACGGCGCCCCGCACGCCGGGACCTGGCCGTACGGGCTCCCCGAGCTGCCGGGCGGCCGCGCCGCGCTGGCGGGGTCCAAGCGCATCGCCGTCCCCGGCTGCTACCCGACCGCCGTCACGCTGGCGCTCTTCCCGGCGTACGCCGCGCAGCTCGCCGAGCCCGACGCGGTCATCGTCGCCGCCACCGGCACCTCCGGCGCGGGCAAGGCGCTCAAGCCGCACCTGCTCGGCTCCGAGGTCATGGGCTCCATGAGCCCGTACGGGGTCGGCGGTGGACACCGGCACATTCCCGAGATGATCCAAAACCTCAGCCCCGCGGCCGGGCAGCGGGTGACGGTGTCGTTCACGCCGACCCTCGCCCCCATGCCCCGCGGCATCCTCGCCACCTGCTCCGCCAAGGCCCTCCCCGGTACCACCGCCGACGCGGTCCGCGCCGCGTACGAGAAGGCGTACGCGGACGAGCCCTTCGTGCACCTGCTGCCCGAGGGCCAGTGGCCGGCGACGGCGTCCGTCTACGGTTCCAACGCCGTTCAGATCCAGGTCGCGTACGACGAGGCCGCGCAGCGGATCATCGCGATCAGCGCCATCGACAACCTCACCAAGGGCACTGCCGGCGGCGCGGTGCAGAGCATGAACATCGCCCTCGGCCTCCACGAGGGCCTGGGTCTTTCCACGATCGGAGTCGCACCGTGAGCGTCACGGCAGCACAGGGATTCACGGCCGCGGGCATCGCGGCCGGGATCAAGGCGAACGGCAACCCGGACCTCGCCCTCGTCGTCAACAACGGCCCCCGACTCGCCGCCGCCGGCGTCTTCACCTCCAACCGCGTCAAGGCCGCGCCCGTGCACTGGTCCGAGCAGGTCCTGCGGGGCGGCACCGTCAGCGCGGTCGTCCTGAACTCGGGCGGCGCCAACGCCTGCACCGGCCCCAAGGGCTTCCAGGACACCCACGCCACCGCCGAGAAGGTCGCCGCCGCACTGGGCGCCGAGCACAACGCCGGTGAGGTCGCCGTCGCGTCGACCGGGCTGATCGGCGTCCTGCTGCCCATGGACAAGCTGCTGCCGGGCGTCGACACCGCGGTCGCCGCGCTGAGCGAGGACGGCGGCGAGGCCGCGGCCATCGCCATCAAGACCACCGACACCGTGCACAAGACGGCCACCGCATCGCGGGGAGGCTGGACCGTCGGCGGCATGGCCAAGGGCGCGGGCATGCTCGCCCCGGGCCTGGCCACCATGCTCGTCGTCCTCACCACCGACGCCGACGTGGACGCCGCCACCCTCGACAAGGCGCTGCGCGGCGCCACCCGCACCACCTTCGACCGGGTGGACTCCGACGGCTGCATGTCCACCAACGACACGGTGCTGCTGCTCGCCTCGGGCGCGTCCGGTCAGGTGCCGGCGTACGAGGAGTTCGCGGACGCCGTACGCACGGTCTGCGACGACCTCGCCCGCCAGCTGATCGGCGACGCCGAGGGCGCCAGCAAGGACATCCGCATCGAGGTCATCGGTGCGGCCAGCGAGGACGACGCGGTCGAGGTCGGCCGGTCCATCGCCCGCAACAACCTGCTCAAGTGCGCCATCCACGGCGAGGACCCGAACTGGGGCCGGGTGCTCTCGGCCATCGGCACCACCAAGGCGGCCTTCGACCCCGACCGGCTCAACGTCGCCATCAACGGCGTCTGGGTCTGCAAGAACGGCTCGGTCGGCGACGACCGGGACCTGGTCTCCATGAAGGACCGGGAGGTCCGCATCACCGCGGACCTGTCCACCGGCGGCGAATCGGCCGTGATCTGGGCCAACGAC
Organism: Streptomyces sp. NPDC051183; assembly: GCF_040682455.1. NCBI lineage: Bacteria > Bacillati > Actinomycetota > Actinomycetes > Kitasatosporales > Streptomycetaceae > Streptomyces > Streptomyces sp. NPDC051183. The sequence continues at coordinate 10,022 of NZ_JBFBBA010000008.1, forward strand.
CTGACCGCCGAGTACGTCCACGAGAACAGCGCGTACAGCTCGTGAGTACGGCGAGGAAGCACACCGCGCTGCCGAAGGCCGAGATCCTCATCGAGGCCCTGCCCTGGCTCACCCGGCACAACGGCAAGATCGTCGTCATCAAGTTCGGCGGCAACGCCATGATCGACGAGGACCTCAAGGCCGCCTTCGCCCAGGACGTCGTCTTCCTGCGCCAGGCGGGCCTCAAGCCCGTCGTGGTGCACGGCGGCGGCCCCCAGATCAACGCCCAGCTCGACAAGCAGGGCCTGGTCAGCGAGTTCAAGGCGGGCCTGCGGGTCACCACCCCGGAGGCCATGGACGTCGTACGGATGGTCCTGGCGGGCCAGGTCCAGCGCGAGCTGGTCGGGCTGCTCAACCAGCACGGGCCCCTCGCGGTCGGCATGACCGGCGAGGACGCCCACACCATCACCGCCACCAAGCACACCCCGGAGATCGAGGGCGAGCTCGTCGACATCGGGCGGGTCGGCGAGATCACCGCCATCGACACGGGCGCGATCGAGGCGCTGCTGGCGGACGGCCGGATCCCGGTCATCTCCTCCATCGCGCGCAGCGCCGACGACCACCACGTGTACAACGTGAACGCCGACACGGCCGCCGCCGCACTCGCCGCCGCGCTCGGCGCCGAGACGCTGATGGTCCTCACGGACGTCGAGGGCCTCTACGCGGACTGGCCCAACAGCGACGAGGTCATCAGCCGGCTCACCGTCAGCGAGCTGGAGAAGCTGCTGCCCGAGCTGTCCAGCGGCATGGTGCCCAAGATGGAGGGCTGCCTGCACGCCGTACGGGGCGGGGTGAGCACGGCCCGCGTGATCGACGGGCGGGTCCAGCACTCGATCCTGCTGGAGATCTTCACCGACGAGGGAATCGGCACGATGGTCGTGCCCGACGGACAGCAAGGGGGAGCACATTGAGCGAGTCGACAGGCAACCAGGGGTACGCCGCCCGCTGGCAGAACGCGCTGGCCAACAACTACGGCACCCCCGCGACGGCCCTGGTGCGCGGCGAGGGCGCCCAGGTCTGGGACGCGGACGGCAAGCAGTACACCGACTTCGTCGGCGGCATCGCGGTCAACGCCCTCGGCCACGCCCACCCGGCGATCGTCGAGGCGGTCTCCGCGCAGGTGCGGACCCTCGGACACGTCTCCAACCTCTACGCCTCCGAGCCGGTCGTCGCGCTCGGCGAGCGGCTGCTCCAGCTCTTCGGCCGCCCCGGCAAGGTTTTCTTCTGCAACTCCGGCGCCGAGGCCATCGAGGCCGCCTTCAAGATCGGCCGGCTGACCGGGCGGACCCGCATGGTGTCCACCGCCGGCGGTTTCCACGGCCGGACCATGGGCGCCCTCGCGCTCACCGGGCAGCCCGCGAAGCAGGGCCCCTTCCTGCCGCTGCCCGGCGACGTCACACACGTTCCGTACGGCGACGTCGAAGCGCTGCGGGCCGCCGTCACCGAGGAGACTGCCTTCGTCGTCATCGAGCCGATCCAGGGCGAGAACGGCGTGGTCGTCCCGCCGGCCGGCTACCTGACGGCCGCCCGGGAGATCACCCGCGCGACCGGCACCCTGCTCGTCCTCGACGAGGTGCAGACCGGCATCGGGCGCTGCGGCCAGTGGTTCGAGCACCAGGCGCACGAGGGTGTCGAGCCCGACCTGGTCGCACTCGCGAAGGGTCTGGGCGGCGGACTGCCGATCGGCGCCGTCGCCGCCTTCGGCCCGGCCGCGGACCTGCTCCAGCCCGGCCAGCACGGCACGACCTTCGGCGGCAATCCGGTCGCCTGCGCCGCAGGCCTCGCCGTGATCGACACCATCGCCGCCGAGGGCCTCCTTGAGCAGGTCAAGGCACGTGGCGAGCGGCTGCGGGCCGGAATCGAAGGTTCCGGGCATGCGCTCGTCTCCCATGTCCGTGGTGAGGGCCTTCTGCTGGGTATCGTGCTGACCGAGTCGCTCGCACCGCTGGTGCAGAAGGCCGCTCAGGACGCCGGCTTCCTGGTCAACGCGCCCGCCCCCGCCGTCGTACGGCTCATGCCCCCGTACGTGATTTCCGAGGCCGAGGTGGACGCGTTCCTCCAGGCGCTGCCCGGCATCCTCGACGCGGCCGGCGACGCAGCCCACGGGGACGGATCCGGAGAATGAGACGACGATGAGTCAGGCGCAGGACAACGAGCACGGCGGCCAGGCCGTCCCGCAGACCCGCACCGCCCGCCACCGCCGGATCGTGGACATCCTCAACCGGCAGCCGGTCCGCTCCCAGAGCCAGCTGGCCAAACTGCTCGCCGACGACGGGCTGAGCGTCACCCAGGCGACGCTCTCCCGCGACCTCGACGAGCTGGGCGCGGTGAAGATCCGCAACACCGGCGGCGAGCTGATCTACGCGGTCCCGAGCGAGGGCGGTTTCCGCACCCCGCAGGCACCGCTGGGCGAGTCGGCGAAGGAGGAGCGCATGCGGCGCCTCTCCGGCGAACTGCTGATCTCGGCGGAGGCCTCCGCGAACCTCGTCGTCCTGCGCACCCCGCCGGGCGCGGCCCAGTTCCTCGCCTCGGCGATCGACCAGGCCGAGCTCCAGGCCATCCTCGGGACGATCGCGGGCGACGACACGCTGATGCTGATCAGCCGCGACCCGGCGGGCGGCCAGGCCCTCGCCGACCACCTCCTGCGCCTGGCGCAGAAGGAAGGCTGAGGGCGGAAGGACAGCTGAGGGCGGAAGGAAGACTGGGCGGGGACCGCTCCTAGTAGCGGGTCACCGCAAGGGCCCCGGACTCGGTGCCGACCGCGATGTGCGGGCGGCGCCGGGGGTTCGCCCAGCGCAGGATCGCCCGCATGGCCCGCTCCGGGACCGAGACGCAGCCGGCCGTCGCGCCCCTGCCGTTCACGTGCAGGAAGATGCCCGCGCCCCGGCCGCGCACCGGGCGGTCGTAGTTGAAGCCGATGACCAGCGCGTGCGCGTACTGCTTCTCGTACGAGACCAGGTGCTCGGCCTCGCCCGGCGCGCAGTCCGCGGGCAGCGGCTCCACCCAGCGGTTGTAACTGCCCGAGGCGTTGTCCTGGCACCACCACGACGCGGGGCCCACCCGCCGGTAGCGGACCTCCGTCCCGGCAGGGGCGCGCGCGATGCCGAACGCGTACGGGAGGTCGTACAGGCCGGTCGGTGTGGTGTTCGTGCCCTGCGTGCGGGTCGCGCCCTCGGTCAGGCCGTTCGCACCGAAGCGGGCCGGCGCGCTGCCGGCCTCGAACCAGTGCCCCGCCCGCCGGTCCCACCAGGTCACCCGCCCGGTCGTGGACCCGGGTGCCGGGGCGACGGCCGTGATCAGCTGGCTGCCGCCGCCGGTGTCGGCGAGGCGGTCGGGCAGCGGCGAAGGGCCGTGGGGGAAGAGGCCGGTGACGACCAGTGAGCCGGCGAGCAGAGCGGTACGCAGCACCCGTCAGACGGTACGCGGCGGCAGGGGCAGCGGCAGCGCAGGCAGGCCGTCGATGCTCGTTTCGATGAATTCCTTCTTCTCGCAGTACGCCGCGAACTCCTCGTCCGTCTTGCGGCCGAAGTACTCCGCGTGGAGCGTGCGCTCGCCCTGGTACTCCATGAAGGGGACGGCGTAACCGCACACGTCCGTGATCCGGCGGGCGCGCACCACGATCACGGCCCGCGCGGAGGGTCCGTCGGCATCCCCGAACAGGGCGACCAGTTCACCCCAGCGAGGGTCGTCGCGGAAGACGGCCTCGCCCTCGCCGTGGACGCGCACGATGTTCGGCGGGCCGCTGAAGGCGCACCACATGAGCGTGATCCGGCCGTTCTCCCGGACGTGCGCGATGGTCTCGGCGCCGCTGCCGCCGAAGTCGAGGTAGGCGAGGGTCTGTTCGTCGATGACGACGAGCGTCCCGGCGCGGCCCTTGGGGGAGAGGTTGATGTGGCCGTCGCCGGCGAGCGGGGCGGTCGCGGTGAAGAACATCGGCTGCGCCTCGATGAACTCGCGCAGCCGGCCGTCTATGCGGTCGTGGAGTTTTCCCATGGTGATCAGTATCCGTCCGCCGTGGACGGCCCGGCGGGCAGCCCCAGCCTTGAGCGCATCTGCCGTATGACCCAGTCGCTGAACAGCCCCGTGCAGCGGTCCAGCAGGGCGCCGACCTCCGGGTCCCGCACCGGCAGGGCGAGCGGCCGGTACGGGGACCACAGGCTCTGGACGTGCTGTGCGGCGGTGCGCCGCAGGGTCGGGTCATCGTCCGCCAGCAGCTCCACCGCGGCGCGCAATCCGGCCACACCGCCCTGTTCGTGCAGCAGCCGGTACGCGGCCCGTCGGGTGTGCACCGGCCGGCCGGGCTCCATGCGGGCCCGCAGCCAGTCGGCGGGCAGCTGCCCGGCCGAGGCGCGCAGGCTCAGGGAGGCCTCGCGGGCCACGGCCGCCGACGGGTCGTCCAGCAGCGGGCGCAGCAGCGCGATGTCGGTGGTGTCCAGCAGCCGCAGCCCGCCCACGGCGGCGGCCCGCACCGCGTTGTCGGGGTGCGCCAGCAGCCCGCGCAGCAGCGGCGCGTCCCCGCGGCCGGCGCACTCGGCGAAGCCCGTCACGGCGTACGGGGTGATGCGGCCCGGGTCCTCGACCAGCTCGCGGTAGCGGCCGTACGGGTCGCCGCCGTCCTGGCGGACCGCCCACCGGGCGCAGGCCCGGACCAGCCCGGAGCGGTCGGTGAGGTGCTCCGCGGCCCGGGCGGCCCACCCGGCCCGGCGCAGGGCGGTGACCCCGGCGGCGCGGACCGCCGGGCTGTGGGAGCCGAGAAGGGAGGCGAAGGCCTCGTCGTCCGGCCCGTCGGCCGCCATGGACGCGAGCGCGGCGTCCGCCCACAGCTGGCCGGTCTGCGGATCCAGCTCGGCGGCGGCCAGCCGGGCGAGCTCCCGTACGCCGAACCGGCCGGTCTCCAGCGACAGCCGCGCGGCGTACCGCCGGGTCGGCAGGTCCGCGCTCGCGCGCAGCTCGGCCTGCACCTGCGTGCCGCGCAGCGCCAGGGGCAGCAGCTCCAGGACCCAGGCGCCGTGCTCGCGCCGGGCCAGCCGCAGGAGGAGCGGGGTCAGCCGGCGCAGGGTGCCCGCGGGGTCGGCGGCCATCGCCCCGAGCAGCACGCGCCGGGCCTGTTCGCGTACGGCCGGAACCCAGTCGGTGCAGCGGATCGCGAGGAGTTCGGGCACCGGATCCGCCCCCCGGAGCGCATCCTCGCGGACATGGCCGTCGGGGTGGCACAGCGCGACCACCGGATGGCCGTCGGGGGCGGTCCCGTGGTGCCGGCGTTGGATCTCGCGCACTGCCTGGTCGAAGGCGATCCACGTGTGCACCGAGCCCTCCGGGAGCGGCTCCGGCGTGTGACCGGATTCCCCGCCGTGCATCAGCCGCGACGCGCTCTCGCGCCCCGCCAGTACCGCCCGTTCCCGCCTCGCGCCCATGCGGCCTCCCCGCCCGTTGTCCTTGACCGCTGAGCGTAGGCAACCGGTCGGCCGTCGCGCCTCCGATATTCCCGCTGGTCAGGAGGCACGACAGGGCGGATTGACGAAACATACGGAGCAGTGCATAGTTATGCCTGTCGTTGAATGCACCGTAAGGAGAAACCCGTGGCCGAGCGCGTCGTACTCGCCTATTCGGGCGGCCTGGACACCTCCGTCGCCATCGGCTGGATCGCCGAGGAGACGGGCGCCGAGGTCATCGCCGTTGCCGTGGACGTCGGCCAGGGCGGCGAGGACCTGGACGTCATCCGCAAGCGCGCTCTCGCATGCGGTGCCGTCGAGGCCGAGGTCGCCGACGCCAAGGACGAGTTCGCCGACGAGTACTGCCTTCCGGCGATCAAGGCGAACGCCCTCTACATGGACCGCTACCCGCTTGTCTCGGCGCTCTCCCGGCCCACGATCGTCAAGCACCTGGTCGCCGCCGCCGCGAAGCACGGCGCCTCGACCGTCGCCCACGGCTGCACCGGCAAGGGCAACGACCAGGTCCGCTTCGAGGCCGGCATCGCCGCCCTCGGCCCCGACCTCAAGTGCATCGCCCCGGTCCGCGACTACGCGATGACCCGGGACAAGGCCATCGCCTTCGCCGAGAAGGCCGACCTCCCGATCGCGACCACCAAGAAGTCCCCGTACTCCATCGACCAGAACGTCTTCGGGCGTGCCGTCGAGACGGGCTTCCTGGAGGACATCTGGAACGCCCCGATCGAGGACATCTACGAGTACACCTCCAACCCGGCGCTCCCTCGCGAGGCCGACGAGGTCGTCATCTCCTTCGAGGCCGGCGTCCCGGTCGCCATCGACGGCAGGCCCGTCACCGTCCTGCAGGCCATCCAGCAGCTCAATGAGCGCGCCGGAGCCCAGGGCATCGGCCGGATCGACATCGTCGAGGACCGCCTGGTCGGCATCAAGTCCCGCGAGGTGTACGAGGCCCCGGGCGCGATCGCGCTGATCACCGCCCACCAGGAGCTGGAGAACGTCACCGTCGAGCGCGAGCTGGCCCGCTACAAGCGGCAGGTCGAGCAGCGCTGGGGCGAGATGGTCTACGACGGCCTGTGGTTCTCCCCGCTCAAGCGGGCGCTGGACGGCTTCATCAACGAGGCCAACCAGCACGTCACCGGTGACATCCGGATGACGCTGCACGGCGGCCGCGCCGTCGTCACCGGCCGCAGGTCCGAGGAGTCGCTCTACGACTTCAACCTGGCGACCTACGACTCGGGCGACACCTTCGACCAGTCCAAGGCCCAGGGGTTCATCGAGATCTTCGGCCTCTCCTCGAAGATCGCGGCCCGCCGCGACCTCGCCTGAGCCGTCGCCCGGCACGAAACACGCAGTACGCAGTACCAGGGCGGCCTCCCCGTTACCTCCGCGGCGGGGAGGCCGTTGCACACCCGAAGCCATGCAGTCTTGAGGAGCAGTAGCTGTGAGCAGCAACAACGGTGACGTCCGGCTCTGGGGCGGGCGCTTCGCCGACGGCCCCGCCGAGGCCCTCGCGAAGCTGTCCGCGTCGGTCCACTTCGACTGGCGCCTCGCGCCGTACGACATCGCCGGCTCGCGCGCCCACGCCCGCGTGCTCCACAAGGCGGGCCTGCTCACGGCCGAGGAACTGGACCGCATGATCGCGGGCCTGGACCAGCTGGAGACCGACGTAGCGAGCGGCTCCTTCGTCGGCACCATCGCCGACGAGGACGTGCACACGGCCCTGGAGCGGGGCCTCCTGGAGCGGCTCGGCGCCGACCTCGGCGGCAAGCTGCGGGCCGGCCGGTCCCGCAACGACCAGGTGGCCACCCTCTTCCGGATGTACCTGCGCGACCACGCCCGCACCATCGGCGGCCTGGTCGCCGAGCTCCAGGACGCGCTGGTCGGGCTGGCCGAGGCGCACGCCGACGTGGCCATGCCGGGCCGCACGCACCTCCAGCACGCACAGCCGGTGCTCTTCGCCCACCACGTACTGGCCCACGTGCAGTCCCTGTCCCGGGACGCGGAGCGGCTGCGGCAGTGGGACACCCGGACCGCGGTCTCCCCGTACGGCTCGGGCGCGCTGGCCGGCTCCTCGCTGGGCCTGGACCCGGAGGCGGTCGCTGCCGACCTGGGCTTCGAGCGCGGCTCGGTCGGCAACTCCATCGACGGGACGGCCTCGCGCGACTTCGTCGCCGAGTTCGCCTTCATCACCGCGATGATCGGGATCAACCTGTCCCGGATCGCGGAGGAGATCATCATCTGGAACACGAAGGAGTTCTCCTTCGTGACGCTGCACGACGCCTTCTCGACCGGGTCGTCGATCATGCCGCAGAAGAAGAACCCGGACATCGCCGAGCTGGCGCGCGGCAAGTCGGGCCGCCTCATCGGCAACCTGACCGGGCTCCTGGCCACGCTGAAGGCGCTGCCGCTCGCGTACAACCGCGACCTGCAGGAGGACAAGGAGCCGGTCTTCGACTCCTGCGACACCCTCGAAGTGCTGCTGCCGGCCTTCACCGGGATGATGGCGACCCTCACGGTCAACCGGGAGCGGATGGAGGAGCTGGCTCCGGCGGGCTTCTCGCTCGCCACCGACATCGCGGAGTGGCTGGTCAAGCAGGGCGTCCCGTTCCGGGTGGCGCACGAGGTCGCGGGCGAGTGCGTCAAGGAGTGCGAGGGGCTCGGCATCGAGCTCGACGAGCTCACGGACGAGCAGTTCGCGAAGATCTCGGAGCACCTGACCCCCGAGGTCCGCACCGTCCTCAACGTGCCCGGCGCGCTGGCCTCCCGCAACGGCCGCGGCGGAACCGCCCCGTCGGCGGTCGCGGTCCAGCTCACCGAGCTGAAGGCCGACCTGGTCATCCAGCACGCCTGGGCGACCCACAAGCAGTAGCAGCAGTCACGCCGGAAGGGGTGGTGCGGGCCGTGCGGCCCGCACCACCCCTTCCGCGTGTCCGGGCCCCGGGATCAGGCCGTCGTGCGGGCGGCCCATGCGGCCAGGGTGTCGAAGTCCTCGCGGAGCAGGCCGATCTGCTCGTCGATGCGCAGCAGCAGCGAGTGCGCCGGGTGGTGCTGGTCGACGTACTCGTGGTCCATGGCCGTGATGTCGTCGTCGATCCACGCGAAGGGGCGCGCCCCCGCGTACTCCAGGACGTACTGGGTCTTCCAGAACGTCCCGCGCGGTGCCCGGCCGTGCATCACCGGCCAGTCGATGTACGGCAGTCGCGGCAGCCCCAGGTGCGGGCCTATCCAGTCGTTGGCCTCGTCCTTCCAGGTGGTCGCCCACACCAGCTCGTACGAGTCCGCCAGCGCGAGCAGCTCCGCACCGTGGCCGTGGTTGAGCCAGACCCGCAGCGGACGGGGGCTCTCGGCCTCGGTCCAGCCCGTCGGGCGCATCCGGTGGGTGCTGTAGCCCTCGGGCCGGCGCTGGGGCTTGGCCGCGTACGGATTCAGCGGCCCGTCGACGTCGATCAGCAGCAGGGGCTTGGTGGCGGGCTTCATCTCGGCAGGATTCCTTCCGTGCTGCCTGTTCGCAGCTCAATTTTTGATCGAATGAGACGTGGACGTCTCATTCGGGGTATGGTTGTCTCATGGCCATGGATCGTGACCGGGTGCTCCGCGACGCGGCAGCCCTGTTCTCCCGCAAATCGACCGCCACGATGGACGAGGTCGCACGCGCCGCCGGAATCGGCCGCGCGACGCTCCACCGGCACTTCGCCGGGCGCGACGCCCTCGTACGGGCCCTCGAAGAACTCGGCATCCGGGAGTTCGAGGTGGCGTTCGACAACGCCCGCCTCCACGAGGGGACGGCGATCGACGCGCTCAGGCGGCTCGTGGCCGAGGCGGAGCCGAACGCCGAGCTCCTGGCCTTCCTCGTCACCGAGAACCAGCTCTTCGAGGGCGACCAGGTCAACGAGGGATGGGCCCGGCTCGACGCCCGCGTCGGAGCGCTCTTCCGGCGCGGCCAGGACGAGGGCGACATCCGCATCGACCTGAGCCCCGCCTGGCTCACCGAGGCCCTCTACGGCCTCATCGGCACCTGCGCCTGGGCCGTGATGGACGGCCGGGTCGCCGCCAAGGACTTTCAGTACATGATCATCGAGTTGCTGCTCGGTGGCGCAAGACGGAGTGTGGAGAAATGAGCCGTACCGTACAGCTGAGCCGGCAGAAGGGGGCGGAGGGGAAGAGCCCCGGGCGCTGGCTGGCGCTCTCCGTGCTCGTCCTGGCCGTCCTGCTGGTCGCGGTCGACGCCACCGTACTCGGTCTCGCCACCCCCTCCCTCAGCGAGGACCTCAAGCCGTCGGGCACCCAGCTCCTGTGGATCGGCGACATCTACTCCTTCGTCATCGCCGGCCTGCTCGTCTCCATGGGCTCCCTCGGCGACCGCATAGGCCGCAAGAAGCTGCTCCTGGTCGGCGCCACCGCCTTCGGCGCCGTCTCGGTCCTCAACGCCTACGCCACCACCCCCGAGATGATGATCGCCGCCCGGGCGCTGCTCGGCGTGGCCGGTGCGACCCTGATGCCGTCCACCCTGGCGCTGATCCGCAACATCTTCCACGACGCCAAGGAGCGCAGCCTCGCCATCGGCATCTGGGGTGCCACCGCCTCGGCCGGCGCGGCCGTCGGACCGGTCGTCGGCGGAGCCCTGCTCCAGCACTTCTGGTGGGGCTCGGTCTTCCTCATCAACCTCCCCGTGATGATCGCCCTGGTCCTCGTCGGCATCAAGCTGCTGCCCGAGTCCAAGAACCCGGTCGCCGGCCCCTGGGACCTGCTCAGCGTCGGGCTGTCCCTCGTCGGCGTCATCGGCGTCGTCTACGCCGTCAAGGAAGTCGCCACCCACGGCCCGACCTGGGGAGTCTGGGCCGCCGCCGTCCTCGGCGCGGGATGCCTGTACGCCTTCGTCCGCCGCCAGTTCTCGCTGCCGTCCCCGCTGCTCGACATGCGGCTCTTCAAGCACCGCGGCTTCTCCGGCGCGGTCCTCGCCGACCTGCTCACCGTCTTCGGACTGTCCGGACTGGTCTTCTTCCTCTCCCAGTTCCTCCAGCTGGTCCAGGGCCGCGACCCGCTGGAGGCCGGGCTCGCCGAGCTGCCCGCCGCCATCGGTGCGGTGGCCACCGGCCTCGTCGCCGGCAAGTACGCCCGCAAGTACTCGGTACGGTCCATCGTGACCGGCGGTCTCGCCGCCATCGGTCTGGCCCTGGCCGCGCTCACCGTGATCCACAAGGAGAGCGGCTACCCGCTGCTCGGTGCGGCTCTGCTCGTCGTCGGCCTCGGTGCGGGCTTCTCCTTCACCGTCACCGCCGACGTGATCCTCTCCAGCGTCCCCAAGGAGCAGGCCGGCTCGGCCTCCGCCGTCTCCGAGACGGCGTACGAACTCGGCGCCGCCCTCGGCATCGCCCTGCTCGGCTCCGTAGTCACCGGCGTCTACCAGGGCTTCAACGCCCCTGCCTCGGTCACCGGCCCGGTCGCCGACGCCGCGCACGAATCCCTCGGCGGCGCCGTCGAAGCGGCCAGGTCGCTGGACCCGCAGACCGCCCAGCAGATGGTCGGCGCGGCCCAGGAGGCCTTCGTGGACGGGCTCCGGCTGGCCTCGGGCGTCGGCGCGGCCGTGCTGCTGGCCACCGCCGCGGCCGCCTGGTTCCTGCTGAAGGGCCAGGAGCTCCAGGACGGCATCGAGCACTGACGCCACGCCAGCGGGCGGTGTCCCGCGCGGAGTTGACAGCCCGTCGGCCCGCGGGACACCATCCCGGCGATGGAGATCAACGACCTGACCCCGGCGGAGCGCCGCATATGGGACGCCTTCCCGCGCGGGGACGGCGTCGACTTCCGGGAGGACCCCGACGAGGACGCGGCCGACGGCGCCTCCTGGGGACCGGAGCGCACCGTACGCGCCGAAGTGCTCATGGCGCTCCTGCTGAGCGGCCCCAGCGTGGCCGGCCAAGTCCCCGGACTCAAGATCAAGGGCGCCAAGGTCACCGGGAAACTGGACCTCAAGTACGCCGCGATCGACGTCCCGATGCGGATGCGTGGCTGCTGGTTCGAGCGCAAACCGGGGCTCTACGGGGCACGGCTGCGCGCACTCGTCCTCACGGACTCGTCCCTGCCGGGCCTCACCGCGTCCACCGTCCGCGTCGAGGTCGTGCTGAGGCTGTCCTGCTGCCGGATCCGCGGCCCGGTGCGCCTCGCGGGGGCCCAGATCGAGGGCGGCCTCTTCCTCCAGGACGCCGTGATCGGCCCGGTCGAGGGCGACCTCGCCGGCGAAGCGGCGCTCCAGCTCAACCACGCCGCCATCGGCACCGACATCATCGCCTTCGGGCTGACCGTACACGGCCAGACGCGCGTCAACGGCGCGGTCGTCGGGGGCCAGATCAACCTCGACGACGCCCGTCTCCACGAGCCCGGCGGCACGGCCCTGCACGCGGAGACCGTGACCGTCGGCACCGACCTGCGGGCGATGCGCGCGCAGCTGCTGGGCCGGGTCAACCTCACCGGCTCCCGGATACCGGGCCAGCTCAACTTCGCGCACGCCCGGTTCGTCAATCCCGGCGGCGTGGCCCTGCGGGCGAGCAGCTGCACCGTCGGCGAGGTCTGGCTACGGGACTGCGGCACCATCCAGGGCTCGGTCAACCTGCGCCGTTCCCAGTTCGACCTGCTGCACGTGGAGCCCGAGACCTGGCCGGGTACGGTGCGCCTGGCCGGGCTCGGCTACAGGGCGATGAGCCCGCACCTGCCCGCCGAGCAGCGGCTGCCCGTCCTGGAGCGCGAGGAGTCGGGCTACCTGCCGTACATCTACGAACAGCTCGCCGCGGCCTACCGCACGGCGGGCGACGAGGCAGGCGCCCGGACCGTCCAGCTCGCCAAGCTGCGCAGGCACCGCCGCACCCTGCCCCGGCCCGCCCGGCTGTGGGGGCAGCTCCAGGACGTCACCGTCGGGTACGGATTCCGGCCGCTGCGGCCGGTGGGCTGGCTGCTGGCCCTGCTGCTGACCGGAGCGGTCGCATACGGGATCACTCCGCCGCGGCCCCTGAAGGCGGGCGAGGCTCCGGACTTCAACGCGGTGTTCTACACGATCGACCTGCTGGTGCCGATCATCAGCTTCGGGCAGGAGGCCGCCTACGCGCCGAGCGGCTGGCTCCAGTGGCTGTCCTACCTGCTGATCGTGACCGGGTGGATCCTCGCCACCACCACGGCGGCGGGCGTCAGCCGGTCACTGCAGAGGCAGTAGGGTCACGCGGCCTTCGCCTTGGTCGCGTACATGTCCACGTACTCCTGGCCCGAGAGCCGCATGACCTCGGCCATCACGGAGTCGGTGACGGCGCGCAGTACGTAGCGGTCGCGGTCCATGCCCTCGTAGCGGGAGAACTCCATCGGCTCGCCGAACCGGACGGTGACCCGGCCCGGGCGCGGCATGCCGGCGCCGCCGGGCTGGAGCTTGTCGGTGCCGATCATCGCGAACGGGACCACGGGGGCGCCGGTCATCAGGGTCAGGCGGGCGATCCCGGTGCGGCCGCGGTAGAGGCGCCCGTCGGGGGAGCGGGTGCCCTCGGGGTAGATGCCGAAGATCTTGCCCTCGTCGAGGATCCTGCGACCGGTCATCAAGGCCGCGACGCCGCCGTTGGCCCCGTCACGGTCGACGGGGATCATTCCGGCGCCGGTGAAGAACCACGCCATCAGGCGGCCCTTGATCCCCTTGCCCGTCACGTACTCGTCCTTGCCGATGAAGTGGACCGTGCGGTCGCACACCAGCGGAAGGATCATGGAGTCGATGAAGGTGAGGTGGTTGCCCGCCAGGATCACAGGTCCGGAGCCCGGGATGTTCTCGATGCCCTCCACGCGGGTGCGGAACATCATGCGCATGACCGGTCCGACAGTGGCTTTGATGAGCGCAGTACGGAACAACGTGGGCCCTCCGGCATCGAAAAGCGATTCGGCACTCGCCGTACGGCAGCAGTGCAGGTGAGGACGATACTCGCGGGTCAGCTCTGATCGCACATCGGGTTCACGAGGTGGATACGCAGTGTTGACGCACGTTTCCGCCATGTTCCCCGCAGTCCCACCTTCTCGCCATCGGCGTTTGCCTACCATCGGCGGGCCGATCCGGGCCGAGAAGAGGGAGCATTCATGACGCAGGGTGGGGCAGCGCGGCGCACGGTCCTGGGGGCGGCCGTCCTGGCAGCGGGCGGCAGTCTGGCCGGTCTCTCGGCGGGTCCCGCATCGGCGGCGGGCGCCGGCCACGGTGGCGGATACCGCGACCTCCCCGTCCCGACGGTCATCGGCCACCGGGGAGCCAGCGGCTACCGGCCCGAGCACACGATCGGCTCCTACCAGCTCGCCCTCGACCTCGGCGCCGACGTCGTCGAGCAGGACCTCGTCCCCACCCGGGACGGCCATCTCGTATGCCGGCACGAGAACGAGATCGGCGGCACCACCGACGTCGCCGACCACCCCGAGTTCGCGTCCCGGCGCACCACGAAGTCGATCGACGGGGTCTCCCTGACCGGCTGGTTCACCGAGGACTTCACCCTCGCCGAGCTGAAGACCCTGCGGGCGAAGGAACGTATCCCCGCCGTCCGGCAGCGCAACACCCCCTACGACGGCCGGTGGGCGGTGCCCACCTTCGAAGAGGTGCTCCGCTGGGCCGACCGCGAGGGCAAGCGGCGCGGCAAGCGGGTCTGGCTGCACGTCGAGACGAAGCACCCCAGCTACTTCCGCTCGCTCGGCCTCGGCCTGGAGGAGCCGCTCGCCAAGCTGCTGCGCCGCTACGGCCGCGACGGCCGGGGCGCGCCCCTCTTCCTCCAGTCCTTCGAGCCGTCCAGCATCCAGCGGCTCTCCCGGCTGGTCTCCGCGCCGCGCGTGGTCCTGCTCTCCGCCGCCGCCACCCGCCCGTGGGACTTCGAGCTGGCCAAGGACCCCCGTACGGTCGCGGACCTGGTCAAGCCCGAGGGCCTGAAGTGGATCGCCGGATTCGCCCAGGGCATCGGCCCGACCATGGACCTGATCCTGCCGCGCGACGCGGCCGGCAAGCTCACCTCCCCGACCACCCTGGTCAAGGACGCCCACGCGCAGGGGCTGATCCTGCACCCCTACACGGCGCGCAACGAGAACGCCTTCCTGCCCGCCGACTTCCGCAAGGGCACCGACCCGAACGCCTACGGCGACGCCTTCGCCGCCTTCCGGAAGTACTTCGATCAGGGCATCGACGGCATCTTCACCGACAACCCGGACACCGGGCTGCTCGCGGCGGAGGACTTCCGCCCTGGCCGGGGCGTCAACCGGTAGCCGGGGCTTCTCGTACGAGTGGGCCGAGCGCGGCGGGGAAACCGCCGGGCACGGCCTTCGCGTCCCGCCCGGCATGGACCTGCTGAAGGCTGACCTCTTTGAGAAGCTCGGCCCGCTGCTCTCCGCCGAGGCGGCCGCCGAGGCCGCGGGCACCGGAGTGGACGCGGCCGACCTGGAACAAGCCGTCTGGGTCAGGCTGCTCGAACGCGACCCGGGCCAGCGCACCCTCGCCGAGCCGGCGCGCTGGCTGCGCCGGGCGGTACGGGGCGAGGCGCGCCGGGCGCGCCGCCGGGCGCGGCGCGAAGTGCCGTACGGCCACCGCCGTCACCACGTGGACGGGGGACCCCTTACCAGTGCGGCCGCAGAACCGGAAGACGCCCTTCTGAACGGCGAGGAGAACCGGGCCCTCCGATCGGCGGTCGCCCGATTGCCCGGACGGTGTCCGGAGCTGATGGGAGCACTTCTTTCGCCCAGGGACCTCACCTACCGTGAAATCGCAGGAGAGTTGGGTATCTCACAAGGAAGTTTGGGGCCTGTCCGTTCCCGTTGCCTGGGATGTCTGCGCAGAATGCTGGCTGCAGAGGTTGCGGCTCCTGGCCTGCGGGGAAAGGAGCGGTAGACCAACGGGCCACCAGGTGAGCGGGAGGCATGCGCACATGGGCATGAGCGTGACCATTTCGGCAGCAACTGCCGAGGACGCCGAGCAGATCATCAAACTCCAGTACCTGGCGTTCCAGAGCGAGGCGGAGCTGTACGGCAACTACCGCATCCAGCCCCTCACCCAGTCCCTGGACTCCCTGAAGGCGGAGCTGGCGACGGACACCGTACTGGTGGCCCGGCTCGGCGACGAGATCGTCGGCGCCGTGCGCGGCAACGTCGACGAAGAGGGCACCGGCAAGATCCACAAGCTCTGCGTGCACCCGCGGCTCCAGGGCCACGGGCTCGGCGCCCGGCTGCTGCGCGCCGTCGAGGAGGCCCTCGCGGGCCACGACGGGACCGCCCGCTACCGGCTGCACACCGGACACAAGAGCGAGGGCAACCTGCGCCTCTACCGCAAGGCCGGCTACACCCAGGTCGGCGGCCGCACCGCCTCCGACGGCGTGCGGCTGGTGATCCTGGAGAAGGAGGCCAAGGAGGCCTCGGACTTCGCGGTCAGCGCCTGATCCAGCGCCTGAATTCAGCGCTTGCGCAGCCAGAGCATCCCGGTGATCGGCAGGATCACCGGGATGAACAGGTAGCCCATCCCGAAGTCCGACCACACGGTCGCGTCGGGGAAGGCCTCCGGGCGCGCCAGCGTCCAGGCGCCCACCGTCAGTACGCCGACCAGCTCGGCGGCGCAGCACAGCAGCGCCGCCTTGCGGGCGCGCTCCCCGCCGCGCACCAGCGAGTACGTGATGAAGGCGTAGACCAGCGCCGCCGCCGCGGACAGCGAGTACGCCAGCGGCGCCCGGTCGAACTCGGTGGAGATCTGGTACGCCGACCGCGAGACGGCGCCCACCACCATCACCCCGTACAGCCAGACCAGCAGCAGCCCCGGTCCGGAGACCAGCCGCCTGCGCGCGGCGGGAGTGTCAGTCGTCGTGTCAGGCACCGGTGGATCCCCAGATGTCGTAGAGCCGTACTTCGAGGACGGCGAGGACGACCGCGCCCGCGGCCACCGTCACCGAGCCCCACTTGGACCGCTCGGTCAGCGAGAGCAGCGCGGCGGCCGGAACGGCCGCGAGCGCGCCCAGCAGGTACGACACGAACAGCACCGTGCCCTGGCCCGGCTCCTCGCCGCGGGCGAGCTGGACCAGGCCGACCACCAGCTGGGCGAGGACCAGGACGGTCACCACGGCCATGCCGATGAAGTGCCAGTCCTTGGTCGGCTGGTCCCGCCAGGCGGCGAAACCGCACCAGGCGGCGAGGGCGAGTGCGGCCACGCCGATGGCGACCGTCAGGGCGTCGAGCATGCAGCGAGCGTATTACGGGCCGAAAGACCCAGTGCGCGCACCCCTGCTCCGGGGCTTTGCTGGAAGACATGAACCTGCATGCCGAAGCCCTGCTGTTCGACAACGACGGCACGCTCGTCTCCTCCATGGACTCCGTGCACCGCTGCTGGACCCGCTGGGCCCGCGAGCACGGGATCGCCGAGGAGGATTTCGCCCGGGTCGAGCTGCACGGCCGCCCCGCGGCGGAGATCATCGCCGAGCTGCTCCCCGCCGGAGCGCGGGCCGGGGCCCTGGCCCGCATCGAGGCCCTGGAGATCGACGACGTACCGGGCGGGGTCGTGCTGCTGCCCGGCACCAAGGAACTGCTGTCCGCGCTGCCGGCCGGCCGCTGGGCGGTGGTCACCTCCGCCACCCGGCCGCTGGCCGAGGCCCGGCTGCGCGAGGCGGGCATCGACTTCCCCGAGCTGGTCGCCGCCGAGGACATCACCCGGGGCAAGCCCGACCCCGAGCCCTTCCTGCTGGCGGCCGCCCGGCTCGGCGTGGACCCGGCCCGCTGCGCGGTCTTCGAGGACGCGCCGGCGGGGCTGGCGGCCGGCCGCGCGGCCGGGATGCGGACCGTGGCCTTGACCACAACGCACACCGCCGCGGAACTCGACGCGGACGTGGTCGTACGGGACCTTTCGGCGGTATCCGTGCAGGTCAGTGCCGCTGGTGTGGTGATCGGGACGGACCCCCGGCCGTGACCGGTGTTGTCCGCTATGCGGCCAGAATCCGTCCGCTATGCGGACATCATTGATCGGTCAAGGGATACGTCTGGTTTACTGGGGCCCATGACCACGACGAGCAGCCGCACCCTTGCGACCGAGGCGACGATGACGCCCGGTGCTCGTTGTATGTGTCGAATGTGCGCCTTCTGAGGGCCCCTTCCTGCAGTCTCGCGCCCCGAAGCGAGGCCGGCCGAGCCCGTCCGACACCACCGTGTGACCCCGGACCGCTACTGCCCCACGCACGCGTCACCACCAGCGTTTTCTGGCGGTTCGACCCGTATCGCGTCCCCAGATGTTTGCCCCGTGCCCGGCACCCCGCTGCGCCGTGCACTCGACAGCGACGGAAATCCTGTGATCACCACATCGGGCCTCACGAAGGTCTACCAGTCCCGTGGCCGTGAGGTCACAGCCCTGGACGGCGTCGATCTGCACGTCCGCGAGGGCGAGGTCTACGGAGTCATCGGCCAGAGCGGCGCCGGCAAGTCCTCCCTCATCCGCTGCGTGAACCTGCTGGAGCGCCCCACCACCGGCACCGTGACCGTGGACGGAGTCGACCTCACGGCGCTCGCCGGCCGCGGCCGGCGGGCCGGCAAGGAGCTCCGCGAGGCCCGCAGCCGCATCGGCATGGTCTTCCAGCACTTCAACCTGCTGTCCTCGCGCACGGTTCAGGGCAACATCGAGCTGCCCCTGGAGATCCTCGGCGTATCCGGCCGCGAGCGCTCCCGCAAGGCCGCCGAGCTCCTCGACCTCGTGGGCCTCGCCGACAAGGCCAAGGCCTACCCCGGCCAGCTCTCCGGCGGCCAGAAGCAGCGCGTCGGCATCGCCCGCGCCCTGGCCGGCGACCCCAAGGTGCTGCTGTCCGACGAGGCCACCAGCGCCCTGGACCCCGAGACCACCCGCTCGATCCTCCAGCTGCTGCGCGACCTCAACCGGCAGCTCGGCCTGACGGTCCTGCTCATCACGCACGAGATGGACGTGGTCAAGTCCGTCTGCGACTCGGCCGCGCTGATGAAGCAGGGGCGGGTCGTCGAGTCCGGCACCGTCTCCGAGCTGCTGGCCACCCCCGGCTCCCAGCTCGCCCACGAACTCTTCCCGCTGACCGGCTCGGCGACCACCATCGAGCACACGGTCATCGACGTCACCTTCCACGGAGAGACCGCCACCCAGCCGGTCATCTCCCAGCTGGCCCGCACCTACAACATCGACATATCGATCCTCGGTGCGGCCATGGACACCGTCGGCGGCAGGCAGATCGGCCGGATGCGCATCGAGCTCCCCGGCCGCTACGACGACAACGTCGTACCCATCGGCTTCCTGCGCGAGCAGGGCCTCCAGGTCGACGTCGTGGACGCCGACACCGAATTCGCCGAGCTGGTCAAGGACGGTGCCAAGTGACCTGGTCCGAGATGGAGCCCCTGCTCACCCAGGGCACCTTCGACACCCTCTACATGGTCCTGTGGTCCACCCTGGTGACCGTCCTCGGCGGACTGCCCATCGGCATCCTCCTCGTCCTCACCGACAAGGGCGGCCTCCTGCAGAACCGGCCGCTCAACAAGGTCCTCGGCGTGATCGTGAACATCGGCCGCTCGCTGCCGTTCATCATCCTGCTGATCTTCCTGATCCCGGTCACCACGGCCATCGTCGGCACCTTCATCGGCCCCACCGCCATGATCGTCCCGCTCGCCATCGGCGCCATCCCCTTCTTCGCCCGGCTCGTCGAGACCGCCGTCCGCGAGGTGGACCACGGCCTGGTCGAGGCCGTCGAATCCATGGGCGGCGGCATCCCCACCCTGGTCGGCAAGGTGCTCCTCCCGCAGGCACTGCCCTCCCTGGTCGCCGGCATCACCACCACCGTGATCACCCTGGTCGGCTACTCCGCCATGGCCGGCGCGGTCGGCGGCGAAGGACTCGGCTCCAAGGCCATCACCTACGGCTTCCAGCGCTTCGAGACCGGCTTCATGGTCGCCACCGTCGTGGTCCTGATCGCCATCGTCACGGTGATCCAGCTGCTCGGCGACGGCGTGGTACGCCTCCTGGCCCGCCGCGGCCGGACAGCCTGAGCGCACCCGCGCCGACAAGACTTCTTCCCCCGCAGAGCCCGCACTTGTCGTGCTTGGGCCACCACCCTGAAAAAGCAAGAAAGGCACTCTTCGTGCGTAAGAACATCAAGCTCACCGCCCTCGCCGCCACCGCGACCGCCCTCGCCCTGAGCCTCACCGCCTGCGGCAGCTCCTCGGACCCGTCCTCCACCAAGGCCGACGGCGGCAAGGTCGACGAGAGCAAGCCGCTCGTCATCGCGGCCTCCCCGAGCCCGCACGCCGACATCCTGAACTTCGTCAAGGACAAGCTCGCGGCGAAGGACGGCCTCAAGCTGGAGGTCAAGGAGTTCACGGACTACGTCCTGCCGAACACCGCCACCGAGCAGGGCCAGGTCGACGGCAACTTCTTCCAGCACAAGCCGTACCTCGACGACTTCAACAAGAAGAACGGCACGCACGTCGTGCCCGTCGTGAACGTGCACCTGGAGCCCCTCGGCCTCTACTCCAAGAAGGTCAAGGCCCTCAGCGACATCAAGGCCGGCCAGACCATCGCCGTCCCCAACGACACCACCAACGAGGGCCGCGCGCTCCAGCTGCTCGCCGCGAACAACCTGATCACCCTCAAGGAGGGTGTCGGCACCACCGCCAAGCTGTCCGACATCACCGACAAGAAGGGCCTGCAGTTCAAGGAGCTGGAGGCCGCCACGGTCCCGCGCGCCCTGAACGACGTGGACGCCGCCGTCATCAACGGCAACTACGCCATCGAGGCCAAGCTGAGCCCCGCCAAGGACGCGCTGGCCCTGGAGAAGGCCGAGGGCAACCCGTACGCCAACTTCCTGGCGGTCAAGGACGGCAACCAGAACGACCCGCGGATCCAGAAGCTCGCCAAGCTCCTGAACTCCGACGAGGTCAAGAAGTTCATCGAGGAGAAGTACCAGGGCTCGGTCATCCCGGCCTTCGGCGCCCCGAAGTCCTGACCCCGCAGCCAGGTCGCACGGCCCCGTACGCCCGGCGGCGTACGGGGCCGGCCGCTGCCCGCTTCCGGGCAACCCGGCCATGCACATCGCCGGGCCGATGCTGCATGCTGTGGCCTACGACCCGCACAAACGGTCCCGCACAACGGTCGCACCACGGTCTCAGGCATGGAGCTGCGCATGACTACCACCTTCCCGGACGTCACCATCAGCACGGACCGGCTGGTGCTGCGCCCCTTCGAGGAGGAGGACGTCACCGCGCTCGCCGAGATGATGAACGACGAGCCCGTCACCGCCTGGACCTCGGTCCCGCACCCCTACACCCACGCCGACGCGGTCGCCTGGGCCACCCGGGTCTCCCACGCCGAGCGCACCGAGGGCCGCGGCATCGTCTTCGCCGTCACCGAGTTCCTCACCCACCGCCTCGTCGGCATCGTCCACCTCCAGAACACCGACTGGCGCACCCGCGCCACGGAGGTCGGATACGTCACCGCCCCGTGGGCCAGGGGCGAGGGCTACGCCAGCGAGTCCGTGCTCGCCGTCGCCCGGTGGCTCTTCCGCGACCAGGCCTTCGAACGCCTCGAACTGCGCACCGCCGCCGACAACACCGCCTCCCAGCAGGTGGCCCAGAAGATCGGCTGCATCAGCGAAGGCGTCCTGCGCAACGCGTGGATAGTGCGCACCCAGACGGCCGACGGCACCTGGACCGACAGCCGCACCGACCTCATCGTCTGGAGCCTGCTCCCCGAGGACCTCGACGACGGCGACGGCTATGCGGACGGCTACGCGGACGGTTACTCCGACGGATACGACGTCGACCACCGGGCCGACGCGAACGGCCGCGCCGTCGGCGCCGACTGGAACTGACCGGATGACCGGGTAGTCTCACCGTGCCCGACCCCCCAGACGAAGTTTCGCCTGCCCCCACGACAGGAGACCGACGACGATGGCCGACCGGGTCACCGTGATCGGCTGGGACGGCTCGCCCCTGACCGCGGCCGCCCGGTCAGCGCTCTCCGCCGCCACCCTGGTGGCCGGCGCCGCCCACCACCTCGCGCTCCCCGAAGTCCCGCCCGGGGCCGAGCGCATCCGCCTCGGCAGCCTCGGGCTCGCCGCCCGCCGGATCGCCGGCCACCGCGGCACCGCCGTGGTCTTCGCCGACGGCGACCCCGGCTTCTTCGGCGCCGTACGCACCCTGCGCGCCCCCGAGCACGGCCTCGAAGTCGAGGTGGTCCCCGCGGTCTCCGCGGTCGCCGCCGCCTTCGCCCGCGCCGGGATGCCCTGGGACGACGCCCAGGTCGTCGTCGCACACCCCCGCACCCTGCGCCGCGCCGTCAACGTCTGCCGCGCCCACGCCAAGGTCGCCGTCCTCACCTCGCCCGGAGCCGGCCCCGCCGAACTCGCTTTGCTGCTCGACGGGGTCCACCGCACCTTCGTCATCTGCGAGGAACTCGGCACCGACAAGGAGCAGGTCACCGTCCTGACCTCCGACAAGGTCGCCGACCACAGCTGGCGGGACCCCAACGTCGTCATCGTCATCGGCGGCGGCGGACAGGCCCTCGGCTCCGACCCGGCGTGGCTGCTCGGCCAGAGCCCCGCCCGGACCACCGGCCGGGGCTGGGCCGGGCCGCGGCCCGACTTCGAGGAAGGCGGGGAAGGGGAGTCGGCGCACCTGCGCGCGATGCAGCTCGCCCGGCTCGGCCCGCGCACCGGCGACCTCGTCTGGGACATCGGCGCCGGCTCCGGAGCCCTCGCCGTGGACGCGGCCGCCCTCGGCGCGGCCGTCATCGCGGTCGACGCCGACCCGCACAACGGCGAACGCGCGACCGCCGCGGCCCGTGCGCGCGGAGTCCAGCTCCACGTCGTCACCGGACGCGCCCCCCACGTACTGGAAGACCTCCCCGAGCCGGACGTCGTACGCGTCGGAGGCGGCGGGGCGGAGGTCGTCGCGGCCGTCGCCGACCGGCGCCCCGAACGGATCGTCAGCCACGCCTCCACCCGCGACGAGGCCGAGGCCATCGGCCGCGCCCTCACCGAGGGCGGGTACGAAGTCGAGTGCGCGCTGCTCCAGTCCGTGGGCCTGGACACCCGTACTTGGACCGAACAGCAGCGCTCAGTCGTCTTCCTCCTGGCCGCACAGCGCCCCGTGAACCGCTGACGCAGCCCCCGGGGTAGGCTGGCCGATCGTCGTACCGCCCAGGACGATTCGGGCACTACGACACCGGAGGACGCGCGACGTGGCGCAGTCCACAGCGGACCCTGGCGGTTATGGCCGCCAGGCCCGCCGACGGGCGCGACAATGCTTACTGGTTGCCGTGAGGGCGTACGCGAGACGGACGCGCCGTACGGCGGACCCGCACCGCAACTCCGCTCGGCGGCCTCGTGGGCGACCGGGCGATCGAAGAGGCAACACCGATGGGCGAGGGGTACGCATGACTGACACCGGCCAGGTCCCGGGCGAGGGTCACCCGGACAACGCGGGCATGGTGGATCAGCCGGGCGTCCCCGCCCCGGTTCCCATGCCCGCCCCCCTGAGCGGCGGCTACGCCTTCCAGGACCTCGTGGACAACCCGGCCGAGCCGGAGGACGAGGAACTGCTGCTGATGCCGAGCGGCCAAGGCGCGTGGAGCGACCCGCAGGTGGTGCCGCCGATGCCGTCCTTCCCCGAGCCCGCCCTGTACTCGGACGCGCCCTACGCCGAGTACCAGCAGCCGGCCCCCGTCGCCGACGTGTCCGCCGCGTACGCGCAGCCCGCGCCGGTGGGCTACCCCGAACCCGGGTACCCGGAACAGCCGTTCCCCGACTCCTCCTACAGTGCGGGCGCGCACGAGGCCGGCGGCCGCGACTCCGGCGCGCTCGACCTCGGCGGCCTGGTGGCCCCGCAGGCCCCCCGGATGCAGGCGCCGGCGCAGAGCCCGGCCCCGGTCGCCCCGGTGCGGCGGCCGCTGCACATGGGTCCGCCCGTCCCCGAGGCCACCGGCGGAGTCGTACGGTCGCTCGCGGACCGCGGTCCGGCCGCGGCGCCGGCACCGGTTCCGGCGTTCCAGCCCGCCCCGGTCGTCGCCACGGGCCCCGAGTACCTGGACATCCCGCGCGCCGAGCCCGTCCCGCCGCAGTCGGCCGAGATCCCGCCGCAGGCCGGTACGCCGTGGGCGGCGGAGCCCGTCGCGGTGACGGCCGCCGCCGAGCCGCAGCCCCAGCCGGAGCCGCTGCCGCAGCCGCTGCCGCAGCCGCTGCCCGAGCCGGTGGTGGCCGAGACCGCCCCGGAGCCTGCGCCCGAGCCGCTGCCCGCCCCGGAGCCGGCCGTCGCCCCCGAGCCGGTCGTCGCGGTGGAGCCCGTACCCGTGCAGCCCGTACCCGTGCAGCCCGTACCCGTGCAGCCCGCGCCCGTGGAGCTCGCGCCCGTGGTGGCCGAGGCCGCGCCCGAGGTCGCGCCGGAGCCCGCCCCCGAGCCGCAGCCCCTGGTGGAGGCCGCTCCCGAGCCGGTGGCCGCCGAGGCGGTCGTCGCCCCGGCCGCGACCCCGGAGCCGGAGCCGCAGCCCGAGCCGCAGCCCGTCGAGGCGGTGGCCCCGGCCGCCGAACCCCAGCCCGCGCCGGCCACCGCCGAGCAGCCGCTCCCCGTAGCGGCCGAACCGGCGCCGCAGCCGGCGGCCGAGGCCGAGACCCCGGCGGAGCCCGCCCCGGCAGAGCCCGAGGCCGAAGCCGCGGCCGTCGAGCAGCCCGTACCGGCCGAGCCCGCCGCGGGCGACCCGGCGCCCGCGTACGACGACGCCGAGCGCGAGGCCGTCCTGCGCGTCATGCGCGAGCGCCGCGACATCCGCAAGGGCTTCCGTACCGACCCCATCCCGCACGAGGTGCTGCTGCGCGTCCTGGAGGCGGCCCACACCGCCCCCAGCGTCGGCCACTCCCAGCCCTGGGACTTCGTCGTCATCCGCTCCGCCGAGACCCGCCGGACGATGCACGAGCTCGCCCAGCGCCAGCGCGAGGCCTACGCGAACTCGCTGCCCAAGGCCCGGGCCAAGCAGTTCAAGGAACTCAAGATCGAGGCCATCCTCGACACCCCGGTGAACATCGTCGTCACCGCCGACCCCACCCGCGGCGGCCGCCACACCCTCGGCCGGCACACCCAGCCGCAGATGGCCCCGTACTCCTCGGCCCTCGCCGTCGAGAACCTCTGGCTCGCCGCGCGCGCCGAAGGCCTCGGCGTCGGCTGGGTCAGCTTCTTCGACGAGCGCGAGATGGTCCGCGAGCTCGGCCTGCCGGAGCACCTGGAGGTCGTCGCGTACCTGTGCGTCGGCTACGTCGACGAGTTCCCCGACGAGCCCGAGCTCGCCCAGGCCGGCTGGTCCCAGCGACGGCCGCTGTCCTGGGTCGTGCACGAGGAGACGTACGGGCGCCGCGCGCTGCCCGGCGAGGAGCCGCACGACCTGCTCACGGAGACGGTCGCCAGCATCCGCCCGCTCGACGCCAAGGCGCTGGGCGAGGCCTGGGAGCGGCAGAAGCGCATGACCAAGCCCGCCGGGGCCCTGGGCATGCTGGAGATCATCTCCGCCCAGCTGGCCGGCCTCTCGCGGGTCTGCCCGCCGCCGATCCCGGAGCCCGCGGCCGTCGCGATCTTCGCGGGCGACCACGGGGTGCACGCCCAGGGAGTCACCCCCTGGCCCCAGGAGGTCACCACCCAGATGGTGGCCAACTTCCTGGGCGGCGGCGCCGTCTGCAACGCCTTCGCCAACCAGGTGGGCGCCGAGGTCTGCGTGATCGACGTCGGCGTGGCCGGGGACCTCCCCGCCACCCCGGGCCTGCTCCCGCGCAAGGTCCGCCCGGGCACCGCCGACCTGTCCGTCGGCCCCGCGATGACCCGCGAGGAGGCCGTGGCGGCCATCGAGGTGGGCATCGAGACGGCCCGCGACCTGGTCGCGGCGGGCAACAAGGCCCTACTCACGGGCGAGATGGGCATCGCGAACACCACGGTCTCCGCAGCTCTCATCTCGGTCTTCACCGGGGTGGACCCGGCGGAGGTCACCGGCCGCGGCACGGGCATCAACGACGAGACGCACGCCCGCAAGGTCGAGGTCGTACGCCGCGCCCTGGAGCTCCACCAGCCCGACCCGGCGGACCCGCTCGGCGTCCTCACGGCCATCGGCGGCCTGGAGCACGCGGCGATCGTCGGCCTGATCCTCGGCGGTGCCTCGCTGCGCACGCCGGTCATCCTGGACGGCGTCAGCGCCGGCGCGGCCGCCCTGGTCGCGCGCGCCATCGCCCCGGAGGCCCTCTCGGCGTGCATCGCGGGCCACCGCAGTGCCGAGCCGGGCCACGTGGCGGCGCTGAACAAGCTCGGCCTGCGCCCGCTGGTGGACCTGGACCTCCGCCTCGGCGAGGGCACGGGCGCACTGCTCGCCCTCCCGCTGGTCCAGAGCGCGGCCCGCGCGATGCACGAGGTCGCCACCTTCGACTCCGCGGGCGTGACGGAGAAGTAGCCCGGCTGAAATTGCGCTCCGCGCAATCAGCCGGGGGAGTTCGCGGAGCGGGGTCCGGGGCGGAGCCCCGGTTTCGGGAAGGGGCGGGGTGGGGAAAGCCGCCCGCAGGGCCCGCCCCGCGCCACCGCTCCGGCCGGGCCGTATCGTGGACCCGCACGAGAAAACCGCACGTCAGCAAATCGCCGCTCCAACGCCGCAGCGGCACGCAAGAGACCGCCGCCACAGGAGCCGCACCGCCATGGCCGAACACCCCGCGTACCCCGTCGGTCTCCGACTCGCCGGCCGCCGCGTCGTCGTCATCGGCGGCGGCCAGGTCGCCCAGCGCCGCCTCCCCGCGCTCATCGCGTCCGGCGCCGACATCCTCCTGATCTCCCCCTCCGCCACCCCCTCCGTGGACGCCATGGCCGAGACCGGCGAGATCCGCTGGGAGCGCCGCCGCTACGAGGACGGCGACCTCGCCGGGGCCTGGTACGCCCTCATCGCCACCCGGGACCGCGCCGCCAACGACGCCGCCTCCGCCGAAGCCGAGCGCGAGCGGGTCTGGTGCGTGCGCGCCGACGACGCCGCGGCCGCCACCGCCTGGACCCCGGCCACCGGCCGCGTCGAAGGCGTCACCGTCGCCGTGCTGAGCGGCAACGACCCCCGCCGCTCCGCCGCCGTCCGCGACGCGGTCGTCGAGGGACTGCGCGACGGCTCCCTCACCGCGGCCCGCCCGCACACCCCCGGCGTCTCCCTCGTCGGCGGCGGCCCCGGCGACCCCGACCTGATCACCGTCCGCGGCCGCCGGCTGCTCGCCGAGGCCGACGTGGTCATCGCCGACCGGCTCGGCCCCCGCGACCTCCTCGACGAGCTCCCGCCGCACGTCGAGGTCATCGACGCCGCGAAGATCCCGTACGGCCGGTTCATGGCCCAGGAGGCCATCAACAACGCCCTGATCGAGCACGCCAAGGCCGGCAAGGCCGTGGTCCGGCTCAAGGGCGGGGACCCGTACGTCTTCGGCCGCGGCATGGAGGAGCTCCAGGCCCTCGCCGAGGCCGGCATCCAGTGCACCGTCGTGCCCGGCATCTCCAGCTCCATCTCGGTGCCGGGTGCGGCCGGCATCCCGGTCACCCACCGCGGCGTCGCCCACGAGTTCACGGTGGTCAGCGGCCACGTCGGCCCCGACGACCCGCGCTCGCTGGTGGACTGGGCCTCCCTCGCCAAGCTGACCGGCACCCTCGTCGTCCTCATGGGCGTCGACAAGATCGGCCTGATCGCCGAGGCGCTGGTCCGCGGTGGCCGTCCCGCCGACACCGCGGTCGCCGTCATCCAGGAAGGCACCACCGCCACCCAGCGGCGCGTGGACGCCACCCTCGCCACGGTCGGCGAGACCGTGCGCGCCGAGGGCGTGCGACCCCCCGCCGTCATCGTCATCGGCGACGTCGTGACGGTCAACACCCCGCCGCTGTCGTAGGACGACAGGACAACCGCACAACCGTGCCGAGCCGTTGGCACCGCACCCAGGACAAGGCAGTATCACCCTGTGGCTGATCTCATCACCGTCGAAGACCCCGACGACCCGCGTCTGCGCGACTACACGGGTCTGACCGACGTCGAACTCCGGCGTCGGCGCGAGCCCGCCGAAGGCCTCTTCATCGCCGAGGGCGAGAAGGTGATCAGACGGGCCAAGGACGCCGGGTACGAGATGCGCTCGATGCTGCTCTCGGCCAAGTGGGTCGACGTCATGCGCGACGTCATCGACGAACTCCCGGCACCGGTCTACGCCGTCAGCCCCGAGCTCGCCGAACGCGTCACGGGCTACCACGTGCACCGCGGGGCCCTGGCCTCCATGCAGCGCAAGCCGCTGCCCACGGCCGACGAGCTGCTGACGGGCGACGCGCCGGGCGGACCGGGACAGCGCATCGCGATCTTCGAGGGCTTCGTCGACCACGCCAACCTGGGCGCCGCGTTCCGCAGTGCCGCCGCGCTCGGCATCAGCGCGATACTCCTGTCCCCGGACTGCGCGGACCCCCTGTACCGGCGGGCCATCAAGGTCTCGATGGGGTCCGTCTTCTCCGTGCCGTACGCGCGCCTCGACAAGTGGCCCGCCGACCTGGAGAAGGTCCGGGAGGCCGGCTACCGGATCCTCGCCATGACGCCGAGCGAGAAGGCCACCTCCCTGGACCAGGTCCCGCCCGAGCGCTTCGCCCGGTCCGCGATCATGCTCGGCTCCGAGGGCCACGGCCTGTCCACCTACGCCCTGCGCGCCGCCGACGAGTGGGTCCGCATCCCCATGGCCGAGGGGATCGACTCCCTCAACGTGGCCGCGGCCTCGGCGGTGGCCTTCTACGCCACCCGCCCCCCGTCGCCGCAGGAGTCCTAGATCTTCTGCGCCGCCGCGATGCCCAGCGCGACGATCAGCGTCACCACGACGAACACGATCAGCCGCTGGCGCATCAGCTTCGGGTCCGGGCGCGAGGGGCGGCGGCCGGCTCCCGTCGTACGGGGACCCGGGCGGCCGCCCGTACGTCCAGGGGTCGGGCGGGAGGACGGGTTCCCGCCACCGCCCTGGCCGCCCGGGTTCCGGGAGGACGACGGCCGCGAGTGCGGTCCGCTGTGCGAGCCCTGGCCCTGGCCCTGACCTTGCCCCTGGCTCCGGGGGAGGGGCGTACCACCGGTGCTGCGCTCCGTGTGCAGTTCCGTGTGGCTGTCCGCCCGTTCGGCGAGGCGCCCCGCCGGCCGGTCGGTCCGGGCCCGCTGCGCCGGCGGGCGACCGTCCGACATCCCGTGCGCCTCACGGGCCGCGATCTCCTTGAGCCGCATCGACAGCTGGAGCGTGCTGGGCCGCTCCTCGGGGTCCTTGGCCAGACAGGCCCGTACGAGCGGCGCGAGCGCGTCCGGCACCCCTTGCAGGTGCGGCTCCTCGTGCACCACCCGGTACAGCATGACCTCGGAACTGCCGTGCCCGAAGGGGGAGTCCGCGGTAGCGGCGTACGCGAGCGTGGCGCCGAGCGCGAAGACGTCCGTGGCGGGCGTGACCGCGGCCCCGCGCACCTGCTCGGGCGCGAGGAAGCCGGGGGAGCCGACGGCGGTGCCGACGTGGGTGAGGGTGCTCGCGCCGGTGGCCCAGGCGATCCCGAAGTCGATGATGCGCGGGCCCTTGGGCGACAGCAGGATGTTCGAGGGCTTGAGGTCCCGGTGGACGACCCCCGCCTCGTGCACGGCGACCAGCCCCTCGGACAGCGCCGCGCCGATGGCGGCGATCTGCGCGGCCGTGAGCGAGCCCTCCTCGGCCACCTTGTCGTGCAGGGAGGGGCCGGGCACGTACTGGGTGGCGAACCAGGGCCGCTCGGCCTCCAGGTCCGCGGCCACCAGACGGGCGGTGCAGCCCCCGCGGATCCGCCGTGCGGCGGACACCTCGCGGGCGAAGCGCGAGCGGAACTCCTGGTCCTCGGCCAGATCCGGCCGGATGACCTTGAGCGCGACGCGCTGGCCGCGCCGGTCCGAGCCCAGGTAGACCACGCCCATGCCGCCGGCGCCGAGCCGTCGGTGCAGTCTGAACGAGCCGACGACACGCGGGTCCTCGCGCCGGAGCCGCATCATCGCCATGTCCACCCCGCTGACCGGTCGTCCTGTTGACGTGGCACAGCTTACGGACGTTCCGTCATGTCCGCTCAGAGGCCGCGCCCTCTCCGCGGTATTCGATTGTCAGTGCGCCGCAGTCCACTTGAGGGATGCTCAGGCGCGCGACCGCATGTACGTACGGGAGTTGTCGGTACGGCCAAACGGCCCTGGACCCAAGGGGATTGGCCGGTGGGGCGGCAGGGAGCGCGGCGGGGGCGCACCGCCCGCGCGGAGCGGACCGGGTGATTCCCGGGCAGACTCCGCGGCCGGACACGCGTGTGCAGGGAGTGACGGAAGTGAGGGAAGTCACTACCCTCCGGTCATCCCCTCCGGGAAGACCCCCAGAACGGGGGAGCCGTCTCCACCCAGGGGAGTAGGCGCGGGCAGCCTCCTCATCCTCCTGGAGGCCCGCCAATGGGTACGAGGGCATGAGGACCGGGCCCTTCCCCGCGCCTAGTGTTGAAGACAAGCGGCGGGTGGAGCACTCGTCCCCCGAGGTCACAAACCCGCCGCTGCCAAACGACAGGGAGAGGACCATGGCGGACATCGCACGGCAGGGACGCAAGGCTTTCGCGTTCAACAGCCATGAGTCCGGCCGACGCCATCCACTGGTGGCCGCGGCCATGGTGCTCCCCCTGGCCGCCCTCCTGCTCTTCGTCTTCGGAGGCTTCGATCAGGTGGCGGCGCAGGCGTCGTCCGTAGGCGTGATGCTGGGGCGCTGAGCGGCGCCCCGGGTCCGGGAGAGCGGCCCGGACCAGGACATCATCTCGTCGCACCCCGTGGGGACGGGGGCGCGACGACGGACGGCAGTGAAGGGTGTTGCCCGTACGGCTGGGGAGCCGGACGGGCAGCACCCTTTTCGACCTCCCCCTCCGCCCCGCCGGGCCCCCGCGTACCCTGCTCCCGACCGAAGGAACGGGGGCGCGGAACATGGCGATCCAGAACGGCACCGGGTCCGAGGGCGGGGCGGCGTGGTTCCGGTGGAGCGACGAGCCGTTCGAAGAGCCGGACGGCGAAACGGGGCGGGGTTGAGCGCCGGGGGAGGGCCCGGGGGGCCGTCGCTGCCCGCCGCGCTCGCCGCGTACGCGGGTGCCGGGCGCGGCGCGGCGCCGTACTCCCTCCTCGCCGAGCGGGACGACGGGACCGTCGTGCGCTGCGGGGAGGTCGTGGCCAAGGCGCACGCGGGGGACAGCGACCCCGACGGCCTGGCCGTGCGCATGCGGATCGCCGCGCACCCGGCGCTGGCGGGGGTGCTGCTGGCTCCGCTGCGGGCCGAGGCCGGGCGGCTGCGGGGGCGGCCCGTCTCCCTGTGGCCCTACGGTGCTCCGGTCGACCCGGAGCGCCCCGAGGACGCCCCCTGGGAGGCGGCCGCGGAACTGCTGGCGGCCCTCCACCGGGTCCCGCCGCACCACCTGCCGGGACCCGTCCCGCCCATGCGCGGCCCGGCCAAGGTGGCCCGCGCCCTGCACCGCCTGGCCGCGGCGACCGCGGCCCCCGCACCGGCCGGCCCCGCCGACGCCGTACGGGCCGCCGCCCGGACCCTGCCCGCGTGGGCCCGGGGTGCGGCTCCGGCCCCGGCCGGCGGCGCGCTCTGCCACGGGGACCTGCACCTCGGGCAGCTGGTCAGGGCCCCCGCCCCGGACGGGCCCTGGCGGCTCATCGACATCGACGACCTCGGCCTCGGCACCCCCGCCTGGGACCTCGCCCGGCCCGCGGCCTGGTACGCCGCCGGGGTGCTCGATCCCGGGACCTGGCTGCGCTTCCTCGACGCCTACCGCGCCGCCGGCGGCCCGGCGGCGGGTCCGCCCGGCTCGGACCCCTGGCCGGAACTCGACCTCGCCGCCCGCGCGCTCACCGTACAGACCGCGGCCCTGGCCCTGGCCAAATCCGCACAGGAGGGACGCCGACTCGACGACGTGGAGCGGCTGATGGCGGATTCCTGTGTCCGAATAGCTGCCCTCCCGCCCGACTTGGAGCCCGAGCCTCCGTCGTAGGGTGAGCCTCACGCCACCGGGCACGGGTCCGGTGTCGAGGTAAACGGCGAGGAGTTGACCCGGTCATGCAGTGTCCGAAGTGTCACGCGATGATGCACACCTACAACCGCAACGGTGTCCAGATCGAGCAGTGCAGCGGCTGCCGCGGCATCTTCCTCGACTACGGCGAGCTCGAAGCGCTGACCCGCCTCGAGTCCCAGTACACCGCCCAGTACGGCCAGGTCCCGCCGCCCGCCGCGCCGCCGGCCCCGTACCCGGTCCAGCACGCGGCCCCCGCCCCGGCCTGGGGCGCCCCGCACCACGGCGGCCACGGCCACCACGGCCACGGTCACCACAAGGGCGGCTTCGGGCGGATGCTCTTCTCCTCCTGACGCCGGGAGGAACGCGAAAGCCCCGGCCGTCGAGACGGCCGGGGCTTGTCGGACTGTGCGCGATACTGGGATTGAACCAGTGACCTCTTCCGTGTCAGGGAAGCGCTCTCCCGCTGAGCTAATCGCGCGGGACCACGGTGCGAAACCGCAGGTGAAGCAGGTAATGCCAGGTGCTGCGTGCGCGATACTGGGATTGAACCAGTGACCTCTTCCGTGTCAGGGAAGCGCTCTCCCGCTGAGCTAATCGCGCGGGGATCCTTGCGGATCAGTGGACGATACTGGGATTGAACCAGTGACCTCTTCCGTGTCAGGGAAGCGCTCTCCCGCTGAGCTAATCGTCCTTGGAGGTGGAGACGGGATTTGAACCCGTGTAGACGGCTTTGCAGGCCGTTGCCTCGCCTCTCGGCCACTCCACCATGGAGCAAGAGCAGGGTTTCTCGGGAAGATCCCCCACCTCAGAGCGGACGACGAGACTCGAACTCGCGACATCCACCTTGGCAAGGTGGTGCTCTACCAACTGAGCTACGTCCGCAGGTCACCGTGTTCGCTCCGGGGTTTTTCCCCTTCGCTCCCTGGCGACGTGTTGAACTCTAGCGGATTCCCGGGCCAGCTCAAAAACGCGTTTCCGCAGCGTGCTGCCGCTCGATCACCACCGGTCACCCGACCGTCACCTCACCGGCGCCGTCGCGTCACCGGTCATAGACTCGCAGCCGTGCACGACCTGCTTCCTCTGGCCCGCTTCGGCGGCCTTCTCGCGACCGACCTCCGAGACGTCACAAGCGACCCGGCGGCGCTGGACTCCTCCGGCTTCTGGGCGGTGACCGCCGACTTCGAAGGCCGGATGGTCTGCGCGCGCTTCGGGGACATACGCCCCGACCCGGTGCCCGCCCCCGTCCCCGGTGCCTGGCGCGGCCCCGACGCCGACCAGTGGACCTCCTCCCTCGACCGGGCCGCGTACGTCGCCGGCGTACGGCGCATCCGCGAGCACATCGCGGCCGGCGAGGTCTACCAGGCCAACCTCTGCCGCGTGATGTCCGCGCCGCTGCCGGATCCCGCCGGAGCCGATGTCGACGCCCTCAGCGCGCTGCTGGCGCGGGGCAACCCGGCCCCGTATGCAGGAACGATTCGGCTTCCGGCCCACGGCGTCGAGGTCGCCTCCGCCTCCCCGGAGCTGTACCTGCGCCGCTCCGGCAGCCGCGTCGAGTCCGGCCCCATCAAGGGCACCGGCCGCACCGTGGCCGACCTCCTGCCCAAGGACCACGCCGAGAACGTCATGATCGTGGACCTGGTGCGCAACGACCTCGGCCGGGTCTGCGCCACCGGCTCCGTCACCGTCCCCGAACTGTGCGCCGTCGAGGAGCACCCGGGTCTGGTCCACCTCGTCTCCACCGTCAGCGGGGAACTCGCCGACGGCGTCGGCTGGCCCGAGCTCTTCTCCGCGACCTTCCCGCCCGGCTCCGTCACCGGTGCCCCCAAGAGCTCCGCGCTGCGGATCATCGAGGCCCTGGAGACGGTCCCGCGCGGCCCGTACTGCGGCGGCATCGGCTGGGTGGACGCCGACCGGGGCACCGCCGAGCTCGCCGTCGGCATCCGCACCTTCTGGATCGACCGGACGGCCCCCGGCGGCCCCCGGCTGCTCTTCGGCACCGGCGCCGGGATCACCTGGGGCTCCGACCCGGACCGCGAGTGGGCGGAGACCGAGTTGAAGGCCGCCCGGCTGCTGCGGGTAGCGTCTGGCGCGGCAGAGGCCCATGAGGTGAACGGGAGGACCGTACGGTGAGGATCTGGCTCGACGGAGCGCTGCGGGACGCCGACGACGCGAAGGTGTCCGTGTTCGACCACGGGCTGACCGTGGGCGACGGGGTCTTCGAGACGCTCAAGGCCGAAGGCGGCACGACCTTCGCACTCACCCGCCACTTGGAGCGGCTGACGCGCTCGGCCCGCGGGCTCGGCCTGCCGGATCCCGACCTGGACGAGGTGCGGCGCGCCTGCGCGGCCGTCCTGGAGGCCAACCCGATACCGCTCGGCCGGCTCCGGGTGACCTACACCGGCGGAGTCTCCCCGCTCGGCTCCGACCGCGGCGACGCCGGCCCGACGCTGATCGTCGCCCTCGCCGGCGCCGTCCGCCGCCCGGACACCACCGCCGTCGTCACCGTCCCCTGGGTGCGCAACGAGCGCTCCGGCGTGACGGGCCTGAAGACCACCTCGTACGCCGAGAACGTCGTAGCCCTCGCCGCCGCCCACCGCGCGGGTGCCTCCGAGGCGCTGTTCGCCAACACCGTCGGACGGCTCTGCGAGGGCACCGGCTCCAACGTGTTCGTCGTCCTCGACGGGGAGCTGCACACCCCGCCCGTCGCCTCCGGCTGCCTCGACGGCATCACCCGCACCCTCGTCGCGGAGTGGACCGGGGCCAAGGAGACCGACCTGCCCTTCGAGGTGCTGGAACAGGCCGAGGAGGTCTTCCTGACCTCCTCACTGCGCGATGTGCAGGCCGTCCACCGGATCGACGGCCGCGAGCTCGCCGCCGCCCCCGGACCGGTCACGGCCGAGGCGATGAGGGTCTTCGAGGCCCGCTCCGCCGCCGACCGCGACCCCCAGGCCTGACACACCCTGTCAAAACGGCCGCGGGGCGGGTAGAACTCGACTGATGACCACCACCCTGCGGCCGGCCGGGCCGCTCCAGCAGAACGCCGACGGGGCACGCTCGCGCCCGTACGAGATCCGCGTCAACAGCAGGCGCGTCGGAGCCCTGCTGCTGGCCTCCGACACCCCCTTCGGGCCCACGGTCGGCGAGATCCGCGACCTGTCCGTCGAGGAGCCCGACCGCGGGCGCGGGCGCGCCACGGTCGCCGCGCTCGCCGCCGAGGAGGTGCTGCGCGGCTGGGGCTGCCGCCGGATCCGCGTCTCGGTACCGGCCGACTCGCCCGGCGGCCTGCGCCTGGCCGCGGCCCTCGGGTACGAGGAGTACAGCCGCAACATGGCCAAGGAGCTCCCGGCCGAGCCGCCCGCGCTCTCCGCCGGGGTCACCGGCCGCCCTATGACCCCCGCCGAGTACGAGGTCTGGGTCGCCCGGGCGCGCGAGGCGTACGCCGGTGTCTGGACCGCCCGCGGCATGTCCCCGGAGGCCGCACGGGCGAAGTCCGCTGCCGATCACGCCACCCGGCTGCCGCAGGGGCTGAACAGTCCCGGGGTCACCTTCGCCGTGCTGGAGGCGGCCGGCGAGAGCGTCGGCCACCTGTGGCTGGCGCCGCTCGACGAGGGCTCGTACGTCCTCGACGTCCTCGTCGCCGAGGGGCACCGCGGCCGCGGGTACGGGCGCGACCTGATGCTCCTCGCGGAGCGCACCGCCCTGGCCGAGGGCCATCGGACCCTCGGGCTCCACGTCTTCGCCGACAACACCCCGGCGCTGCGGCTCTACGAATCCCTCGGCTACCGGCCGACCAACTCCAACCAGGCCAAGGACCTGATCTGACCTAGGCCTCGCCGCCGGCCAGCAGCCGGTCCGCGATCTCCTCGATCCGGGCGCGCAGGCCCTCCTGGCTCTTGCCGCCGTCCAGCCGCTCGCCGTCGATCACGTAGGTCGGGGTGCCGGTGACGCCGATCGCCTTGCCCTCGGCCTGGTCGGCGTCCACGATCAGGATGTGCCGGCCGTCGATCAGCGCGGTGTCGAACTCCTCCGCGTCCAGGCCCAGTTCGCGTGCCACGTCCAGCAGGACCGGCTCGCCGCGCTCACCGAGCTCCGCGGTACGGGCGAGCACGGCCTCCACGTACGGCCACGCCTGTCCCTGCTCCAGGGCCTCCTCGGCGGCCTGCGCCGCGGCGAAGGCGTGCTTGTGCTTCTCCAGCGGGAAGTGGCGCAGCCGGATGTCCAGCCGGTCGCCGTAGCGGGCGCGCAGGGCCCGTACGTCGTCCAGGGCGCTGTGGCAGTCCGGGCACTGGAGTTCGCACCAGACGTCGAGGATCACGGAATCGGTCATACGGACAGTCTCCCAGCCCCCGCGCCCCCGCACCGACCGGGACCTGGGGATGAGGGCGGACCCCGAGATCTCCCGGAGATCGGCGCCGGGGCCGCCCGGGGCGTGGCCGGTACGGCGCCGTCCGGTGCAGGATGGAAGGGACAGACCGCCCGACCCCGAACAGCCGGAGGACCGCATGCTTGCCGAGACCATCTGCTCCGCGGTGTCCGCGGCGGGCCTGGGCATCGCCGCGCTGACCGCCTACCGCAAGCGCTTCCTCGCCGCCACCCGGATCACGGCGTACGCGCTGGTCCCCGTCGGCCTGGTGATGACCGGGGTCGTGAAGTGGCTGTCCGGGATCGTCTTCAAG
Source organism: Streptomyces sp. NPDC051183 (assembly GCF_040682455.1). Lineage (NCBI taxonomy): Bacteria > Bacillati > Actinomycetota > Actinomycetes > Kitasatosporales > Streptomycetaceae > Streptomyces > Streptomyces sp. NPDC051183. The sequence goes on from NZ_JBFBBA010000008.1 coordinate 46,245, forward strand.
CCGACCGTCTGGGTCGGCTTCGGGGTGCTCGCGCTGGCCTGGCTGCTCTTCATGACCACCCGCGCCGTCGAACGCCGGGGCCTGGGCAGGTCCGAGAAGGGCGACGGGGCGGACAAGCCGGTGCGGGCCGCCAAGGGCGGCGCAGGCCGCGAGGCCGTGGCCCCGACCGCCTCGGCCCCCTCGCTGGGCGCCGGCTCCCGCCCGCAGCCCGCCGCCCGGCAGAACGCCCCGGCGGCGCCGGCGGAGGACTTCTCCGACATCGAGGCGATTCTGAAGAAGCACGGCATCTGAAGAGAAGCACGGCATCCGAATCTCACGGAAACTGACGAAGTACCGCTCGGATCTTGGCGTGTTGAAGGGCGAACCGGGGTGCGCTGCGCCATCATCGCCCCGACATGCTCGAGACATCGCAGGGTGAGCCGACCGTTCCCGTGCCGGCCCCCGTCCCCGTCGCGCAGGAGCCGCGAGGCTGCCTCTTCGCGCTTTCCCAGCCGCCCCTGATGATCTTCCTAGGGGTGATCGGCACCCTGTTGCTGCTGGCCGCCGTGCACGACCTCTTCGTGCTCTGACTCGGCCTCCTTGCGACGGGCCCGGTACGCCGCCACGTGCAGCCGGTTCCCGCAGGTGCGGCTGTCGCAGTAGCGCCGCGAGCGGTTGCGGGACAGGTCGACGAAGGCGCGCCGGCAGTCGGGGGCCTCGCAGCGGCGCAGCCGCTCCTGCTCCCCGGAGACCACGATGAAGGCCAGCGCCATGCCGCCGTCGGCCGCCAGGTGGTCGCCCACCGAGGCGCCGGGCGCGAAGTAGTGCACGTGCCAGTCGTAGCCGTCGTGGTCGGTCAGCTGCGGCGTGGTGCCGGCCGTGGCGACCAGCTCGTTGATCAGTACGGCCGCCGCACGCGGATTGGGCGAGGCGAACACCTGGGCGAACTTCCCGCGCACCGTCCGCACGCCGGCGAGATCGCGGGCGCCGAGGTCGCCGACGTCGCTGATCGAGAACTCCTGGACGAAGCCGCGCAGCGCGCTCACGTCCGCCAGCTGGTCGGGCTGGTCCGTCTCGGCCGCGGTGTTCACCAGCGCGACGACGACGTCGAGCGCGCGACGGGTGTCGTGGGGGATCTGCACGGGGTCTCCCTCAGAGGCCGGGCCTGCGGCGACTGCCTGCTGCCGCCGCTGGGGGCCGACTCTAGCGGGTCCCTCCCCGGGGGGCCCGCGGCAAAGCGCACCGGCGCCGTCCCCGCGGGTGGCTTCCGCGGGAACAGCGCCGGCACTCGTATGTGGTTGTCCGTCCCGCACCGTCGCCCCGAGTCGGACGGTGTCGAGCGGCTGTGGGCCTGGCTCAGCTTTCGGCCAGGATGTGTGAGAGCTCCTTGTCGAGGTCGAAGTGCCGGTGTTCGGTCCCGGGTGGGACCGCGGCGTCCGTCCGCTTGAGGAACGACTCGAGTGCTCGGGCGGGTGCTTCGAGCAGTGCTTCTCCCTCCGGTGAGCTCAGGGCGATGCAGACGACGCCCTGACCGTGGCTGCGGGACGGCCAGACGCGGACGTCGCCGGTACCGGTGGGCCGGTGGAGGCCCTCAGCGAGGAGGTCGCGGGCGAATACCCACTCGACCGTCTCCTCGGCGCCGGTGTGGAAGGTGGCGTGCACGGCGTAGGGGTCGGCCGTGTCATACCGCAGGCCCGCGGGAACAGGCAGTGAGGACTCGCTCGACACAACGAGGCGCAGGTGCAGCTCGCAGCTGACCGTGGTGTTCATAAGCGCCAGGGCCTTTCGCTCAGTGTGCGCTCGGGGATTCGCACGTCGGCGAAATCGACATGCCACCTACGGTGCCGTTGTAAACCCCTCTGACCGTTTTGCGGACCTCTGGGTCCCTCGGACGGCGGATCCAAACGCCCATTCACGTGTGCTTCCGGCTCGGGTAGATTCGGGCTCATGAACACGGGGAGTGACCGCGAGACCAACGAGTCCGCGACCGAGGAGTCCACCGCGCAGACCGCCGGCGAGCAGCCGGCGCCGGAGGCTCAGCACGTATCGAAGGCGCCCGCCTTCATCCAGGCCCGCCGCACCCTGCACCTGAGCTGGCAGGTCGGCGTCTTCATCGTCGGCCTCGTCGTCATCGGCGCCGGCGTGGCCATGCTGGTCCTGCCGGGCCCGGGCTGGGTCGCGATCTTCGCGGGTCTGGCGATCTGGGCCACCGAGTTCGCCTGGGCGCACCTCGTGCTGCGCTGGACCAAGCGCAAGGTCACCGAGGCGGCGCAGAAGGCGCTCGACCCGAAGGTCCGTCGCCGCAACATCATCCTGACCAGCGTCGGACTCGTCATCGCGGGCGCGCTGATCGGCTTCTACCTGTGGAAGTACGGGCTCGTGCTGCCCTGGAACCTCAAGGACCAGTGACCGGCAGGTGGTCAAGGAGCACCGCTGACATGGGGTAATGTTTGCGGTGCGTCCGGGCGATTAGCTCAGCGGGAGAGCACTTCGTTCACACCGAAGGGGTCACTGGTTCGAACCCAGTATCGCCCACCCGGATCAAAGGCCCGGAGACTCGAAATCGAGTCTCCGGGCCTTTTCCGTTCCTCAGCCGAGCCGCCCCAGCGCCTCCCGCATCCGGCGGGCGTCGCGCAGCCGCTTCTCGTACGTCGCCCCCACCGCCAGCAGCAGCAGGCCCGCCAGCGCCGGCGGGAGCCAGCGGGGGAGGGCGTCGACCACCTGGACCACGTACGGGGTCAGCTCGTGCACGGCCACGGCCGCCAGCGTCGCGCCGCCCAGCACCAGCGGGGCCTGCAGCCGGCGCCGGGCGCCCTCCAGGGTCACCGCCAGCGCGGCCAGCCCCAGCAGCAGCGGGCGCGGCCAGTACGGGTCGCCCCACACCGCGAGCAGGCTCGGCAGCGCCGTCGCCGCCAGACCCGGGCCGTACGCCGTCCACGACGAGGCCGCGGCATCCTTGCGGCGCCGTACGAAGCCCACCGCCAGCGCCGCCGCGGTGACGGGCAGCGAGTACGCCTCCGGCACCCCGACCCCGGACGCGGCCAGCCGCACCCAGGTCGCCGCGAGGAACAGGACCCCGGCCGCCCAGCCCGCCGAGCGGCGCTCCGGCCGCACCGCCGCGCCCGCGCAGACCACCCCGGCCAGTGCCAGGACCAGCGCCAGCACCGGGGCGTCCGTGGCCGCCAGGGCCAGGGCGAGGCCCCCGGCCGCGGCCGCCGAGGCCTCCGCAGGGACCCGTACCGCACCCAGCCGGGGCCCCAGCGCCGCCACCGCGGCCGGAACCGCGAGGAGCGGCGGGGCCCACCACGCCACCGGCCACCCGAGCACCGCGCCCAGCGCCACCAGGAGCCCCGCCGCGCAGGCGACGGCGAGCGCCGCGGCGCCGGACCTGGCCCACGCCGCGCCGCGCCCGTACGCCGCTCCGGCGGCGGAGGCGGCCCCCAGGGACCCGAGCACCGCGAAGGTGGCCAGACGGCCGTCCAGGGCCGCCACGGACACGCTCACGGCCCCCAGCAGGGCGCACGCCCCCGCCACGATCCCCGCGGCCCGGCCCGCCGCCCCGGACCGCAGCGCGAGCGCCCCCGCCGCCACCGTCACCGCGAGCTGCGCCGCGAACGCCGCGCCCGCCGGGGCCCCGAGCAGCAGCGGGGCCGGGAACAGCCCCGCCCAGCCCAGGGCCACCGCCGCAGCACCCGGCTCCGGGCGCCCCGGCAGCACGCGGACCAGCGACCAGGCCGCCGCGGCCGTCAGCAGCAGCGCCACCGACGCCGCCGCCCCGAGCCGGTACGGGGCCGCGAACGGGGTCGTCGCCGCCCACACCTGCTCCAGCACCCGCAGCCGGGCCACCAGCACCGTCGCCACCCAGGCCAGGGCCCACACCGCCACCGGCACGGTCGCCCCCGCACCCGCCCGGGCCAGGCCGCGCCGCACCGCCTCCGGGAGCGCGGACGCCCGTACGGCCCCCAGCACCGCCAGCGCCACCAGCAGGTGCGCCACCACCGTCCAGCCCGTGTCCAGCGCGGGCCGCGCCAGGCCGCCCAGCGCAGCCACCGCCGCCAGACCGCCCGCCGTCGCGGCCGGCCAGGCCCCCGGGATCCGCCACGCCACCGCAACCCCGAGCGCGGCCACCGCGCCCAGCAGTGCCGAAGGGGCCAGGGCGTGCCCGGCGGAGGTCGCGATCACCGACTCCGAGAGCCCGACCAGGGCCGCACCCGAGCCGAGCACCGCCGCGGCCGCCCACGCCAGGCGCGCCCACGCCCGGCCTCCGGCGGCCAGAGCCGCATCCAGCGCGGCCGTCGCCAGCAGCGCCCAGCCGACCCACACCGGCCCCGCCGCCCCGGCCAGTACGGCCAGCGGGATCGGGAGCTGCGCCGTCAGCAGCGCCGCGGGCACCGGCAGCCGCAGCCCGGGCAGCGCCCGCCCGTACCCGGCCCACGCCGCGGCGAGCACGGCCGCCGCACCCGCCGCGTACGCCGTGCCGTCGGCGCCGGGCATGCCGACCGCGTACAGCGCGTACGCGTCCAGCACGGTCAGCAGCAGCCCGACGGCCGCCACCGCCTCGGCGGTCGAACGCAGCGTGCGGCGCAGCAGGAGCACCGGCGCGCCCAGCGCCGCCCCCGTCACCGCAGCGAGCACGGCCGAGCGCCCGGCGATGCCCATGGAGCCCCAGCTGACCAGCGTGAACGCCAGCGCGGCGACGGCCAGCAGCACCGCGCCCAGGGCCAGCAGCACGTTCTGCGCACTCGGCGCCGAGGCCTCCTTGGCCGGCCCGGGAGCGCCCGGGGGAGCCCAGAGCGGAGCGGGCCCGCTCAGCAGCCACTGCCGACGGCCGAGCAAATAGATCCGGCGGGCATCGAGTTGAGCCAGTTCGCGGTCGATGAGCGCCAGCTCCTCGGCCGGCGGCAGGGGCGTTTCCATGGTTCGGAGTGTGGCGCCCATCACGCCGTCGGAACATGGGTGCGCGTACTCATCTCGCGTACTCAGCCCGCGCTGAGTACCGCCGGGAAAAGGGGAGTCGGGGGTGCGCGGCCGCCCCGCGCGGCAGACTGGAGCCATGGACCGGACCCCCTGGGACCGCTGGACCCGCTACCGCTTCCGCAGCGTGTGGGACCTCGACGCCCCGGCGGCCCGGGTCTACGCCGTGCTGGAGCGCCCCGAGGAGTACCCCCGCTGGTGGCCCCAGATCCGCGGGGTGCTGCCCCCGTCCGCCGGCCGCGACGGCCCGGCGGATCCGGGCAGCGGCAGCGCGCTCATCCGCTCCGCCCTCCCCATCACCCTGCACGTGACGGCCACCGAGCTGCTGCGCGACCCCGCCCGGGGAGTCCTGGAAGTGGCCCTGCACGGGGATCTCGACGGCTGGGCGCGCTGGACCGTACGGCCGCGCGCCGGGCGCGCGGGGGCCGCCGCCTGGCCGCGCACGCGCGCGCTCTACGAGCAGGAGGTCGAGGTGCGCAGGCCCCTGATGCGGTGGCTCGCGCTGCCGGGGCGGCCGGTGTTCCGGCTCAACCACGCCCTGATGATGCGGGCCGGGCGGCGCGGACTCGCGGCCCGTCTGGGGGCCGGGCCGCAAGCGGTTTGAACGAGCACCGAGCCTTCTGTATTGTTCAGTCCGTTCCCGGGCGATTAGCTCAGCGGGAGAGCACTTCGTTCACACCGAAGGGGTCACTGGTTCGATCCCAGTATCGCCCACCGGGACAGGCCGGTCCGTCTGCTGACGGACCGGCCTTCCGCATTTCACGCCCCTCATGCAGTTCGCGCCGTTTCACGCCGCCGCCGTCAGCCCCGGCCGCAGCGGCCAGTGCGGATCCACCGGCTCCGGCGTGCCCTGCCGCGCGAACCAGGCCTGGAGCCCGCGCGCCTGGGCCGCGTGCCACACCGCCTGCAACGTGTGCAGCTCCCCGGGCGTCAGCCGCTCCAGCCGCGCCGCGAACCGCCGCCCCACCGCCCGTACCAGCTCCAGCGAGGCCAGCGCGTCCGCCGCGGCGTCGTGCGCGGCCTCCAGCTCTATCCCGTAGTGCGCGCACAGGTCCGTCAGCGTCCGGCGGCCCTTGCGGTACCGGTCCAGGTGCTTGTCGAGCACCCGCGGATCCAGCACCGTCAGCGGCCGGTTGTCCAGGTACCGGGCCAGCGACGACGCCCGGTGGCGGCGCAACTCCCGGTCCAGCAGGGTCAGGTCGAACGGCGCGTTCATCACCACCACCGGCCGGCCCGCGACCTGCTGCTCGCCGAGCGCGCGGGCTATCTCCTCCACCACCGGCGCGGGCCAACGCCCGTTGCGCTGGAGGTGCTCATCGGTCAGGCCGTGCACCTCGGTGGCCCCCGGGGGCACCGGGATGCCGGGATTGACCAGCCAGCGCGTGGCGCGGACCCGGCCGCCCGCGCACTCCTGCACGATGAGCGCGGCGGACACGATCCGGTCCTCCTCCACGTCCACCCCGGTCGTCTCCGTGTCGAATGCGGCCAGCGGGCCCTCGTACCAGCGTGTCATGGCGAACTCCTCGTCCCCGGTCGGCAGATGGGTGCACCCGGGCGCCGCCGCCTCGGAACGTGCCGCCCTGCCCGAATCCGTGATACCCGGGCTGTTTGCCCCGTACGCCGTTTGCGGGCACCCGGGTGCGGAGACAACTTCCCTGGGGGGCCGTACACATGACCGGTCATCACCCCGCCCACCACCCACGGCAGAGCCCGGAAGGCATGGGGAGCCGGCCATGGCGCTCGCGCAGCCCGAACCGGGCGGGGTGCCGGCGTTGCAGATCGATCCGCGGACCGCCGCGCGGACCGGACCGCTGCGCGGCACACTCGCCACCACCGCTTGCATGGAGACCCTCCAGGTGGGATACCTGCACGCCGTCGCGGCCGCGGCCGGCTGCTCGCTGTCCCAGCCCTTTCCGGACAACGGCATCGACTGGCACGTCAGCCACGGTGCGCCCGAGCACCTCGTCGACGACGAGGTGACCATCAAGGTGCAGCTGAAGGCGACCTACCAGGTACCGCCCAGACCGGCCGGGGCCACCTTCGGCTTCACCCTCGACAACGAGCACCTGGTGAAGCTGGCCCGCACGCCGGTCGCAGTCCACAAGATCCTCGTCGTGATGCTCGTACCGCGGGAGCGCGAACAGTGGATCGGCGCCGGGCACGACCGGCTCGACCTGCGGCACTGCTGCTACTGGACCAATCTCGCCGGGCACCCCGTGACCGGCCGGCGCCGGACCACCGTTCGGATACCCACCGCGCGGATCTTCGACGACCGGGCGCTGTGCGAGATCATGACCCGGGTCGGGTCGGGAGGGACACCTTGATGAACTGGCACTCACCGCACCTGGAGCCGCTGTCGTCCCCGGAGTTCACCTCGGGGACGCCCGATCCCGCGCAGGTCGACCCGGCGGTGCTGGGCGCACTGCTGCGCCGGCACGGATGGCTGCGGCGCGGCGGGGCCGCCGGGCGGTACGGGCGCTGGACCCCGCCCGCCACCCATCCGGCCGGGAGCGGCGCCACCAGCCTGCTCGTCCCCGAGAGCCGCACCTTCCCCGACTGCGCCGACCTGCTGGAGGAGGCCCTGACCGCACTCTCGCGCAGCGCGCTGCCGTCCGCGCGGGAGGTGCTGTACGGGCTGAGCGTGCCGAGCGACGAGGTCCGCTGGGAGCGGCAGATCCCCGAAGGGGCGTACGGGCTCCGGGGCGAGGCCGACTGGACGGTGCAGGAACAGCTGCGCTCGGCCGCCCGGCAACTGCTCCTGGCGGGGGCACTCGCGGACCGGGCCCGGGCCGGGTACTACGGGGCGCGCCACCGCGGGCAGGCCGAGCGCGCGCTGGACGGGGTCCTGGTGGGACCCGCTCCGGGCGGGCGGCGGCTGAGCGCGTACGTGCCGGTGGACGGAGGGCGGGGGACCGTGACCCGGCTGCACCACGCGCTGCACGCCGCCCGTGAGGCGGTGGACTACCAGCGGGCCACGGGCGGCATGGAGGCCTTCGACGCGGCGGTGGAGGCCGGGGTCAGCCGGGAGCTGGCCGACGCGCTGATCGCACTGGTCCGGGGCTCGGAGGGGGCCCGGGTCGCCCTGGCCTGGGCACCGGCGGCCGGGGTTCCGGCGGGATGCGCGGCCCGCCCCGAGCCGGTGGAGTTCTCCCCCGGGGACCTGCCGGTGCTGCGGGAGGCCGCCGCCCGGTACACGCGGGCCGAGCCGGCGGTGGCGGTGCGCGTGGCGGGGGCGGTGGTCCGGATGCGGCGGTCCGCGCCGGGCGGCGGGGGCACGGTCCGGCTGCGGGTGCTGGCCGGCGCGGAGATCCCGTACGTCCGGGCGGTGCTCGACGAGGAGGCGTACCGGGTGGCCGGGCACGCGCACCTGGTGGGGCTGCCGATCCGGGTCAGCGGCCGGCTCCAGCGGCGGGGCGGGTTCCGCCGCCTGACCGACGCCACCGGCGTGACCCCGGTGCCGCTGGACGAGGTCGAGCGGGACCGGCTGATGAAGTCGCTGGACGACGCGTTCGATCCGGCGGACGTGCTGCCGTCCGACGACTAGGGGCTGCGTCAGCCCCGGATGGCGAAGGAGGCCATCCGCAGACCCGGAACGGGGAAGAGGTCCGCGCCGCGGGTGAATCCGAGGCCTTCGTAGAGGGTCACCGCGGGGGAGTTGTCCGCCCCCGTAGTGACCGTCACGCGGCGGTCCGGGAAGGTCTCGGACAGCAGGTGGCGCATCAGCAGCGAGCCGACGCCCCGGCGGAACCAGGCCGGGTCCACGCAGAGCCGGTCGACGGACACGGAGCCGTCGGCCACCGCCTCCCAGGCGAGGAACCCGGCGATCTCGCCCCCGGCCGACACGGCCCCCAGCCACGCCAGCGGCCGCTCCCGCATCTGCGCGAGGGTCTCGCGCTGCGCCGGTATCCCGAAGCCGATCAGCTCCGCCTCCACCGCGTACGCGGCCCGGCCGATCCGGTGCACGGCCGCGGCGGCGGCATCGTCGGCCAGGTCCAGCGGTCGGACGAGAACGCTCGGCACGGGAGCCTCCGGAAGCAGGGGTCGAAACGTCCACGCTACCCGCGCCCGGGGCCTCCCGGACGGTCCGGCCGGCCGGGGCGGTAACCGTTTCGCGGCGCGGCCACTCCGCTCGGTACGATTCAGGCGCGCGGCGTTCGCCCGCGCACCCCCTGAGTCAGGAGAGACCGGTGTCAGACGTCCGTGTGATCATCCAACGCGATTCCGAGCGGGACGAGCGCGTGGTGGCCACGGGCACTACGGCTGCGGAGCTCTTCGCCGGCGAGCGCACCGTCGTCGCCGCGCGCATCGCGGGTGAGCTGAAGGACCTCGCGTACGAGGTGAAGGACGGCGAGACCGTCGAGCCGGTGGAGATCTCCTCCGAGGACGGCCTGAACATCCTGCGCCACTCGACCGCGCACGTCATGGCGCAGGCCGTGCAGGAGCTCTTCCCCGAGGCCAAGCTGGGCATCGGCCCGCCGGTCCGGGACGGCTTCTACTACGACTTCGACGTCGCGAAGCCCTTCACCCCCGAGGACCTCAAGGTCATCGAGAAGAAGATGCAGGAGATCCAGAAGCGCGGGCAGAAGTTCGCCCGCCGCGTGGTCTCCGACGAGGCGGCCCGCGAGGAGCTCGCCGACGAGCCGTACAAGCTGGAGCTCATCGGCATCAAGGGCTCCGCGTCGACCGACGACGGCGCGAACGTCGAGGTGGGCGGCGGCGAGCTGACCATCTACGACAACCTGGACGCCAAGACCGGCGACCTGTGCTGGAAGGACCTCTGCCGAGGCCCCCACCTGCCCAGCACCCGCAACATCCCGGCGTTCAAGCTGATGCGCAACGCCGCCGCCTACTGGCGCGGCAGCGAGAAGAACCCGATGCTCCAGCGCATCTACGGCACCGCTTGGCCGTCGAAGGAGGAGCTGAAGGCCCACCTCGACTTCCTCGCCGAGGCCGAGAAGCGCGACCACCGCAAGCTCGGCAACGAGCTCGACCTCTTCTCCGTCCCGGACGAGATCGGCTCCGGCCTCGCCGTCTTCCACCCGCGCGGCGGCATCATCCGCCGGACCATGGAGGACTACTCGCGCCGCCGGCACGAGGAGGAGGGCTACGAGTTCGTATACTCCCCGCACGCCACCAAGGGCGCCCTCTTCGAGAAGAGCGGTCACCTGGACTGGTACGCGGAGGGCATGTACCCCCCCATGCAGCTCGACGGTGGTACCGACTACTACCTCAAGCCCATGAACTGCCCGATGCACAACCTGATCTTCGACGCGCGCGGCCGCTCCTACCGCGAACTGCCGCTGCGCCTCTTCGAGTTCGGCACCGTGTACCGGTACGAGAAGTCCGGCGTCGTGCACGGCCTGACCCGCGCCCGGGGCTTCACCCAGGACGACGCGCACATCTACTGCACCCGTGAGCAGATGGCGGAGGAGCTCGACCGCACGCTCACCTTCGTGCTGAACCTGCTGCGCGACTACGGTCTGACCGACTTCTACCTGGAGCTGTCCACCAAGGACCCGGAGAAGTTCGTCGGCTCGGACGAGGTCTGGGAGGAGGCCACCGCCGTCCTCCAGCAGGTCGCCGAGAAGCAGGGCCTCCCGCTGACCCCCGACCCGGGCGGCGCGGCCTTCTACGGCCCGAAGATCTCGGTGCAGGCGCGGGACGCCATCGGCCGTACCTGGCAGATGTCGACCGTGCAGCTCGACTTCAACCTGCCGGAGCGCTTCAACCTGGAGTACACCGCGCCGGACGGCTCGCGGCAGCGGCCGGTCATGATCCACCGCGCGCTGTTCGGCTCGATCGAGCGGTTCTTCGCCGTACTGCTGGAGCACTACGCGGGTGCCATGCCGCCGTGGCTGGCCCCGGTCCAGGCGGTCGGCATCCCGATCGGCGACGGGCACGTCGAGTACCTCCAGGAGTTCGCCGCCGAGGCGAAGAAGCAGGGCCTGCGGGTCGAGGTGGACGCCTCCTCCGACCGCATGCAGAAGAAGATCCGCAACCACCAGAAGCTCAAGGTCCCGTTCATGATCATCGTCGGTGACGAGGACATGGCCGCGGGCACCGTCTCCTTCCGCTACCGCGACGGTTCGCAGGAGAACGGCATCCCCAAGGGCGAGGCGCTGGCGAAGCTGGCCAAGGTCGTCGCGGACCGCGTCCAGGTCTGATCCGTACGGTGTGGGCCCCCGGAAGTGATCACTTTCCGGGGGCCTTCCTCGTTCGTCCGGGCGAGGTCATATGCTGCATGGCATGACGATTGAGCCGGAGCGGCAGAACGGTGTGGGCACGCACGACGGGTTCCAACGGCTGTGGACCCCTCATCGGATGGCCTACATCCAGGGCGAGAACAAGCCGACCGGCCCGGAGGCCGGCGACGGCTGTCCCTTCTGCGGGATTCCGGAGATGTCCGACCAGGACGGGCTGATCGTGGCCCGGGGCAAGCACGTGTTCGCCGTGCTGAACCTCTACCCGTACAACGGCGGCCACCTGATGGTCGTCCCGTACCGGCACGTCGCCGACTACACCGAGCTGGACGGGCTGGAGACGGCCGAGCTCGCGGACCTCACCAAGCGGGCCATGGTCGCGCTGCGCAAGGCGTCCGGGGCGCACGGATTCAACATCGGCATGAACCAGGGCAGCGCCGCCGGTGCCGGCATCGCCGCGCACCTGCACCAGCACATCGTCCCCCGCTGGGGCGGCGACACGAACTTCATGCCGGTCGTCGGGCACACCAAGGTGCTGCCGCAACTGCTCGCGGACACCCGCCAGATGCTGGCCGACTCCTGGCCCGTCGGCTGAGGCCCGTGACCCGAAGGACCGCCCCCGGCGCACTGCGCCGGGGGCGGTCCCTTTCCGTCACTGCGCGCGGTGCTCGCGCCAGGTCCGCAGCTCGTCCTCCACGTCGAACTCGGTGAGGTTCAGCGGCGGTCCCGGCGGCGGCATGCGCAGGGCCGCGCGGATCTTCTCGTTGACCTCGGTGAGGATCTCCCGCACCTGGCGCTCGGAACGCGCCGCGCGGGCCGCCTCCAGGGCGTCCTCGGCCTCCTTGCGCAGGGCGAGCGCCGGAGGGAGCGAGGAGAAGCCCTCCCGGTGCATCTTCCCCTTGATCCACCACATCTCGTCGTAGGGGGCGTCGAGGGAGGCCAGCGGCTTGCCGAAGCCCGGCAGGCTCTCGAACTCGCCGCGGTCCGCGGACTCCCTGATCTGCCGGTCCACCCAGGACTCGACGTCGACCCCGGGCGGTTTGCGCTCGGTCATGTTCCCTCCTCGGGGCTCACCGGCCTCACTTCAGCCTACCCAGGCGCCCTGACTACGCGTCGTACACGTCGGCCTTGCGCGGACCCGGCTCCTGTATGAGGCCGCTCATGATCGAGGAGCGGTTGGTGAAGCGCTCGGTGTCGACGCCGTTGTCCTCCAGCACCTTGAAGGTGGCGGCGTGCACCGCCCGCAGGACCGGGGCCACGGTGCGCAGGGCGTCGTCCGCCATGAACCGGTGGCGCCACATCGAACCGGCCCACACGTGCCGCAGGCCGAAGGGCTCGGGCAGGACCAGCTTGCCGCCGAAGAAGTCGAGGATCGGCGGGAACCAGGTCAGCGGGGCCCGCACCGCGAGGCGCACGACCTCGCCGGTGTCCACCAGCGGCAGCGGCCGCTCCACGGTCTCCCAGAAGCGGACGCTCTTGGGCACCTCCACCACCGGCGCCTTGGACTTCGTCGTGAACAGGCCGTGTACGGGGCCCAGGGCGTGCGCGGTGACGTCCACCCGCAGCGTCTTGTAGAGCACGGTGACCGTGACCAGCATGTTGATGACGAGCTGGCCGTCCCAGAGCGGGTACTGGATGCCGAGGTAGTGCCGGTTGCCGGCGCTGAACTGCTGCTCGTTGCAGATCCGGGTGATCTCGTGCGGCTTGATCAGGAAGTTGTCGGTGTTCTCGCCCGTGGGGCGGGCCACCTCGGCGGCGCCCTCGCCGACCGGGGTGACGATCCAGTGCTGGATGCCGGCCGTCGGGAAGCCGCCCGTGTGCAGCGGGCCGCGCTCCAGCTGGCGCAGCTGGGTGTCGATCGCGCGTATGACGTCCCAGCTGCGGAAGGGGTGGATCTCGGCGCCGTCGGTCTTGGGCGCGAGCTCCTCGGCCATCTGCCAGCTGCCCCAGCGGGTGCCCATGCCCAGGATGCCCTTGGGGCCGGCGTAGAAGACGTGGTTGCTGCGGTCCTCCGCGGTCAGCTTGGCGAGCTGGTGGCGCAGGTCCTCGCGGGCCTTCTCGTCGGGGTTGCCGGGTACCGCGTCGGGGATCTTGGCGGCGACCCCGTTGCCCGCGAGCAGCCCGTCCCAGCGCGAACGCAGGTCCTCGGCCGTCCTCTCGCAGAGCCGCCGGGCCAGCGCCCAGCCGACGGCCGGGGCGATGATCATGGCGCGCACGTAGATGCCGAGGAAGCCGGTCAGGGGCAGCCGGAACATCAGGACGGCCACCACGACGGCGACCCCGACCAGGACCAGGGTGCCGATCCAGGAGGCGCGCTTGCCCTCGCCGGAGGACAGCGTCTTGCGGAGCTGGAACAGGCCGAGCCACAGCAGCAGGCCGGGCAGGAAGAGCACTCCGCAGACCAGCATGATCAGCCGGAGCCTGCTGTCGCGCTCCTTGCGGATGCGGGAGGCGGCCAGGCAGTGCTCGACGACGGTCTGCGGGTCGGCGCCGAAGGACTGGATGAGCGGCTTGCGGCCCGGGCCGAGCGTGCGGGCCTCGACGGCGCGGCAGAAGGCCTCGCCGAGGCTGGGCTCGAAGAGGGATATCTTGCCCGCCTTGATCGAGGCGGGGTGGTTCTCACTGTTGGCGCCGAGGATCTCTTTCAGCTTGGTGTCCCCGCCGCCGTCGCGGTACGCGGCCGACGCCAGGGCATTGGTCGCCGCGGTCTGGCCGCCGCCGCCCTGGAGCGGAATCTGCGCCCCGGGACTGAAGTCGAATCCGTCGTCCGCCACCGCTGCCCCCATCGCTGTGCGTTCGTGCTCTTTGTCGCGCCGACGAGCCTATCGGCGGATCTCCCCCCATGGTCATGGGACAGGGAAATGCCGCCCACCGCAAGCGGGTTGGGTGGGCGGCCAACGTGATGCTATGTCAGTTGTCTTCCCTTCTCTTCCTGTTCGCGCACCTTGTCCGCGATCTGCGGTGGCATCGGTTCGTGGCGGGCGTACGCCCGGCTGAACAGGCCCGTGCCGTGCGACACCGAGCGCAGCTCGACCGCGTACCGGCCGATCTCGATCTCGGGGATCTCGGCGCGCACCCGGGTGCGGCCGGGGCCGGCCGGGTCGGAGCCCACGACCCGGCCGCGGCGGCCGGCCAGGTCGCTCATGACGGGGCCGACGTACTCGTCGGGTACGAGGACGGACAGCTCGGCGACCGGTTCGAGGAGGTGGATGGCCGCCTCGGCAGCGGCTTCCCGCAGCGCGAGGGCCCCGGCGGTCTGGAAGGCGGCGTCGGAGGAGTCCACCGAGTGCGCCTTCCCGTCGCGCAGGGTGATGCGCACGTCGACCAGGGGGTAGCCGGCGGCGACCCCGCGGGCGGCCTGGGTGCGTACGCCCTTCTCCACGGACGGGATGAACTGGCGCGGGACGGCTCCGCCGACGACCTTGTCGACGAACTCGATGCCGCTGCCGGGCGGCAGTGGTTCGACCTCGATCTCGCAGATGGCGAACTGGCCGTGGCCGCCGGACTGCTTGACGTGCCGGCCGCGCCCGGTGGCCTTGGCGCCGAAGGTCTCGCGCAGGCTCACCTTGTGCGGGACGGCGTCGACCTGGACCCCGTAGCGGGTGCGCAGCCGTTCGAGGGCGAGGTCCTGGTGGGCTTCGCCCAGGCACCACAGGACGACCTGGTGGGTGTGCGGGTTCTGTTCGAGGCGCATCGTGGGGTCTTCGGCGACGAGGCGGGCCAGGCCCTGGGAGAGCTTGTCCTCGTCGGCCTTGCTGTGCGCCTCGATGGCGAGGGGGAGCAGCGGGTCGGGCATGGACCAGGCTTCCATGAGGAGGGGCCGGTCCTTGGCGGAGAGGGTGTCGCCGGTCTCGGCGCGGGTGAGTTTGGCCACGCAGGCCAGGTCGCCGGCGATGCACCGGTCGAGGGCGCGCTGCTGTTTGCCGAAGGGGGAGGTGAGGGTGCCGATGCGCTCGTCGACATCATGGTCCTCGTGCCCACGGTCGGCGAGGCCGTGCCCGCTGACGTGGACGGTCTCGTCGGGGCGCAGGGTCCCGGAGAAGACGCGGACGAGGGAGACGCGGCCGACGTAGGGGTCGGAGGAGGTCTTGACGACCTCGGCGACGAGGGGGCCGTCCGGATCGCAGGTGACGGCGGGACGTTCGGCGCCGTCCGGGGTGGTGACGGCGACGGCGGCGCGCTCCAGGGGGGTGGGGAAGCCTCCGGTGATCAGTTCCAGGAGCTCTACGGTGCCCAGGCCCTGGCGGGCGCCGTCGGCGGCGGGGGCGGCCATCAGGACGGGGTGGAAGGTGCCGCGGGCGACGGCCCGCTCCAGGTCGTCGACGAGCGTCTTGAGGTCGATGTCCTCGCCGCCGAGGTAGCGGTCCATGAGGGTCTCGTCCTCGCTCTCGGCGATGATCCCCTCGATCAGGCGGGCACGGGCCTCGGTGATCAGGACCAGCTCGGCCGGGTCCGGGTCGCGTTCCATGCGGTCGCCGGAGGTGTAGTCGTAGACGCGCCGGGAGAGCAGGCCGAGAAGGCCGGCGACCGGTGCGTGCCCGTCCGGGCCGGTGGGGCCGTGCAGGGGGAGGTAGAGCGGCAGGACGGCGTCGGGGTCGTCGGCGCCGAAGGACTGGCTGCAGACGCCGGCCATCTGGGCGTAGTCGGCGCGGGCGGCCTCCAGGTGGGTGACGACGATGGCGCGGGGCATGCCGACGGCGGCGCATTCGTCCCAGACCATGCGGGTGGCGCCGGAGAGCCCGTCGCCGTCCTCGGCGGCGGAGATGACGAAGAGGGCCGCGTCCGCGGCGCGCAGACCGGCTCTGAGGTCTCCGACGAAGTCGGCGTATCCGGGGGTGTCCAGGATGTTGATCTTGATTCCGGCCCATTCGACCGGTACGAGGGAGAGCTGTACGGAGCGCTGGCGCCGCTGCTCGATCTCGTCGTAGTCGGAGACGGTCGCGCCGTCCTCGACGCGCCCGGCGCGGTTGACGGCGCCGGAGGTCAGGGCCAGGGCCTCGACCAGGGTGGTTTTGCCGGAACCGCTGTGGCCGACCAGCACGACGTTGCGTACGGACGAGGGGCGGTCGGCCGTCAGTGCCCTGCCGGCGGCCCCGGCTTGGTGCGATGTGGCTCCCATGATGTTCGTGCCTCCCGGTCGTGACGGTGAGGAGGGAAGAAAAGGGGCTCTTCGAGCTTTGCACTGCCGTCACACTGCGTCCATACGTCGTACCCGGGGCGGTCCGGCGGACCGCTTCCGGCGGGCCCCGGTGTGAAGAACCGCTTACGTGGCGCGAACCGGTGGGTGCGGGGCGCTGACGGGCCGGGGCGCTGGCTACGATGGGCCAGCCGGTGGCCGTGGTGGCCGTGCGGCCCAGCGACCCTCCGGGAAGGCCATGCTGAACAAGTACGCGCGTGCATTCTTCACGCGTGTTCTCACGCCATTCGCCGCTTTTCTGCTCCGGCGGGGGGTGAGTCCGGACGCGGTCACGCTGATCGGCACGGCCGGAGTGGTGGCGGGAGCACTGGTCTTCTTCCCCAGAGGAGAGTTCTTCTGGGGCACGATCACCATCACCCTCTTCGTCTTCTCCGACCTGGTGGACGGGAACATGGCCCGCCAGGCCGGCGTCTCCAGCCGGTGGGGCGCCTTCCTCGACTCCACCCTCGACCGGGTGGCGGACGCGGCGATCTTCGGCGGGCTCGCGCTCTGGTACGCGGGCTCCGGGAACGACAACGTCCTGTGCGCGGTGGCGATCTTCTGCCTGGCCAGCGGCCAGGTGGTCTCGTACACGAAGGCGCGCGGCGAGTCGATCGGCCTGCCGGTGGCCGTCAACGGCCTCATCGAGCGCGCCGAGCGGCTGGTCATCTCGCTGGTCGCGGCCGGTCTGTCCGGGCTGGAGACCTTCGGGGTCCCCTCCTGGATCGGGGTCCTGCTGCCGATCGCCCTGTGGATCGTGGCGGCGGGCTCGCTCGTCACCCTGATCCAGCGGGTGGTCACCGTGCGCCGCGAGGCGGCGGAGGCCGACGCGGCGACCGCCTCGGAAGCGGCCGGGGCCGAGGCCCCCGCCGAGGGCGGCGCGGCCTGATGGGCAAGGTGCAGGACAAGCTGGTCGACGGGCTGTACGGGCTCGGCTGGGCCGGGGTCAAGAAGCTGCCCGAGTCCACGGCCGTGGCCCTGGGGCAGCGGATCGCCGACTACGCGTGGAAGCGCCGCGGCAAGAGCGTGCTCCGGCTGGAGTCCAACCTGGCCCGGGTCGTGCCGCAGGCCGGGCCGGAGCGGCTGCGCGAGCTGTCCCGGGCGGGCATGCGCTCGTACATGCGGTACTGGATGGAGTCCTTCCGGCTCCCGACGATGGCCAAGGAACGTTTCGGCGTCGACGTCGAGATAAAGGACGAGCACATCCTGCGCGAGGCCCTCGCCTCCGGGCGCGGTGTCGTCGTCGCCCTGCCGCACCTGGCCAACTGGGACCTCGCCGGGGCCTGGGCCACCGCCCACATCGGCGTCCCGTTCACCACGGTCGCCGAGCGGCTCAAGCCCGAGTCCCTCTACGACCGCTTCGTCGCCTACCGGGAGAGCCTGGGCATGGAGGTGCTGCCGCACAGCGGCGGCGCCGCCTTCGGCACCCTCGCGCGGCGGCTGCGCTCGGGCGGCCTGGTCTGCCTGGTCGCCGACCGCGACCTGTCGGCCTCCGGCGTCGAAGTGGACTTCTTCGGCTCGGCCGCGAGGATGCCGGCCGGTCCGGCGCTGCTGGCCCAGCAGACCGGCGCCGTGGTGCTGCCGGTCACGCTCTACTACGGCGGCACCCCGAAGATGTACGGCCGGATCCACCCCGAGGTGGAGGTCCCGAAGACGGGTACCCGGGTCGAGAAGACGGCCGTCATGACGCAGGCCGTGGCCGACGCCTTCGCCTCGGGCATCGCCGAGCACCCGGAGGACTGGCACATGCTGCAGCGGCTGTGGCTGGACGATCTGACCGACCAGGGGGAGCGCCCGTAGTGAAGATCGGCATCGTGTGCCCGTACTCGTGGGACGTTCCGGGCGGCGTCCAGTTCCACATCCGTGACCTGGCGGAACACCTGATCCGCCAGGGCCACGAGGTGTCGGTGCTGGCCCCGGCGGACGACGAGACCCCGCTGCCGCCGTACGTGGTCTCGGCGGGACGGGCGGTGCCGGTGCCGTACAACGGGTCGGTGGCCCGGCTGAACTTCGGCTTCCTGTCGGCGGCCCGGGTGCGGCGGTGGCTGCACGACGGGGTCTTCGACGTGATCCACATCCACGAGCCGGCCTCGCCCTCGCTCGGGCTGCTGTCCTGCTGGGCGGCGCAGGGGCCGATCGTGGCGACGTTCCACACCTCGAACCCGCGCTCCCGGGCGATGATCGCGGCGTACCCGATCCTCCAGCCGGCGCTGGAGAAGATCAGCGCGCGGATCGCGGTGAGCGAGTACGCCCGGCGCACGCTGGTGGAGCACCTCGGCGGCGACGCGGTGGTCATCCCCAACGGCGTCGACGTGGACTTCTTCGCCGAGGCCGAGCCCCGGCCCGAGTGGGGCGGGCAGACCCTCGGCTTCATCGGCCGCATCGACGAGCCCCGCAAGGGCCTGCCCGTGCTGATGGCGGCCTTCCCGAAGATCGTGGAGGCCTGCCCGGACGTACGCCTGCTGGTCGCCGGCCGCGGCGACGAGGAGGAGGCCGTGGCCTCCCTGCCCGCGGAGCTCCGTTCACGGGTCGAGTTCCTCGGCATGGTCTCGGACGAGGACAAGGCGCGGCTGCTGCGCAGCGTGGACGTCTACGTGGCCCCCAACACCGGCGGCGAGAGCTTCGGGATCATCCTGGTCGAGGCCCTGTCGGCGGGGGCGGCCGTGCTCGCCTCCGACCTCGACGCCTTCGCGCAGGTCCTGGACCAGGGCGCGGCCGGCGAGCTGTTCGCGAACGAGGACGCCGAATCCCTGGCCGCGGCCGCCGTGGCCCTGCTGCGCGACCCGGCCCGGCGCGCGGAGCTCAGTGAGCGCGGGTCGGCGCACGTGCGCCGCTTCGACTGGTCGACCGTCGGCGCGGACATCCTGGCGGTGTACGAGACGGTGACGGACGGCGCGGCCGCAGTGGCCGCCGACGAACGCGTCCCGCTCCGCACCCGCCTGGGCTTCTCGAAGGACGCCCCGGCCTCCTGACCGGTCCTCCACCGCCCGAGCACACGGCCCGGGCGGCACCAGGGGCGGTGGGGACCGGGGCCCCGTGGAGCGGTAGGGTCGCGCAGCGTGATCGAAAACCTTGTCTGGATCGGCGTCGCGCTGGCCGTGGTCGGCGTCTACCTCAGCTGGACCGCCGGGCGGCTGGACCGGCTGCACTCGCGGATGGACGCCGCCCGCGCCGCGCTCGACGCACAGCTCGTCCGGCGGGCCTCCGTGGTGCTGGAGGTGGCCACCTCCGGGGTGCTGGACCCGGCGTCCTCGATCGTGCTGTACGAGGCCGCCCACGCGGCCCGGCAGGCCGAGGAGGAGCACCGGGAGGTCGCCGAGAGCGAGCTCAGCCAGGCCCTGCGCGCGGTGTTCGCCGACGCCGACCAGGTGGAGGTGCTCAAGGCCGCCCCCGGCGGGGCGGAGGCCAGCGAGGAGCTGGCCGCGGCCGTGCGCCGGGTGCCCATGGCGCGCAGGTTCCACAACGACGCCGTACGGGCCGCCAGGGCCCTGCGCAGGCACCGCAAGGTGCGCTGGTTCCGGCTGGCCGGCCATGCCCCGTTCCCGCTGGCCTTCGAAATGGACGATGAGCCTCCGGCGGATCTGGCGGACCGCCCGGTCTGAGCCGTACAGACCACTCCTCGAACCCGAAGGAGCCACCGGCTCTCCATTGGCCCTTGCTGTGGACTGGTCGGTGAGGTTTCCTCGGCCGAGTAGTACCCGTCTTCCTTTCGAGTGAGGTCAACCAGTGAGCACGCTTCCCACCTCCCCCCAGTCCGCTGAGTCGGCCATCGGCACCTCCCGCGTCAAGCGCGGCATGGCCGAGCAGCTCAAGGGCGGCGTGATCATGGACGTGGTCAACGCCGAGCAGGCGAAGATCGCCGAGGACGCGGGCGCCGTGGCCGTCATGGCCCTGGAGCGGGTGCCCGCCGACATTCGCAAGGACGGCGGCGTCGCCCGCATGTCCGACCCGAACATGATCGAAGAGATCATCGAGGCCGTCTCGATCCCGGTCATGGCCAAGTCCCGCATCGGCCACTTCGTCGAGGCCCAGGTCCTGCAGTCCCTCGGTGTCGACTACATCGACGAGTCCGAGGTCCTGACCCCGGCCGACGAGGTCAACCACTCCGACAAGTGGGCGTTCACCACCCCCTTCGTCTGTGGCGCCACCAACCTGGGCGAGGCCCTGCGCCGCATCGCCGAGGGCGCGGCCATGATCCGCTCCAAGGGCGAGGCCGGCACCGGCAACGTCGTCGAGGCCGTCCGCCACCTGCGCCAGATCAAGAACGAGATCGCCCGCCTGCGCGGCTACGACAACAACGAGCTGTTCGCCGCCGCCAAGGAGCTGCGCGCCCCGTACGAGCTGGTCAAGGAAGTCGCCGAGCTCGGCAAGCTCCCGGTCGTGCTGTTCTCCGCCGGTGGCGTCGCCACCCCGGCCGACGCCGCGCTGATGCGCCAGCTCGGCGCCGAGGGCGTCTTCGTCGGCTCCGGCATCTTCAAGTCGGGCGACCCGGCCAAGCGCGCCGCCGCCATCGTGAAGGCCACCACCTTCTACGACGACCCGAAGATCATCGCGGACGCCTCCCGCAACCTGGGCGAGGCCATGGTCGGCATCAACTGCGACACCCTCCCCGAGTCCGAGCGCTACGCCAACCGCGGCTGGTAGTCGGTCATGAACGACACCCCCGTGAGCCCCGTCATCGGGGTACTCGCCCTCCAGGGCGACGTACGGGAGCACCTGATCGCCCTGGCCGCGGCGGACGCCGTGGCCAGGCCGGTCCGGCGTCCCGAGGAGCTCGCCGAGATCGACGCCCTGGTGATCCCGGGCGGCGAGTCCACGACCATGTCGAAGCTCGCCGTGCTGTTCGGCATGCTGGAGCCGCTGCGCGAGCGCGTACGGGCCGGGATGCCGGTCTACGGCACCTGCGCCGGCATGATCATGCTCGCCGACAAGCTCCTGGACGGGCGTGAGGACCAGGAGACGCTCGGCGGGATCGACATGATCGTCCGCCGCAACGCCTTCGGCCGCCAGAACGAATCCTTCGAAGCGAAGATCGACTTCGCGGGCATAGAAGGCGGCCCCGTCGAGGGCGTCTTCATCCGCGCCCCGTGGGTCGAGTCGGTCGGCGCCGCCGCCGAGGTGCTCGCCACGTACGACGGCCACACGGTCGCCGTGCGCCAGGGCAACGTCCTCGCCACCTCGTTCCACCCCGAGCTGACGGGTGACGATCGGGTCCACGCGTACTTCGTCGACATGGTGCGCGCGGGGCTGTAACGCCGTCCCGGTAGGATCTGAGGCGAACATTGTTGGTGACGCGAAGGAGACAGGCAGATGTCCGGCCACTCTAAATGGGCTACGACGAAGCACAAGAAGGCCGTGGTTGACGCCAAGCGCGGCAAGCTCTTCGCGAAGCTGATCAAGAACATCGAGGTCGCGGCCCGGATGGGCGGCGCCGACGTCGATGGCAACCCGACGCTCTTCGACGCCATCCAGAAGGCCAAGAAGAGCTCGGTCCCGAACAAGAACATCGACTCCGCGGTCAAGCGCGGCGGCGGCCTGGAGGCCGGCGGCGCCGACTACGAGACGATCATGTACGAAGGCTACGGTCCGAACGGCGTCGCGGTGCTCATCGAGTGCCTCACCGACAACCGCAACCGCGCCGCGTCCGACGTGCGCGTCGCCATGACCCGCAACGGCGGTTCGATGGCGGACCCGGGCTCGGTCTCGTACCTGTTCAACCGCAAGGGCGTCGTGCTCCTGCCCAAGGGCGAGCTCTCCGAGGACGACGTCCTGGAGACCGTGCTGGAGGCGGGCGCCGAAGAGGTCAACGACCTCGGCGAGAGCTTCGAGATCATCAGCGAGGCCACCGACATGGTCGCGGTCCGCACCGCGCTCCAGGAGGCGGGCATCGACTACGACTCCGCCGACTCCAACTTCCTGCCGACCATGCAGGTCGAGCTGGACGAAGAGGGCGCACGTAAGATCTTCAAGCTGATCGACGCGCTGGAGGACAGCGACGACGTGCAGAACGTCTTCGCCAACTTCGACGTCTCGGACGAGGTCATGGAGAAGGTCGACGCCTGATAGGGGCGCTGATTTCGACGGGCCGGCAGGGACACACCCTGCCGGCCCGTCGCTTTGTCAGTGGCGCCGGATAGCCTGCACCGGACCGGACCGGACAGGCGAGCGAGGGACCAGGGGTGGAGCGTGCGCGTTCTCGGTGTTGACCCGGGACTGACCCGATGCGGTGTCGGTGTCGTCGAAGGTGTCGCCGGCCGCCCCCTGACCATGCTCGGGGTGGGTGTCGTACGCACGCCCGCCGATGCGGAGTTGGGCCACCGGCTCGTCGCCATCGAGCAGGGCATCGAGGAATGGCTCGACGCGCACCGGCCCGAAGTCGTCGCCGTGGAGCGGGTCTTCAGCCAGCACAACGTCAGCACCGTGATGGGCACGGCCCAGGCCAGTGCCGTCGCCATGCTGTGCGCCGCCAGGCGCGGGATACCGGTCGCCCTGCACACCCCCAGTGAGGTCAAGGCCGCCGTCACCGGCAGCGGCCGGGCCGACAAGGCGCAGGTCGGGGCGATGATCACCCGGCTGCTGCGGCTCGACGCCCCGCCGAAGCCCGCCGACGCGGCCGACGCCCTCGCGCTCGCCATCTGCCACATCTGGCGGGCCCCCGCCCAGAACCGCCTCCAGCAGGCGGTGGCCCTGCACGCCTCGAAAGGCCGTACCCGATGATCGCCTTCGTCAGCGGCCCAGTCGCCGCACTCGCCCCCACCCTGGCCGTGATCGAGGTCGGGGGAGTGGGCATGGCCGTGCACTGCACGCCGAACACGATCGCCGGCCTGCGGATCGGGCAGGACGCCAAGCTCGCGACCTCGCTCGTCGTACGGGAGGACTCGCTGACGCTGTACGGCTTCGCGGACGACGACGAGCGGCAGGTCTTCGAGCTCCTCCAGACGGCCAGCGGGGTCGGGCCGAGGCTGGCCCAGGCCATGCTCGGGGTGCACAGCCCGGACGCGCTGCGGCTCGCCGTCTCGACCGGGGACGAGAAGTCCCTCACCGCCGTCCCCGGCATCGGCAAGAAGGGCGCACAGAAGCTCCTGCTGGAGCTCAAGGACAAGCTGGGGGCTCCGCTGGGCTCCAGCGGCCTGGTGGGGGCGCAGCGCGGCTCCACGGCCCCCGGTCCGGCGCCGTGGACCGAGCAGCTGGCCGCCGCGCTGATCGGCCTGGGCTACGCGTCGCGCGAAGCGGAGGAGGCCGTCTCGGCCGTGACCCCGCAGGCCGAGGCCGCCATCGCCGCCGGCGGCGCCGCCCCGGTCCCGCAGCTCCTGCGAGCCGCCCTCCAGTCCCTGAACCGGTCCCGCTGACCGTAGGCGACACACCACCGCACCACACCGAGAAGGCAGACTGACACCGTGAACTGGGACGACGAGACCACCGACGTCGAGGCCGAGCGGCTCGTAGCGGCCGCCGCCGACGGCGAGGACACCGCCGTCGAGGCGGCCCTGCGCCCCAAGGACCTCGGCGAGTTCGTCGGCCAGGAGAAGGTGCGCCAGCAGCTGGACCTCGTCCTCAAGGCGGCCCGCCAGCGCGGCGCCACCGCCGACCACGTCCTGCTCTCCGGAGCCCCCGGCCTCGGCAAGACCACCCTGTCCATGATCATCGCCGCCGAGATGGACGCCCCGATCCGGATCACCTCCGGCCCCGCCATCCAGCACGCGGGCGACCTCGCGGCCATCCTCTCCTCGCTCCAGGAGGGCGAGGTCCTCTTCCTCGACGAGATCCACCGCATGTCCCGGCCCGCCGAGGAGATGCTCTACATGGCCATGGAGGACTTCCGGGTCGACGTGATCGTCGGCAAGGGCCCCGGCGCCACCGCGATCCCGCTGGAGCTCCCGCCCTTCACCCTGGTCGGTGCGACGACCCGGGCCGGCCTCCTGCCCCCGCCGCTGCGCGACCGCTTCGGCTTCACCGGGCACATGGAGTTCTACGCCCCCGAGGAGCTGGAACGCGTCGTACACCGCTCCGCCCGCCTCCTCGACGTCGAGATCGACACCGCCGGCGCCGCCGAGATCGCCGGACGCTCCCGCGGCACCCCGCGCATCGCCAACCGCCTGCTGCGCCGCGTCCGCGACTACGCCCAGGTGCGGGCCGACGGGGTGATCACCCGCGAGGTCGCCGAAACCGCCCTGCAGGTCTACGAGGTGGACGCCCGCGGCCTCGACCGGCTGGACCGGGCCGTGCTGGAGGCGCTGCTCAAGCTCTTCGGCGGCGGACCCGTCGGCCTGTCGACCCTCGCCGTCGCCGTCGGCGAGGAGCGCGAGACCGTGGAGGAGGTGGCCGAGCCGTTCCTCGTACGGGAGGGACTGCTGGCCCGTACCCCCCGCGGGCGGGTCGCGACCCCCGCCGCATGGGCTCACCTGGGACTTGTCCCGCCGCAGCACTCCGGGGGCGGTTCCGGGGGGCAACAGGGCTTGTTCGGGGGTTGACGGCGCGGAGGTTCGCTCCGTCAGGAACTGCGATGACATGCTGGGCGTTGTTCCATCGGTGCGGACTCGCCTAGACTCCGCCGATGCCGACCCTTCGGGTCGGCGTGCCCACCCCCGTAGAAAAAGGCCGTCTCCAGTGCGGTCGTGCGAAGGATCTCCGTCCCGTGGATATTGTGACGCTCCTCCCGTTCATCGTGCTCATCGGGGCGATGTTCCTGATGACCCGTTCCGCGAAGAAGAAGCAGCAGGCGGCCGCGCAGATGCGCGACCACATGACGCCCGGCACCGGCGTCCGCACCATCGGCGGCATGTACGCCACGGTGAAGGAGATCGGTGAGGACACGGTCACCCTTGAGGTGGCTCCCGGCGTCCACGCGATGTTCGCGAAGAACGCCATCGGCGCCGTCCTCGAGGACGAGGAGTACAACCGCATCGTCCACGGCACGACCGATGATCTGACGATCGACACGCCGGTCGTCCCCGACGACGCGTCCTCCCTGACCGAGGCCCCGAAGACGGACCTGACGAAGGACGAGGACGAGGCTCCCAAGCTCGACCTGGGCAAGAAGGACGAGGGTGACAGCCCCGAGGCCGAGAAGCCGGGCGACGGCAAGGCAGACGGCGAGCCCGGCGCGAAGTAGCGCCCGGCAGGGGATCGCGGAGGCGCCGGACCGGCGGCCACCGCGGTCCCCGGATGTGACACTTCTGCGGGGGGCAGGGGTCCCCACCACACATTTCGTGGCCGTCCGCGCGCTGACCCGGCGCGGGACGGTTGGACAGGGAGATACGACAAGGTGGCAGCACCGAAGAAGGGCCGGCGGCCCACGGGGGCTCAGGGGAGGCCGGGGCGCGCCCTGGCATTGATCCTGATCGCGATGGTGGCGCTCACCGCGGGGATGTTCCTCACTGGTCAGACGACCCCCCGGCTCGGCATCGACCTCGCGGGCGGTACGAGCATCACGCTCAAGGCCAAGAGCGAGCCCGGCAAAGAGAGCGCCGTCAACGAGACCAACATGAACACGGCGGTCGGCATCATCGAGCGCCGCGTCAACGGTCTCGGCGTGTCGGAGGCCGAGGTTCAGACCCAGGGCCGCGATCACATCATCGTGAACATTCCCAAGGGAATGAACGAGCAGCAGGCGCGCCAGCAGGTCGGTACCACCGCCCAGCTGTACTTCCGCCCGGTCCTCGCCGTGGCGGACGGCGCCCCGATCGCCCCCGAGGCCACGCCGAGCGGCTCCCCGAGCCCCTCCGCGAGCGGTTCCGGCACCCCGAAGGCGGAGGACGGCAAGTCCAGCCCGCCGGCCACCCCGTCGTCCAGCGCCACTTCCCAGGGCCGTGTGCTCAGCGAGGCCCTCAAGGCCCCGAGCACCCCCACTCCCACGCCTTCGGCGAGCGAGTCGAAGAAGGCAGACGACAGCAAGGCTCCGACCCCGTCCGCGCCCCCGGCCAACCCCGAGACGGCCGCCGCCGACCTGCAGGCGAAGTTCGCCGCGCTGGACTGCAGCAACGAGACCCAGCGCAGCGCCGTCAGCAAGAACGTCAAGCCCGAGGACCCGACGCTCGCCTGTGGCAAGCGCGGCAACGCCTGGGCGAAGTGGGTCCTCGGCCCGGCCTCGGTCAACGGCCAGGACGTGAAGGACGCCAAGGGCGTCATCGACCCGCAGCGTGGCATGTGGATCGTCACGATGCAGTTCACCGACAAGGGCGCCGACAAGTTCGCCAAGATCACCGGTGAGCTCGCGGCCAAGCAGTCCCCGCAGAACCAGTTCGCGATCGTCCTCGACGGCGAGGTCATCTCCGACCCGTCCGTCAGCCAGGCGCTGACCGGCGGCAACGCGGAGATCTCCGGCGGCTTCAACCAGCAGTCCGCGCAGGACCTGGGCAACATGCTGTCGTACGGCGCGCTGCCGCTGTCCTTCCAGGAGGACAGCGTCACCACCGTCACCGCCGCGCTCGGCGGCGAGCAGCTGAAGGCCGGCCTGATCGCCGGTGCGATCGGCCTCGCGCTGGTCGTGATCTACCTGCTGGTCTACTACCGGGGCCTGGCGTTCATCGCCATCGTCAGCCTCCTGGTGTCCGCGATCCTCACGTACACGCTCATGGCGCTGCTCGGAAAGGGCATCGGCTTCGCGCTGAACCTGCCCGCCGTCTGCGGCGCGATCGTGGCGATCGGCATCACCGCCGACTCGTTCATCGTGTACTTCGAGCGCATCCGCGACGAGATCCGCGAGGGCCGCACCCTGCGTCCGGCCGTCGAGCGTGCCTGGCCGCGTGCCCGGCGCACCATCCTGGTCTCCGACTTCGTGTCGTTCCTGGCGGCCGCGGTGCTCTTCATCGTCACCGTCGGCAAGGTGCAGGGCTTCGCCTTCACCCTGGGTCTGACCACCCTGCTCGACGTGGTCGTGGTGTTCCTCTTCACCAAGCCGGTCATGACGCTGCTGGCCCGCACGAAGTTCTTCTCCAGCGGTCACCCGTGGTCCGGTCTGGACCCGAAGCGACTGGGCGCCCAGCCGCCGCTGCGACGCTCGCGTCGTACCGGCTCCGGCGCGGCCGCCGCGACCATCGAAGCTCCCGTCGACGCAAAGGAGGCGTGAGGGATGTCGAAGCTCGGAGATCTCGGCGCCAAGCTGTACCGAGGTGAGGTCGGTTACGACTTCGTCGGCAAGCGTTTCGTCTGGTACGGCGTTTCCATACTGATCACCATCACGGCGATCGTGGCCCTGGCCGTTCAGGGCCTCAACATGGGCATCGAGTTCAAGGGCGGTGCCGTCTTCACCACCCCGAAGACGGCCGTCTCCGTCGCCAAGGCGACCGAGGCCGCGGAAGAGGCCTCCGGCCACGACGCGATCGTCCAGGAGCTCGGCACGGGCGGTCTGCGCATCCAGATCTCGGAACTGGACACCGCCGCCGCGGCCGATGTGAAGGCCAAGCTCGCCACCGACCTCAAGGTCGAGGCGGGTCAGATCAACGCGGACCTGGTCGGCCCGAGCTGGGGCGAGCAGATCGCGAACAAGGCCTGGACCGGCCTCGGCGTGTTCATGGTCCTCGTGGTGATCTACCTCGCGATCGCCTTCGAGTGGCGGATGGCCATCGCGGCGCTCATCGCGCTGATCCACGACCTCACGATCACGGTCGGCGTGTACGCGCTGGTCGGCTTCGAGGTCACCCCGGGTACGGTCATCGGTCTGCTGACGATCCTCGGTTACTCCCTCTACGACACCGTCGTCGTCTTCGACGGTCTCAAGGAGGGCTCGAAGGACATCACCAAGCAGACCCGCTGGACGTTCAGCGAGATCGCCAACCGCAGCATCAACGCGACGCTGGTCCGCTCGATCAACACCACCGTCGTGGCGCTGCTCCCGGTCGCGGCCCTGCTCTTCATCGGCGGCGGCTTCCTGGGCGCCGGCATGCTGAACGACATCTCCCTGTCGCTGTTCGTCGGCCTCGCCGCCGGTGCGTACTCCTCGATCTTCATCGCGACCCCGCTGGTCGTGGACCTCAAGGAGCGCGAGCCGGCCATGAAGGCGCTGAAGAAGCGGGTGCTCGCGAAGCGGGCGTCCGCCTCGGCGAAGGGCGAGTCCGCGCAGGACGGCCCCGCCGATGACGCGCCGCAGGTCGTCGCGCAGGGCCGGCCGGGGCGGCGCCGATGACGGCGCCGCTGTCCACCGAGGCGCGCGAGCTGCTGCTCAGCCGGATCAAGGACGTACCGGACTACCCGAAGCCGGGGGTGATGTTCAAGGACATCACCCCGCTGCTGGCCGACCCGAAGGCGTTCGCCGCGCTGACGGACGCGCTGGTGGAGCTGGCCGGACGGTACGGGGCGACGAAGATCGTCGGCCTGGAGGCGCGGGGGTTCATCCTGGCGGCTCCGGTGGCCGTGCAGGCGGGCATCGGCTTCGTACCGGTCCGCAAGGCCGGCAAGCTGCCCGGCGCCACGCTCGCCCAGTCCTACGACCTGGAGTACGGGTCCGCGGAGATCGAGGTCCACGCGGAGGACCTGGCGGCCGGTGACAAGGTCATGGTCATCGACGACGTCCTGGCCACCGGCGGTACCGCCGGCGCCTCGCTGGAGCTGATCCGGCGGGCCGGGGCCGAGGTCGCCGGGGTCGCGGTCCTGATGGAGCTGTCGTTCCTGCCGGGCCGTGAACGGCTGGACGGCGCCCTTGCGGGCGCCCCGCTGGACGCGCTGATCGTGGTCTGAGCACCGTATCGCCGAAGCGGCGGCACCCGGGACGTCCCGGGTGCCGCCGCTTCCGCGTTCGGCGGGCGTTCCTGCGGCGTCTCGGCGGGTGGGCGGCGGGGAACGGGGTGACGGAACCCTCGCTACCATTGGATATCCGGACCTGACCGGGGCACCGGATCCTCCTGAGGAGTGCTCTTGCCAGACGAGGTCCAGCCAATCTCCGCCGCGCAGCCCGACCCGCAGGCCGAGCAGGCCGCGGCGGCTGCCGCCACGCCCCCGCCGGCTCCGCCGGTCAAGCCCGTGCCCGCGAAGTCGGCCGGGTCCTCCAACCGGGTGCGCGCCCGGCTGGCCCGCCTCGGTGCGCAGCGCTCCAACCCGTACAACCCGGTACTGGAGCCCCTGCTCCGTATAGTCCGCAGCAACGACCCGAAGATCGAGACGGCGACCCTGCGCCAGATCGAGCAGGCGTACCAGGTCGCGGAGCGCTGGCACCGCGGTCAGAAGCGCAAGAGCGGCGACCCGTACATCACCCATCCGCTCGCGGTGACGACGATCCTCGCCGAGCTGGGCATGGACCCCGCCACCCTGATGGCCGGCCTGCTGCACGACACCGTCGAGGACACCGAGTACGGGCTGGAGGACCTGCGGCGCGACTTCGGTGACGCGGTCGCCCTGCTCGTCGACGGCGTCACCAAGCTCGACCGGGTCAAGTTCGGCGAGGCCGCCCAGGCCGAGACCGTCCGCAAGATGGTCGTGGCCATGGCCAAGGACCCCAGGGTCCTGGTCATCAAGCTCGCCGACCGCCTGCACAACATGCGCACCATGCGCTACCTCAAGCGGGAGAAGCAGGAGAAGAAGGCCCGCGAGACGCTTGAGATCTATGCCCCGCTGGCGCACCGCCTGGGCATGAACACCATCAAGTGGGAGCTGGAGGACCTCGCCTTCGCGATCCTCTACCCCAAGATGTACGACGAGATCGTCCGACTGGTGGCCGAGCGCGCCCCCAAGCGGGACGAGTACCTCACCGTCGTCACGGACGAGGTGCAGACCGACCTCAGAGCCGCCCGCATCAAGGCCACCGTCACCGGCCGGCCCAAGCACTACTACAGCGTCTACCAGAAGATGATCGTCCGCGGCCGCGACTTCGCGGAGATCTACGACCTGGTGGGCATCCGAGTCCTCGTCGACACCGTGCGGGACTGCTACGCGGCCCTCGGCACGGTGCACGCGCGGTGGAATCCGGTCCCCGGCCGGTTCAAGGACTACATCGCGATGCCCAAGTTCAACATGTACCAGTCGCTCCACACGACGGTCATCGGGCCCAGCGGCAAGCCGGTCGAACTCCAGATCCGCACCTTCGACATGCACCGCCGCGCCGAGTACGGCATCGCCGCGCACTGGAAGTACAAGCAGCAGACCGTCGCCGGCGCCTCCAAGGTCCGCACGGACGTCCCGCAGGCCGCCAAGGGCAGCGCGGGCCAGGACACGGTCAACGACATGGCCTGGCTGCGCCAGTTGCTCGACTGGCAGAAGGAGACCGAGGACCCGGGCGAGTTCCTCGACTCGCTGCGCTTCGACCTCTCCCAGAACGAGGTCTTCGTCTTCACCCCCAAGGGTGACGTCATAGCGCTGCCCGCCGGGGCCACCCCCGTCGACTTCGCGTACGCCGTCCACACCGAGGTCGGCCACCGCACCATAGGGGCGCGGGTCAACGGGCGGCTCGTACCGCTCGAATCGACCCTCGACAACGGCGACCTGGTCGAGGTCTTCACCTCCAAGGCCGAGGGCGCCGGACCCTCCCGCGACTGGCTCGGCTTCGTCAAGTCCCCGCGGGCCCGCAACAAGATCCGCGCCTGGTTCTCCAAGGAGCGCCGCGACGAGGCCATCGAGCACGGCAAGGACGCCATCGCGCGGGCCATGCGCAAGCAGAACCTGCCGATCCAGCGCATCCTGACCGGCGACTCGCTCGTCACCCTGGCGCACGAGATGCGCTACCCGGACATCTCCTCGCTCTACGCGGCGATCGGCGAGGGCCACGTGGCCGCGCAGGGCGTCGTACAGAAGCTGGTGCAGGCGCTCGGCGGCGAGGAAGCGGCCAACGAGGACATCGAGGAGAGCATCCCGCCGGTCCGCGGCCGCAGCAAGCGCCGCAACAACGCCGACCCGGGCGTGGTCGTCAAGGGCGTGGACGACGTGTGGGTCAAGCTGGCCCGCTGCTGCACGCCGGTGCCCGGCGACCCGATCATCGGGTTCGTCACGCGGGGCAGTGGCGTATCGGTTCACCGCGCGGACTGCGTGAACGTCGACTCGCTCTCCCAGCAGCCCGAGCGGATGCTGGAGGTCGAGTGGGCCCCGACCCAGTCGTCCGTCTTCCTGGTCGCCATCCAGGTCGAGGCGCTGGACCGGTCCCGCCTGCTGTCGGACGTCACCCGCGTCCTGTCGGACCAGCACGTGAACATCCTGTCGGCCGCCGTGCAGACCTCCCGCGACCGGGTGGCCACCTCCCGGTTCACCTTCGAGATGGGCGACCCGAAGCACCTGGGGCACGTCCTGAAGGCCGTACGGGGCGTCGAGGGCGTCTACGACGTGTACCGGGTGACCTCGGCCCGCCGGCCGTAGTCCCGGAGCCGCACACGACTGTGGGCGCCACCCCCTCGGGGGTGGCGCCCACAGTCGTACGGTCAGGTGGCGACCGGCGGGATCAGGGGCAGCCCCACCAGACGAAGTTGAGGTTGCCGCCGAACAGGGCGGACACGAGCGTCGCGGATCCGATGATCCAGATCACCGTGCTCTTCCGGGCCCGGGCGAGGGCCAGCGCGAAGGGGAAGAGCAGTGGGAAGGCCAGCATCAGGAAGCGCATCTTCGAGAAGTAGAAGCCGGCGCCGCCCAGGGCGATCAGGACGCACATCGCGGTGTAGATCCACACGACCATCGGGGGCCGGCGTCTGCGCGTCATCAGGACGAACAGGACCACCGCCGTGCAGACCGTGAGCGAGACCGTCACGTGGTTGAGGGTGGTGTGCACCTCGGTGAATGTCTTCTTCAGGTTGCGGGCGGTGTCCCACCCGCCGTCGAAGACCGAACCCCACCGGCGCTGGAGCTCGAAGTACCCGTCCCAGCGGCCGAAGTGGTACCCGACGTAGCCGACGTACCCGAACCAGCCCAGCGGGGCGATGGCGACGGCCGTCAGCATCCGGCCCACCGGAGGCCGCTTCTTGCGCTTCTTGCGGCGCCACTGGATGTACTCGAACAGCGCCGTCAGCACCACCGCCGCGACGATCGCCGATCCCGACGGCCGCGTGGCACCCGCCAGGAACGCCAGCACACCGGCCGTCAGCCAGGCCCGCGACAGCACCGCGTACATCGCCCACGCGCTCAGGGCGAGGAAGAGCGGCTCCGTGTACGCCATGGACTGGACGAGCGCGGCGGGCACGATCGCGAACAGGGCGCAGGTGAAGAGCGCGACGCGCTTGCCGTAGATCTTGTCCGTGACCGCGAAGATGCCCCACGCCGCGATGACCGAGGCGAACAGCGCGAGCCCCATCGCCACCCAGTTCATGGGCAGTCCGGTGACGTACGACGTGTACCGGATCAGCATGGGGTAGACGGGGAAGAACGCCATCTGGCAGCCTGGCCCGGCGGACGCGCAGGGCGACGGCGACGACATCGGGGTGGTCAGGCCGCTCTCGGCGATGTGCAGGTAGTAGACCGCGTCCCAGCGCCCGCCGAGGATCTCCAGGGGCCGCACATCCTTGCGCTCCGACCAGACAGCCATGGTGAGCAGTCCGGTGGCCCGCAGCGCGATGTGGAGCAGCAGCGCCTTCTTGGCCCGCTCCAGGTTGGCGAGCAGGCTCCGTCCCATGCCGCGCAGACCGGAGTCGCGTTTGGTGACGACGGGAGGGGGTACGGAAAGCGTGTCTGGGACACCCGCGCGTATTTGGGTATGCGTCACATTCAATCCTGGTAGTCGCCCTGAACGATCAGCCGCCACCTGCGGCACCGTACAACGGTACACAGGTGCAAGGTGCTCCCAGTGCGCAGCCTGTGTTGAAAGCGGGTAACAAATCGAGTGGGCATCACCCGATCCTCCGGTGATGCCCACTCGGTCGAGCGCACGAGGCGTCAGCCGCCGAACTCCTCCAGGCCCTTAAGCGCCTGGTCCAGCAGGGCCTGGCGGCCTTCGAGCTCGCGGGCCAGCTTGTCGGCCTTCGCGTTGTTGCCCGCGGCGCGCGCGGCGTCGATCTGCTCGCGCAGCTTGTCGACCGCCGCCTGCAGCTGACCCGTCAGACCGGCCGCACGGGCCCGCGCCTCCGGGTTGGTGCGGCGCCACTCGCCTTCCTCGGCCTCCTGGATCGCCCGCTCCACGGAGTGCATCCGGCCCTCGACCCTGGGACGCGCGTCCCGCGGTACGTGACCGATGGCCTCCCAGCGCTCGTTGAGGGAGCGGAAGGCGGCGCGCGCCGTCTTCAGGTCGGTGATCGGGACGAGCTTCTCGGCCTCGTCGGCCAGCTCCTCCTTCAGCTTCAGGTTCTCGACCTGCTCCGCGTCGCGCTCGGCGAAGACCTCGCCGCGGGCCGCGAAGAACACGTCCTGCGCACCGCGGAAACGGTTCCACAGGTCGTCCTCGGACTCGCGCTGCGCGCGGCCCGCCGCCTTCCAGTCCGTCATCAGCTCGCGGTAGCGGGCCGCCGTCGGACCCCAGTCCGTCGACTTCGACAGCGACTCGGCCTCCGCGACCAGCTTCTCCTTCACCTTGCGCGCGTCCTCGCGCTGCGCGTCGAGCGAGGCGAAGTGCGCCTTGCGGCGCTTGGAGAAGGCGGAGCGGGCGTGCGAGAAGCGGTGCCACAGCTCGTCGTCCGACTTGCGGTCGAGGCGCGGCAGACCCTTCCAGATGTCCACCAGCGCACGCAGCCGCTCACCGGCGCTGCGCCACTGGTCGCTCTGCGCCAGCTGCTCGGCCTCGACGACCAGGGCGTCCTTGGCCGCGCGGGCCTCGTCCGTCTGCTTGGCCTTCTGGACCTTGCGCTCCTCGCGCCGCGAGTCGACGGTCGTCACCAGCTTGTCCAGCCGGACGCGCAGGGCGTCGAGGTCGCCGACGGCGTGGTGCTCGTCCACCTGCGTGCGCAGGTGGTCGATCGCCGTCGACGCGTCCTTGGCCGAAAGGTCGGTCGTCCGCACCCGTCGTTCGAGGAGGCCGATTTCGACCACAATGCCCTCGTACTTGCGCTCGAAGTAGGCCAGGGCCTCCTCCGGCGTGCCGGCCTGCCACGAACCGACGACCTTCTCGCCATCGGCAGTACGCACGTACACGGTGCCGGTCTCGTCGACTCGGCCCCACGGGTCGCTGCTCACAGCGCCTCCTCCACCTGATGCCTGCGAGGGGGTTCGCCCCCCTGGGCATCGTCCACAGTTTCCTGGGGCGGGCAGCGCCCGCCCTGCACAACGCAAACATAGGCGACCGCCGGGCCGGCTGTCCGCATCCCGCACGACGCAATATCGCCGTACGGGCGGGACGCCGGCCGGTGCGGGCCGCCGCGTCCGTCAGTTCTTGGTGACGGTGCCCTGCTCGATGGTGACCGGGGTCTTGGGGGCCCCGTCCTGGCCGCCGTCGGCCGTGCCGGCCTTGGCGACCTCCTCGAGGATCTTCAGACCGGCCGCGTCGATCTTGCCGAACGGCGTGTACGACGGGGCCAGCGGGCTGTCCTTGTAGACGAGGAAGAACTGGCTGCCGCCCGAGCCGGGCTGGCCGGTGTTCGCCATCGCCACGGTGCCCGCCGGGTAGATCACCTGACCCTGGTCGTTCGGCTTGCCCAGGGAGTCGAGGTTCTCGTCGGCGATGGTGTAGCCCGGGCCTCCCATGCCGGTGCCCTCGGGGTCGCCGCACTGGAGCACGAAGATGCCGGAGGTGGTCAGGCGGTGGCACTTGGTGTTGTCGAAGAACTTCTTGTCGGCGAGCGACTTGAAGGAATTGACCGTCTGCGGGGTCTTCGCCGCGTCCATCTCGAACTTGACGTCGCCCGCGCTGGTCTTCAGCGCGAAGGTGTACTTCGCCTTGTCGTCGATCGCCATCGCGGGCGAGGGCGACTGCTTGGGCGTCGGCTGCGCCGACGGGTTCGCGGCCGGGTCGGCCGCCTTGTCCTTCTTGTCCTTGTCGAACACTCCGCCGACCACGAGGCCGACCAGCGTCGCGACCACGACGGCCACCGCGGCGCCGATCACGGCCATGCGCCGGCGCGTCTTCTGACGGGCCTCGGCCCGGCGCTTCTGCTGGCGCTCGTACTTTTCCCTGGCGAGCTGTCGCCGCCGCTGATCGCTCGTGACCACCGGGTCGTCTCCTTGTGCGTCTCTGGTACCGCTGTCCGGGCTGGGCTAGGGCGTACCGTATATGGGTTCGCTGTGTAATGAGCGGCGCCGGTAGGCTCTGAGCAGCAGCATTCCGATCCAGGGCCGCTGCCGAGGCTCCCGCCGGACGACGATTGAGGACGAACGTGCTGATTGCCGGGTTCCCCGCCGGGGCTTGGGGGACCAACTGCTATGTGGTCGCCCCCGCCGCCGGTGAGGAGTGCGTCATCATCGACCCGGGCCACCAGGCCGCCCAGGGTGTCGAGGAGACGCTGAAGAAGCATCGGCTCAAGCCCGTCGCGGTCGTCCTCACCCACGGTCACATCGATCATGTGGCCTCCGTGGTCCCGGTGTGCGGAGCACACGACGTACCGGCCTGGATCCACCCCGAGGACCGCTACATGATGAGCGACCCGGAGAAGGCCCTCGGCCGCTCCATCGGGATGCCGCTCATGGGAGAGCTGACCGTGGGCGAGCCGGACGACGTCCGGGAGCTCACCGACGGCGCCGCCCTGAAACTGGCGGGCATGGACTTCTCGGTGGCGCACGCGCCCGGGCATACGAAGGGGTCGGTGACCTTCCGGATGCCCGAGCTGGCAGACATCCCGCCGGTCTTCTTCTCGGGCGACCTGCTCTTCGCCGGCTCCATCGGACGCACCGACCTGCCCGGCGGCTCCCACGCCGAGATCCTCCAGTCGCTGGCCCGCGTGTGCCTGCCGCTCGACGACTCGACCGTGGTGCTGTCCGGCCACGGTCCCCAGACCACCATCGGCCGCGAACGCGTGACCAACCCGTACCTTCGGGAAGTCGCCGCGGGCCTGGGAGCGAACCCCAGTGGTGCCGCGCCCGCTCCACGACGAGGAATGTGACGAGAGTTTCGTGAGTACTTTTCAGGCCCCCAAGGGCACGTACGACCTGCTGCCGCCCCGCTCCGCCACCTTCCTGGCGGTGCGCGAGGCGATCTCGGCGCCCCTGAAGAACTCCGGCTACGGGTACGTCGAGACCCCCGGCTTCGAGAACGTCGAGCTGTTCTCCCGCGGTGTCGGCGAGTCCACCGACATCGTCAGCAAGGAGATGTACACCCTCACGACCAAGGGCGGCGACCAGCTGGCGCTGCGCCCCGAGGGCACCGCCTCCGTGCTCCGCGCGGCGCTCCAGGGCAACCTGCACAAGCTCGGCGGCCTGCCCGTCAAGCTCTGGTACTCCGGCTCGTACTACCGCTACGAGCGGGCGCAGGCGGGCCGTTACCGCCACTTCTCGCAGGTCGGTGCCGAGGCCATCGGTGCCGAGGATCCGGCGCTGGACGCCGAGCTGATCATCCTGGCCGACCAGGCGTACCGCACGCTCGGCCTGCGCAACTTCCGCATCCTGCTGAACTCGCTCGGCGACAAGGAGTGCCGGCCGGTGTACCGGGAGGCCCTCCAGGCCTTCCTGTGCGGGCTGGACCTGGACGAGGACACCGTCCGCCGGGCCGAGATCAACCCGCTGCGCGTCCTCGACGACAAGCGGGAGTCCGTCCAGAAGCAGCTGGTCGGCGCACCCATGCTGCGCGACTACCTGTGCGACGCGTGCAAGGCGTACCACGAGGAGGTGCGGGCGCTGGTGACGGCGGCCGGCGTCGCCTTCGAGGACGACGAGAAGCTCGTGCGCGGCCTCGACTACTACACCCGGACCACCTTCGAGTTCGTCCACGACGGTCTGGGCTCGCAGTCGGCGGTCGGCGGCGGCGGCCGCTACGACGGCCTCTCCGAGATGATCGGCGGCCCGGCGCTGCCCTCCGTGGGCTGGGCGCTGGGCGTGGACCGCACGGTGCTCGCACTGGAGGCGGAGGGCGTCGCGCTGGACATCCCGGCGGCCACGTCCGTGTTCGCGGTGGCGCTGGGCGGGGCGAAGCCGACCCTGTTCGGTCTGGTGACGGAGCTCCGGCGGGCCGGTGTCGCGGCGGACATCTCGTACGGCGGCAAGGGCCTCAAGGGTGCGATGAAGGACGCGAACCGCAGCGGGGCCCGGTTCGCCGTGGTCGCGGGCGACCGCGATCTGGCCGAGGGCGTGGTCCAGCTCAAGGACATGGAGTCCGGGGAGCAGACCTCCGTGCCCGTCGCCGAACTGGTCGCCACGGTCCGGGCCCGCCTGGCCTGACGCCGGCCGATCCGAGGGCGGGGCCCGGGGCGCGAGCCCCGGGCCCCGCCTCCTTTATCTCCACCGAACGGTGGGCGGTCGGCCCCGTACGGCACAATGGCCCCTGCTTGTTGACCTTGCAGATGTGGAGCGGGCGGTATGACGACACGAGGCACTGACGCAGACACCGCCGCACCGCGGACCGTCGGCGGCAGCCGGGCCCTGGCCCTGCTGCTCGTGATCACGGGAGCCGCGGGCCTGCTCGCCGCCTGGGTGATCACGATCGACAAGTTCAAGCTGCTGGAGGACCCGAACTTCACGCCGGGCTGCAGCCTGAACCCGATCGTCTCCTGCGGCAACATCATGAAGAGCGACCAGGCGTCCGCCTTCGGCTTCCCGAACCCGATGCTGGGACTGGTCGCCTACGGGATCGTGATCTGCGTCGGCATGAGCCTGCTGTCCGGGGCCCGGTTCCGCCGCTGGTACTGGCTGACCCTGAACGCGGGCACCCTCTTCGGCGTCGTCTTCTGCGCCTGGCTGATGTACCAGTCGCTGTACAACATCAACTCGCTGTGCCTGTGGTGCTGCCTGGCCTGGGTCGCCACCATCGTCATGTTCTGGTACGTGACCTCCCACAACGTGCGCAACGGGCTGCTGCCCGCGCCGGGCTGGCTGCGGGGCTTCTTCGACGAGTTCGCGTGGGTGCTGCCCGTCCTGCACATCGGGATCATCGGGATGCTCATCCTGACCCGCTGGTGGGACTTCTGGACCTCCTGACCGGCCCGGGCGGGACTGTCGGTGGGCTCGCATAGGCTTCCCGTGTGGAACCAGACCTCTTCACCGCCGCCGCCGAAGACCGCCAGGAGAAGGACCCCTCGACTTCCCCCCTCGCCGTCCGGATGCGCCCGCGCACCCTCGACGAGGTCGTCGGCCAGCAGCACCTGCTGAAGCCGGGCTCGCCGCTGCGGCGGCTGGTGGGCGAGGGCTCCGGGGGTCCGGCGGGCGCCTCGTCGGTGATCCTGTGGGGGCCGCCGGGCATCGGCAAGACCACCCTCGCGTATGTGGTGAGCCAGGCGACGCAGAAGCGGTTCGTGGAACTGTCCGCGATCACCGCGGGCGTCAAGGAGGTACGGGCCGTCATCGAGGGCGCCCGGCGCGCGGCCGGCGGGTACGGCAAGGAGACCGTCCTCTTCCTCGACGAGATCCACCGCTTCAGCAAGGCGCAGCAGGACTCGCTGCTCCCGGCGGTCGAGAACCGCTGGGTGACGCTGATCGCGGCGACCACGGAGAACCCGTACTTCTCGATCATCTCCCCGCTGCTGTCGCGCTCGCTGCTGCTGACGCTGGAACCGCTGACGGACGGGGACCTGAGCGCGCTCATGCGGCGGGCGCTGACGGAGGAGCGGGGGCTGGGCGGGGCCGTGTCCCTGCCCGCCGATGCCGAGGCGCACCTGCTGCGGATCGCCGGCGGCGACGCGCGGCGGGCGCTGACGGCGCTGGAGGCGGGCGCCGGGTCCGCGATCGCCAAGGGCGAGGACGAGATCACCCTCCAGACGGTGGAGGAGGCCGTCGACCGGGCGGCGGTCAAGTACGACCGGGACGGCGACCAGCACTACGACGTGGCGAGCGCGCTCATCAAGTCGATCCGCGGCTCGGACGTGGACGCGGCGCTGCACTACCTCGCGCGGATGATCGAGGCGGGGGAGGACCCGCGGTTCATCGCGCGCCGCCTGATGATCTCGGCGAGCGAGGACATCGGCCTGGCCGACCCCACCGCCCTGCCGATCGCCGTGGCGGCGGCGCAGGCGGTGGCGATGATCGGCTTCCCGGAGGCCGCCCTGACCCTGTCGCAC
This sequence comes from Streptomyces sp. NPDC051183, assembly GCF_040682455.1. Classification (NCBI taxonomy): domain Bacteria; kingdom Bacillati; phylum Actinomycetota; class Actinomycetes; order Kitasatosporales; family Streptomycetaceae; genus Streptomyces; species Streptomyces sp. NPDC051183. The sequence goes on from NZ_JBFBBA010000008.1 coordinate 85,544, forward strand.
GCCACCATCGCGCTGGCGCTGGCCCCGAAGTCGAACACCGCCACGACCGCGATCGGCGCGGCGCTGGCCGACGTCAGGGCGGGGCTGGCGGGTTCCGTGCCGGCGCACCTGCGGGACGGGCACTACAAGGGGGCGGCGAAGCTGGGGCACGCCGTCGGGTACGTGTACCCGCACGACGTGCCGGGCGGCATCGCCGCGCAGCAGTACGCACCGGACGAGATCCACGGCAAGCGGTACTACGAGCCGACGCGGTACGGCGCCGAAGCCCGCTACGCGGACGTGGTGGAGAAGGTCCGGGAACGCCTGCGCGGCGGCGCCTGACCGGGGAGTCGTGTCGGCGGGCCGCGGCGGGGGGCGGAGCCTAGGCTCCTGGCATGGGAATGCGTGCTGCCTCCGCCGGAGCCGTCGCGGCCGTGCTGCTGCTCGGGGGGTGTCATCACGGTGACCCCGGGGCGGCCCGGGCCAGCGCCGCGGCCCTGGTGGCGCAGGTGCCGCTCACCGGGCCGGGGTTTCCGCCGGACGCGCGCACGGCCGGGGCCCGGCTGGCGGGGCTGAAGGTCGAGTGGGGCAAGAACTGGGAGACCTACAAGCGCGAGAACTTCGGCAGGTACTGGTCCGACGAGACCGACGCCGTCGGCGGGCGCAACGGGTGCGACACCCGGGACGACGTACTGCGCCGGGACCTCAGGGAACTGCGCGAGGGCGACCGCAACCCCTGCGTGGTGATCTCCGGAGTGCTGCACGATCCGTACACGGGCAAGGAACTGCCCTACTACTACCGGCGGGCCTCGCAGATCCAGACCGACCACGTCGTCGCCCTCGGCGCGGCCTGGCGCGGCGGCGCGTACTCCTGGACGCCGCAGCGGCGGCTGGAGTACGCCAACGACCTCGACGTCCTGCTCGCCGTGGACAAGCAGACCAACTACGACAAGAGCAGCAAGACCGCGGACAAGTGGAAGCCGCCGCTCAAGTCGTTCTGGTGCGAGTACGCACGGCGCTACACCGGGATCAAGGCCAAGTACGCGCTGTCGGTGACCCCTCCCGAGAAGGAAGCGCTCCAGCAGATGCTGGCGACCTGCCCGCCCGGACGCCCGCCCGGACCGACGGCCTAGTAGGAGGCCGCGGAGAAGAGGGTGTGCATCGCGCGGCGCAGTCCGCAGATGTCCGTCACCGGCTCCGGGAAGTCGAAGCGGGCGTCGAAGGCGCCGGCCGCGCCGCCGGTGAAGCGCACGCGCAGCCCGAGGCGGTCCAGGGCGAGCGGAACGGCGGTCATGCCGGCGGCCTCCCGGGAGCCCAGCAGGCCGCACAGCTCGCCGAGGCGGTCGCTGTGGGCGGTGTGCAGGTGCTGGAGCAGCTCGCTCTCGTGCGCCACCATCGGGTCCGGTTCCGCGGCGGCCAGGTCCTCCGGGTCCACGTGCTCGGCGCCCCACAGGTCGTCCACCGAGATCTCGCCGACCTCCAGACGGAGCAGCGTCCAGGCCGGGCGGCCCTCGTACGGATCGCCGTACGGGACGTCGAGGGGCTCGGCCATGCCCAGCAGTTCGCCCACCGGGTGCCGCTCCGCGAGCAGGGCGGCGCAGGCCGCGCGGTCGTCGCCGCGCACCGGGGTCAGCCACCCGGCCAGCCATGCGCGGCCTCGGATACGATGGGGCACGGACACCGGCGCCACATCCGTGATCTCGATCACGGCGGTGAGGTCGTCGTCCTGGGCGTGAGCGGCTGCCCTGGCAGCCGCGGATTCCCCTGACACCAGGAGAATCACGTCCCCGTCCGGGGTGACGGTCCGCGCGGCCGGCATCCCTGTCCCGAACTCTCCCTGGTCAAGAGACTGCACCTGGTCACGAGCACCCGGCAGCGTGAGGGATACTGAGGCGTTGGACTCTACGAGGGTTCGTACGCGTTCGGCTCCGGTGAGCTGCCGAACGCCTTCCCTGGGACGCGGCTGACCTTGCCTATCGTCGTCGAAAGCAGATCCTGTTTCGTTTGGATCTGAACTCCGATGCGCACTGGGCAGGGGGATCCCATGTGGTCGAGACATTACGTCCTCCTCGCTAAGGTAAGCCTCACCTAACTTACATGGAGGTAGGTTCCCCGTGAACCAGAAGCGACCCAAGGTCAAGAAGTCGCGTGCCCTCGGCATTGCGCTGACCCCGAAGGCCGTCAAGTACTTCGAGGCCCGCCCCTACCCGCCGGGCGAGCACGGCCGTGGCCGCAAGCAGAACTCGGACTACAAGGTTCGTCTGCTGGAGAAGCAGCGTCTGCGCGCTCAGTACGACATCTCTGAGCGTCAGATGGCCCGCGCGTACGACCGCGCCAAGAAGGCCGAAGGCAAGACGGGCGAGGCGCTGGTCGTCGAGCTCGAGCGTCGCCTCGACGCCCTGGTCCTGCGTTCGGGCATCGCCCGCACCATCTACCAGGCCCGCCAGATGGTCGTTCACGGCCACATCGAGGTCAACGGCGACAAGGTCGACAAGCCGTCGTTCCGTGTCCGTCCGGACGACGTCATCACCGTGCGCGAGCGCAGCCGCGAGAAGGTTCCGTTCCAGGTTGCCCGTGAGGGTGGCTACGCAGGCGAGGGCGAGACCCCCCGTTACCTGCAGGTCAACCTGAAGGCCCTGGCCTTCCGCCTGGACCGCGACCCGAACCGCAAGGAAATCCCGGTCATCTGCGACGAGCAGCTCGTCGTCGAGTACTACGCCCGCTGATTCTTCCGCGGACGTAGCCTCACAGGCTGGTCAGCCCGTCGGTTCCCCCTTGGGGGAGCCGGCGGGTTTCCTGTTTCCCGGGTGCCCCGCGGCAGGCACGGGCCCCGGCGTCGATGTCGGGGTCGGGGTCGGTGTCGTCCGGGGCCTCGGCAGCGGGGCCGGCGCGGGCACCGGTTCCGGCTCCCGCACCGCCCGCTCCACCAGCTCGTCCACCGACAGGGAACGCCCGTGCCGGGCGCAGGACGCGTACCGCTCGGCGCCCAGCAGCTCGCCCGCCCGCTCCTGGCACATCAGCCGCGGCGCGTTGAAGTAGCCCGAGCCGAACAGCTGCATCCCCACCCCGTCCCACATCGGCTCCGCCGCTCCCTGGAGCACCGCGGCCTCCGCCGGACGGCCCTCCGTGACGTTGACCAGCGCCAACAGCTCCACCGCCAGCACCAGGCCCACCAGGTCCCGGAAGGTGTGGTTCACGGCCACGCACTCCGCCAGCAGCCGCCGGGCCTCGGCCACGGCGCCCGAGTCGAGCGCCGCGTACGCGAGGACGTACAGGGCGTACGCCTTCGTCCAGCGCTCCCCGCGCTCCTCGCAGATGTCCCGGACCTCCTCGCTCAGCGCGAGCGCGCCCGGCAGGTCCCCCTGGAACGCCAGTGCCATCGCCAGCTCCACCTGGCACATCAGCACGTTGCTGTTCAGCTCCCCGGCCGCCCGGTACCGGTCCAGCGCCGAACGCAGCAGCTCGGCGGCGCGCGCCATGTCGTCGGAGATCAGGGCCAGGCAGCCGAGCCGGTGCACGGAGTAGGCCGCCGCCACCGCGTTCCCGGTCCGCTCCGCCCCGTCCCGGCACTCGTACAGGGCGCTCATCGAGGCCACCGCGTCCCCCTGCAGGGCCGCCACGTAGCCGAGCACCCACAGCGCCTTGAGCCGCGAGCCCTCGTACTCCGGCTCCGTCAGGCCCCGGCCGCCCTCCAGGGTGCGCTCCAGCCAGTGCCGGCCCTCGGTGAGCCGGCCGCAGCCCGCCCAGTAGAACCACAGGGTGCCCGCCAGGTACCGGCCCAGGTGGACTTCCTCCGGCTCGTCCAGGCAGCACTCCAGCGCGAGCCGCAGGTTCGGCAGCTCCGCCTCCACCAGCGCGGCCACCTCCTGCTGCCGGGGGCTGAACCAGTCCAGCTCGCACCAGGTCGCCAGGCCCATGTACCAGTCCCGGTGCCGCCGCCGCAGCCGCCCGGCGTCGCCCAGCGACTCCAGCCAGCCCGCGCCGTAGATCCGTACGGTCTCCAGCATCCGGTAGCGCATGCCCGTCGGGGTCTCCTCCCCGACCAGGAGGGACTGCGCGAGCAGTTCGCCGACCAGGTCCAGTACCGACTCCACCGGCAGGTCCGGGCCCGCGCACACGTACTCGGCGGCGTCGAGGTCGAACTGCCCGCCGAACACCGAGAGCCGCGCCCACAGCAGCCGCTCCTCGGCCGTGCACAGCTCGTGGCTCCAGCCGATCGCGGTACGCAGCGCCCGGTGCCGGGGGAGCACCCCGCGCGCCCCGCCCGTCAGCAGCGCGAAGCGGTCCTCCAGCCGGGTCAGCACCTGCGCGGCGGACAGCGCCCGCAGCCGGCCCGCCGCCAGCTCCAGCGCCAGCGGGAGTCCGTCCAGCCGGGCGCACAGCTCGCCCAGCGCGGCGCGGTTCGCGTCGTTCACCGCGAAGCCGGGGTCGGCGGCCGAGGCGCGCGCGGCCAGCAGCTCCAGGGCCTCGGCCGGCTCCAGCGGGGCCAGCGGGAAGGCGAGCTCCCCGTCCAGGGCCAGGGCCCGCCGGCCCGCGGCCAGCACCCGCAGGCCGGGGGAGCGGCGGAGCAGCTCCCGGACCAGCTCGGCGGTCTCCTCGACCAGCTGCTCGAACCCGTCGAGGACCAGCAGCAGCCGCCGCCCGGCCAGGTGCTCGGCCAGCACCGTCCGCGGCGGCCGCGTGGTGTGGTCGGTCAGCCCGAGGGCCTCGGCGAGGGTGAGCTCCAGCAGCGCCGGATCCCGTACGCCGGACAGCTCGGCCAGCCAGACGCCGTCGCAGTAGCGTTCCTGCGCGTCACCGGCCCCGTCCGCCGACGCCCCGTCCGCCTGCTCGCGGGCCGCGGCGAGTGCCAGCCGGGACTTGCCCACCCCGCCCACGCCGGTCACCGTGACCAGCCGCGAGGACCCCAGCAGTCGCCCCAGCTCCGCGAGTTCGCCACCCCGGCCGACGAAGCCGCCCAGCTCCGAGGGAAGATTGCCGTACGTCCTCTGTCGCATGGGACACGGAGGGTACTGGTCCGGATGCGCTGCGTACAAGGCGAGCCCGTCGGACCCGGAATTCCGGTACGGCCGGGGATCTCCGGCGCGATAGGGTCGGAGGACGACTTTTTCCGTGGATTTTCCAGGTGCAGGGAGCGGTGCAACGTGTCCGGTGGAGAGGTGGCCGGGATCCTCGTGGCCGTCTTCTGGGCCATCCTGGTCTCCTTCCTCGCCGTGGTGCTGGTGAGGCTGGCCCAGGTGCTCAAGGCGACCACCAAGCTGGTGGCCGAGGTGACCGAACAGGCTGTCCCGCTGCTCGCGGACGCCTCCACGACCGTTCGCTCCGCGCGCACCCAGCTCGACCGGGTCGACGCCATCGCGAGCGACGTCCAGGAGGTCACCTCCAACGCCTCCGCCCTGTCCTCCACCGTGGCCTCGACCTTCGGCGGCCCGCTGGTCAAGGTCGCCGCCTTCGGCTACGGCGTCCGCAAGGCGCTGGGCCGTACGGACGAGGTGCCACCCAAGACATCCCGACGTAACGTGATCGTCGGCCGTACGGTGCCGGCCGCCAGGCGCCGGAAGCAGAAGGGCTGAGACCTCCGATGTTCCGCCGAGCCTTCTGGTTCACCGCAGGCGCAGCCGCCGGCGTGTGGGCCACCACCAAGGTCAACCGGCAGCTGAAGAAGCTGACGCCGGAGAGCCTCGCCGCCCAGGCCGCCGACAAGGCCGTGGAGGCGGGCCACCGTCTCAAGGACTTCGCCCTCGACGTCAAGGCGGGAATGACGCAGCGCGAGGACGAGCTGAACGACGCACTGGGACTGCACCACGATCCCGACCGGCCCGACAACGTCACGGCCCTCCCGGGACCGCGGCGGCTGCGGGCCATCGAGCACGACAAGCACGACAAGACCACCCACCGACCGAACCACTCGGCGGTTACGTACAACCGGAATGAGGACCACTGATGGAGTCGGCTGAAATCCGCCGCCGCTGGCTGAGCTTCTTCGAGGAGCGCGGTCACACCGTTGTCCCTTCGGCGTCGCTCATCGCGGACGACCCGACTCTGCTGCTGGTCAACGCGGGCATGGTCCCGTTCAAGCCGTACTTCCTCGGCGAGACCAAGCCCCCGGCCCCCCGCGCCACCAGCGTGCAGAAGTGCGTCCGTACGCCGGACATCGAAGAGGTCGGCAAGACCACCCGCCACGGCACGTTCTTCCAGATGTGCGGCAACTTCTCCTTCGGCGACTACTTCAAGGAAGGCGCCATCAAGTACGCCTGGGAGCTGCTCACCAGCTCCGTGGCGGACGGCGGCTACGGCCTCGAGCCCGAGAAGCTCTGGATCACCGTCTACCTCGACGACGACGAGGCCGAGCAGATCTGGCGCGAGAAGATCGGCGTCCCGGCCGAGCGCATCCAGCGCCTGGGCAAGAAGGACAACTTCTGGTCCATGGGCGTCCCGGGCCCGTGCGGTCCGTGCTCCGAGATCAACTACGACCGCGGCCCGGAGTTCGGCGTAGAGGGCGGCCCGGCCGTCAACGACGAGCGCTACGTGGAGATCTGGAACCTGGTCTTCATGCAGTACGAGCGCGGCGCCGGCGACGGGAAGGAAGACTTCCCGATCCTCGGCGACCTGCCGTCGAAGAACATCGACACCGGTCTCGGCCTCGAACGCCTCGCGATGATCCTGCAGGGCGTGCAGAACATGTACGAGACCGACACCCTGCGCGTGGTCATGGACAAGGCCACCGAGCTGACCGGCGTGCAGTACGGCGCCGCCCAGGGCACCGACGTGTCGATGCGCGTGGTCGCCGACCACATCCGCACCTCCGTCATGCTCATCGGCGACGGCGTCACCCCCGGCAACGAGGGCCGCGGTTACGTGCTGCGCCGCATCATGCGCCGCGCCATCCGCAACATGCGCCTCATGGGCGCCACCGGCCCGGTCGTCCAGGACCTCGTCGACGTCGTGATCAACACGATGGGGCAGCAGTACCCCGAGCTCGTCACCGACCGCAAGCGCATCGAGACCGTCGCGCTCGCCGAAGAGGCCGCCTTCCTCAAGGCCGTCAAGGGCGGCACGAACATCCTCGACACCGCCGTGACCGAGACCAAGGCCGCCGGCGGCACGGTCCTCTCCGGCGACAAGGCGTTCCTGCTCCACGACACCTGGGGCTTCCCGATCGACCTCACCCTGGAGATGGCCGCCGAGCAGGGCCTCTCCGTGGACGAGCCCGGCTTCCGCCGCCTGATGCAGGAGCAGCGCGACCGCGCCAAGGCCGACGCCAAGGCCAAGAAGACCGGCCACGCGGACATGTCCGCCTACCGGGAGATCGCCGACGGCTCCGGCGCCACCGAGTTCACCGGCTACGCCACCACCCAGGGCGAGTCCACCATCGTCGGCCTGCTGGTCAACGGCGTCTCCGCGCCCGCCGCCTCCGAGGGCGACGAGGTCGAGGTCGTCCTCGACCGCACCCCGTTCTACGCGGAGGGCGGCGGCCAGCTCGCCGACCAGGGCCGGATCAAGCTCGACACCGGCGCCGTCATCGAGGTACGCGACGTCCAGCAGCCGGTCCCGGGCGTCTCCGTCCACAAGGGATCCGTCCAGGTCGGCGAGGTGACGGTCGGCGCCTCCGCGTACGCCGCCATCGACGTCAGGCGCCGCCGGGCCATCGCCCGCGCCCACTCGGCCACGCACCTGACCCACCAGGCGCTGCGCGACGCGCTGGGCCCGACGGCCGCCCAGGCCGGTTCGGAGAACAGCCCCGGCCGCTTCCGCTTCGACTTCGGCTCCCCGAACGCCGTCCCCGGTTCGGTCCTCACCGACGTCGAGCAGAAGATCAACGACGTGCTCTCGCGCGAGCTCGAAGTGACCGCCGAGATCATGAGCATCGACGAGGCGAAGAAGCAGGGCGCCATCGCCGAGTTCGGCGAGAAGTACGGCGAGCGGGTCCGCGTCGTGACCATCGGCGACTTCTCCAAGGAGCTGTGCGGCGGCACGCACGTCGGCAACACCGCCCAGCTGGGCCTGGTGAAGCTGCTCGGCGAGTCCTCCATCGGCTCCGGCGTGCGCCGCGTCGAGGCCCTCGTCGGCGTGGACGCGTACAACTTCCTCGCCAAGGAGCACACGGTCGTCGCCCAGCTCCAGGAGCTGGTCAAGGGCCGTCCGGAGGAGCTGCCGGAGAAGATCGCCTCCATGCTCGGCAAGCTGAAGGACGCCGAGAAGGAGATCGAGAAGTTCCGCGCGGAGAAGGTCCTCCAGGCCGCCGCCGGGCTCGCCCAGAACGCCCAGGACATCAAGGGCGTCGCCCTCGTCGTCGGCCAGGTGGCGGACGGCATCGGCGCCGACGACCTGCGCAAGCTGGTCCTCGACGTCCGCAGCCGCATCCAGGGCGACCGCCCGGCCGTCGTGGCCCTGTTCACCGTGGCGAACGACCGCCCGCTGACCGTCATCGCCACCAACGAGGCCGCCCGTGAGCGCGGCCTCAAGGCCGGCGACCTGGTCCGTACGGCCGCCAAGACCCTCGGTGGCGGCGGTGGCGGCAAGCCGGACGTCGCCCAGGGTGGCGGCCAGAACCCGGGTGCCGTCCCGGAGGCCATCAGCGCCGTCGAGCGCCTCGTCGTCGAGACGGTCTGACGATGACTCTGCGCCGCGGCCGCCGGCTCGCCATCGATGTCGGGGACGCCCGGATCGGGGTCGCCTCGTGCGACCCCGATGGGGTGTTGGCCACACCGGTGGAGACCGTTCCGGGACGGGACATCCCCTTCGCCCACCGGCGGCTGCGGCAGCTCGTCGAGGAGTACGAGCCCCTCGAAGTCGTGGTCGGCCTCCCCCGCTCGCTCAGCGGGCGGGAGGGGCCGGCCGCGGTCAAGGTCCGCGCCTTCGCGAACGAACTGGCGAAGGGCATCAAGCCGGTGACGGTACGTCTGGTGGACGAGCGGATGACGACCGTCACCGCGGCCCAGGGGCTGCGGGCCTCGGGGAGGAACGCGAAGAAGGGCCGGTCGGTCATCGACCAGGCGGCCGCGGTGGTGATCCTCCAGAACGCGCTTGAGACCGAACGGGTATCAGGCAATCCGCCCGGCGAGTGCGTCGAAGTGGTTGTCTGATCGCAATACGGTAACGTTCCGCGCGACGTGACGGCATTCGAACAGCCGTCGCCCACCACCAAAGAGGCGGTACCGGGTGTCGCGGCAGACGGAGCCGCGGCCTTCGTCTCGCGGCTCTAGGGGATCGATGACTGAGTATGGCCGGGGCCCTGGCCCCGAACCGTGGCACCCTGAGGACCCGCAGTACGGGGACCAGGGGTGGATCGGGCACGAGACCCAGCAGGGGCAGATGCCCTACGGCGGCACGCAGCAGCAGTATCCGCAGGAGCCGCAGTACCAGCAGGAGCCGCAGTACCAGCAGCAGTACGCGCAGCAGCCGGTCCAGTACCAGCAGCCGCAGCAGTACCAGCAGCACCCGCAGCAGGCCCAGCACCCGCAGCACCACCAGCCCCAGCACCACCAGAACCCGCAGCAGCCGATGTACGGGGACCAGGGCTGGGACACCGGCCAGGGCCAGTACGCGGGCGTCCCGCAGGCCGTGGACCCGTACGCGGGCCTCGACCCGTACGCCCAGCAGCAGCCCGTCGCCGGCTACCCCGGCGAGGCCCCCGACCTCTACGGCACGGCCGAGGCCTACCCGCCGCCGCAGCCCCCGGGCCGGCGCCACCTGGCCACGGAGCCCGAGGAGCAGTGGGAGGCCGACGAGGACGAGTCCTCGCTCCCGGCCGGCGGCGGAGGCGACGACGGCGACGAGCCCCCCGGCAGCGGCCGCCGTTCCGGCCGCTCGAAGGACCAGCCGAAGAAGCGCAGCGGCATGGCCTGCCTCATCGCGGCCGTCGTCATCATCGGTGTGGTCGGCGGTGGCGGCTACTACGGCTACACCTACCTGAAGTCCAAGTTCGGCGCCGCCGAGGACTATGCGGGAGAGGGCACCGGCTCCGTCTCCATCGACATCCCCAAGGGCACCGGCCTCGGCGAGATGGGCCGCATCCTCAAGGCGCACGGCGTCGTCGCGAGCGCACAGGCCTTCGTCACCGCCGCCAACGCGCACCCCAAGGGCGGGGCCATCCAGGCCGGCTCGTACGTGATGAAGGAGCACATGTCGGCCAAGGCCGCCGTAGAGCTCATGGCCAACGGCGCCGGCGTCAACGCCCTCGACGTCATCCCGGGCTGGCGCAACGTCCAGGTCTACGAGGCGATCGACAAGCGGCTCAAGCTCCAGGACGGCACGACGCGCGACATCGCCACCAAGGAGTTCAAGACCCTCGGGCTGCCCGACTGGGCGAACAGCAACCCGAAGATAAAGGATCCGCTGGAGGGCTTCCTCTACCCGGCGCGGTACGACCTGAAGAAGGACGCGACCCCGCAGAGCCTGCTCAAGGACATGGTGGCCAAGGCCAACCAGGCCTACGGGAACGCCGACCTCAAGGGCCAGGCCACGAAGCTCGGCCTGCAGAACCCGCTCCAGCTCGTCACCGTCGCGAGCCTCGTCCAGGCCGAGGGCCGCTACCAGCACGACTTCGACAAGATCTCCCGAGTCGTCTACAACCGCCTCAAGCCGGGCAACACCGAGACGTACGGCCTGCTCGACTTCGACTCCACCGTCAACTACATGAAGGGCCAGAGCACCCTCGACATCGGTTCCGTCGACGAGCTCCGCAAGATCGACGACCCGTACAACACGTACAAGATCAAGGGCCTGCCGGCCGGTCCGATCGGCAACCCGGGTCCGGACGCGCTGAAGTCGGCGCTCAACCCGGAACCCGGCCCGTGGTACTACTTCGTGTCGGTCAACGAGAACGAGACGCTGTTCGCCGTGACCAACGCCGAGCACAACCGCAACCGCGAGCGGTACGAGCAGGAACGGAAGAAGACCGGACAGTGATACGCCGCGCAGCAGTGCTGGGTTCGCCCATCGAGCATTCCCTCTCCCCGGTGCTGCACCGCGCCGCTTACCAGGAGCTCGGCCTCGACGACTGGTCCTACGACCGCTTCGAGATCGACGAGGCCGCGCTCCCGCAGTTCGTCGAAGGACTCGGCCCCGAGTGGGCCGGGCTGTCCCTGACGATGCCGCTGAAGCGGGCGGTCATCCCGCTGCTCGACGGCATCAGCGACACGGCCGCCTCCGTGGAGGCGGTCAACACCGTCGTCCTCACCGGGGACGGCCGCCGGGTCGGTGACAACACCGACATCCCCGGCCTGATCTCCGCGCTGCGCGAACGGGGCGTGGAGAAGGTGGAGTCCGCCGCCGTCCTCGGCGCGGGCGCCACCGCCTCCTCGGCCCTCGCCGCGCTCTCGCGGATCTGTTCCGGCGAGGTCACCGCGTACGTACGCTCCTCGGCCCGGGCCGCGGAGATGCGCCAGTGGGGCGAGCGGCTCGGCGTGGCCGTACGTACGGCCGACTGGTCGGACGCGGCCCGGGCGCTGACCGCGCCGCTGGTGATCGCGACCACCCCGGCCGGTGCCACGGACGAGCTGGCCGCCGCCGTGCCCGCGACCCCGGGCACCCTGTTCGACGTGCTGTACGACCCCTGGCCCACCGCGCTCGCGGCCGCCTGGACGCAGCGGGGCGGGAACCTCCTCGGCGGCCTGGACCTCCTGGTCCACCAGGCCGTCCTCCAGGTCGAGCAGATGACGGGCCGCACCCCCGGTCCGCTCGCCGCCATGCGGGCCGCCGGTGAGGCGGCCCTGCGCGGCCGCCACATGTAGGGAGCGGATAGTCCCGCCCGTCACCGTGCGTGGGTGCGTCGTCGTCCGACAGTTGGACCGGGGGCGGCGCACCGGCCCGGACATGGGAGGATCGGGTAAGGCGGGCCGGGCCGCGCACCCGATCGCGCCGTCGCTGTACCAGGCGCGAGCATGAGGAGCATCGTTGAGCAGGTTGCGTTGGCTGACCGCCGGGGAATCGCACGGACCGGCACTGGTCGCGACGCTGGAGGGGCTTCCCGCCGGCGTCCCGGTCACCACCGAGCTGGTGGCCGATCACCTCGCCCGGCGCCGGCTCGGCTACGGGCGCGGTGCCCGGATGAAGTTCGAGCAGGACGAGGTGACCTTCCTCGGCGGTGTCCGCCACGGTCTGTCGCTCGGTTCGCCGGTCGCCGTGATGGTCGGCAACAGCGAGTGGCCCAAGTGGGAGACGGTCATGTCGGCCGACCCCGTCGACCCCTCGCTGCTGAAGGACACCGGCCGCAACGCGCCGCTGACCCGGCCGCGGCCCGGCCACGCCGACCTCGCCGGCATGCAGAAGTACGGCTTCGACGAGGCCCGGCCGATCCTGGAGCGCGCCAGCGCCCGTGAGACCGCCGCCCGCGTCGCCCTCGGCGCCATCGCCCGCTCCTTCATCAAGGAGGTCGCGGGCATCGAGATCGTCTCGCACGTGGTCGAACTGGCCGCCGCCAAGGCCCCGTACGGCGTCTACCCGACCCCCGCCGACGTCGAGAAGCTCGACGCCGACCCGGTCCGCTGCCTCGACGCCGACGCGTCGAAGGCGATGGTCGCGGAGATCGACCAGGCCCACAAGGACGGCGACACCCTCGGCGGCGTCGTCGAGGTCCTCGCGTACGGGGTACCGGTCGGACTCGGCTCGCACGTCCACTGGGACCGCCGCCTCGACGCACGCCTCGCGGGCGCGCTCATGGGCATCCAGGCCATCAAGGGCGTCGAGGTCGGCGACGGCTTCGACCTCGCCCGCGTGCCCGGTTCGCAGGCGCACGACGAGATCGTCTCCACCCCCGAGGGCCTCAAGCGCACCTCCGGCCGCTCAGGCGGCACCGAGGGCGGCCTGACCACCGGCGAACTGCTGCGCGTACGGGCCGCTATGAAGCCCATCGCGACCGTGCCGAAGGCCCTCGCGACCGTGGACGTCGCCACCGGCGAGGTCGCGGTCGCCCACCACCAGCGCTCCGACGTCTGCGCCGTGCCCGCCGCGGGCATCGTCGCCGAGGCCATGGTCGCGCTGGTGCTGGCCGACGCGGTCGTCGAGAAGTTCGGCGGGGACTCGGTGCCCGAGACCCGGCGCAACGTCCGGGCGTACCTCGACAACCTGCAGATCCGGTGACGGGCGGACCGCTGGTCGTCCTGATCGGCCCCATGGGGTCCGGCAAGTCCACGGTGGGGGAGCTGCTCGCCGAGCGGCTCGGCGCGGCCTACCGCGACACCGACGCGGACATCGTCGCGGCCCAGGGCCGCGAGATCTCGGACATCTTCGTCGACGAGGGCGAGCCGCACTTCCGTGAGCTGGAGCGGCAGGCGGTCGCGGCCGCCGTCGCCGAGCACACCGGGGTCCTCGCCCTCGGCGGCGGCGCAGTCCTCGACGCGGGGACGCGCGCGCTGCTGGCCGGGCTGCCCGTCGCCTACCTGTCGATGGACGTCGAGGAAGCCGTACGGCGCGTGGGCCTCGGCACCGCGCGCCCGCTGCTCGCCGTCAACCCGCGCCGCCAGTGGCGCGAGCTGATGGAGGCCCGGCGCCCCCTGTACACCGAAGTCGCGAGAGTCGTGGTGGCCACCGACGACCGCACCCCCGAAGAGGTCGCCCAGGCGGTCCTCGACGCTCTGGAGTTGAAGGACGTATGACAGACCAGGTGACGCGGATCCACATCGGCGCGAGCGCCGGAAACGACGCGTACGACGTGCTGGTCGGGCACCAGCTGCTCGGCGAGCTGGGCGGCCTGATCGGCAGCAGGGCCCAGCGGGTCGCCGTGATCCACCCCGAGGCGCTCGCCTCCACCGGTGAGGCGCTGCGCGACGACCTCGCCGAGCAGGGCTACGAGGCCGTCGCCATCCAGGTGCCGAACGCCGAGGAGGCCAAGACGGCCGAGGTCGCGGCGTACTGCTGGAAGGCGCTCGGCCAGTCCGGCTTCACCCGCAGCGACGTCATCGTCGGCGTCGGCGGCGGCGCCACCACCGACCTCGCGGGCTTCGTCGCGGCCACCTGGCTGCGCGGGGTGCGCTGGATCGCCGTGCCGACCACCATCCTGGCCATGGTGGACGCGGCGGTCGGCGGCAAGACCGGCATCAACACCGCCGAGGGCAAGAACCTCGTCGGCTGCTTCCACCCGCCGGCGGGCGTCCTGTGCGATCTCGCAGCGCTGGAGTCGCTGCCGGTCAACGACTACGTCAGCGGCCTCGCCGAGATCATCAAGGCCGGTTTCATCGCCGACCCGGTGATCCTCGACCTGGTCGAGGCGGACCCGGAGGCGGCACGTACGCCCGCCGGACCGCACACGGCCGAGCTGATCGTGCGCTCCATCCAGGTCAAGGCCGACGTGGTCTCCAGCGACCTCAAGGAGTCGGGGCTGCGCGAGATCCTCAACTACGGCCACACCCTCGCGCACGCCATCGAGAAGAACGAGCGCTACAAGTGGCGCCACGGCGCCGCCGTATCGGTCGGCATGGTCTTCGCCGCCGAGCTCGGCCGGCTCGCGGGCCGCCTCGACGACGCGACGGCCGACCGGCACAAGGCGGTCCTCGCATCGGTGGGGCTGCCGCTGACCTACCGCGGCGACCAGTGGCCCAAGCTGCTGGAGACCATGAAGGTCGACAAGAAGTCGCGCGGTGACCTGCTGCGCTTCATCGTCCTCGACGGGCTGGCCAAGCCGACCGTCCTGGAGGGTCCCGACCCGGCCGTTCTGATGGCGGCGTTCGGCGAGGTCGCGGCCTGACCCCCGCCGATGACCGGCGGGCGTGAACCGCCGGACATCTGCAGTCGTATAACGTTCTCGCATCAGTCGCGCGGGAACGAGACGGAGTGGCACCGGATGCAGCATGGAGTGGGTGGCGGGGGTTGGGAGCCGTCGGGTCAGCACCCGGCGGCGCCCCCGCAGCCGCCGATACCCCCTGCGCAGGGCTGGCCGGTGCCTCCCGTGCCGGCGTCCGCGCCACCCGTACAGCACGCGCCGATGGCGCCCGCCGCGATGGCCGCGCCGACCCCCGACGGGGCCACCGGGCACATCCCGCTGCCGCCCGCGGTCCCGGGGACCGGCGGGGCCACGCTGGCCGTCCTGCTCATCGGCCCCGCCGGGGCGGGCAAGACCACGGTGGCCCGGCACTGGGCCGGCACCCGCCCCGTCCCCACCGCGCACGTCAGCCTGGACGACGTACGTGAATGGGTGTGCTCGGGCTTCGCCGACCCGCAGGCGGGCTGGAACGACCACTCCGAGGCCCAGTACCGCCTCGCCCGCCGCACCTGCGGCTTCGCCGCCCGCAACTTCCTCGCGAACGGCATCTCCTGCATCCTCGACGACGCCGTCTTCCCCGACCGGCCGGTGGTCGGTCTCGGCGGCTGGAAGCGCCACGTGGGCCCCGCCCTGCTCCCCGTGGTGCTGCTGCCGGGCCTGGAGATCGTCCTGGAGCGCAACGCGGCCCGCTCCGGCAACCGCAGGCTCTCCGACGAGGAGGTCGCGCGGATCCACGGCCGCATGGCGGGCTGGTACGGCTCCGGGCTGCCGATCATCGACAACTCGCACCTCGACGTCGAAGGCACCGCCCGCGCCCTCGACGAGGCCCTGGCCAGGGCCATCACGGCGCCCCCGCCCTGGTGATGCCGGGACGACGGCCGCCGAGGGTCCCGCCCGGCGCCCGCCCCGCCCCGTCCGGACGCGCTCACCAGGCCGGATGCGCCGTGCGCTCGTAGGCTCGAAAACATGTCAGACGTGTACGCGGCCCGCCGGGGCCTGCTTCGCGACCGCTGTGCCGCCGCGGGGAACGCCGCCGCACTGATCACGCGTCCGGCGAACGTCCGCTACCTCTCCGGGGCGTCACCGCTGGGCGCCGTACTGCTGGTCGGACCGGGCGGCGAGGACATGCTGTTCTGCGCCGGCCCGCCCACCGGGGAGGCCGACGAAGGACGCCTCGACGAGCGGCTGCGGCTCTCCGTGCTGGCGGCCCCCGGCGGCGATCCGGCCGTCGCGGCCGCCGACATGGCGGCCTCCGCGCGGGCCGATTCCCTCGCCGTCGAGGAGCACCACCTCACCGTCGGACGCCACCGCGCCCTGGGGTCCGTCGCGCCCAGGCTGCGCCTCACGGACCTCGGTACGGCCGTCGAGCAGCAGCGCCTCGTCAAGGACGAGGAGGAGATCGCCTGCCTGCGGATCGCCGCGGAGATCGCCGACCAGGCCCTGGGAGAGCTCCTGGAGTCGATCCTCGTGGGCCGCACCGAGCGGCACCTGGCCCTGGAGCTGGAGCGCCGCCTCGTCGACCACGGGGCCGACGGCCCCGCGTTCCCGACCTCCGTCGGCACCGGGCCGCACTCGGGCCGCTCCCGCCACCGGCCCTCCGACCGGCGGGTGGAGGAGGGCGACTTCCTCTCCGTCTGCCTGGGGGCGAACTACCGCGGCTACCGGTGTGAGATCGGACGTACCTTCGTGATCGGCACCACCCCCGCCGACTGGCAGATCGAGCTGTACGACCTGGTCTTCGCCGCCCAGCGGGCCGGCCGGGAAGCCCTGCTGCCCGGCGCCGCCTACCGCGATGTGGACCATGCCGCGCGTTCCGTACTCGACTCGGCGGGTCACGGGGAGGCCCTCGCTCCGTGGACCGGACACGGCGTCGGCCTCGAAATCGACGAGGACCCGCAGCTTGCACCTACGGCAATGGGTAAACTGGACGCTTGCGTGCCGGTCACCGTCGAACCGGGGGTTCACCTCCCGGGCCGGGGAGGTGTCCGGATCGATGACACGCTCGTCGTACGCCCCGAGGCGGACGGCGGTCCCGAGCTACTCACCATTACGACCAAGGAGCTGCTCGCGCTCTAGTCCGCCGTGGCGGACTGTGCGCGCACCCGTGGTCTTCCAGTGCAGGAGATTCCGCAACCGTGGCTTCCACGAACGACCTCAAGAACGGCATGGTGCTGAAGCTCGACGGGGGCCAGCTCTGGTCCGTCGTCGAGTTCCAGCACGTCAAGCCCGGCAAGGGCCCGGCCTTCGTGCGCACCAAGCTGAAGAGCGTGATGTCCGGCAAGGTCGTCGACAAGACGTTCAACGCCGGCACGAAGGTCGAGACGGCCACCATCGACCGCCGCGACATGCAGTTCTCGTACATGGACGGCGAGTACTTCGTCTTCATGGACATGGAGACCTACGACCAGCTCATGGTCGACAAGAAGGCCGTCGGCGACGCCGCCAACTTCCTGATCGAGGGCTTCACCGCCTCCGTGGCCCGCCACGAGGGCGAGGTGCTCTACATCGAGCTCCCGGCCGCCGTCGAGCTCGTCATCGAGCACACCGACCCGGGCGTCCAGGGCGACCGCTCCACCGGCGGCACCAAGCCGGCGCGCCTGGAGACCGGCCACGAGATCCAGGTCCCGCTCTTCGTCAACACGGGCGAGAAGGTCAAGGTCGACACCCGCACCAGCGACTACCTCGGCCGGGTGAACAGCTAACCGTGGCTGCCCGGAGCAACGCGCGCAAGCGCGCTTTCCAGATCCTGTTCGAGGCCGACCAGCGCGGGGTGTCCGTGCGCGAGGTCCTCGCGGACTGGATCCGCCACGCGAGGTCGGACGACCGGCAGCCGCCGGTCAGCGCCTTCACGATGGATCTCGTCGAGGGGTACGCCGACAAGGTGGACCGCATCGACGACCTGATCATCACCTACGCCGTGGACTGGGACCTCGACCGCATGCCGGTCGCGGACCGGAACATCGTGCGCCTCGGTGCGTACGAGCTGATCTGGGTGGACGACACCCCGGACGCCGTGGCCATCGACGAGGCCGTCCAGCTGGCCAAGGAGTTCTCGACGGACGAGTCGCCCTCGTTCGTGAACGGACTGCTCGGCCGGTTCAAGGACCTGAAGCCGAACCTGCGCCGCAGCGAGAGCTGACGCGCGCACCGCTTCACGCTTCATACGGAAGGGCCCGCAGCGCACGCGCACGCGCTGCGGGCCCTTCCGTCATGCGCGGCCGTGCGGCGGGAGAGCGCGGGTACGAAAAAACCGGCGGGCACCGGGAGCCTCTCGGCTCTCCCGGCACCCACCGGTAACGTTTCTGCTGGTCCAGGGCCCAGGGACTAGATGTCCTCGTGCGCCACGGCGCGACGGGCATCGGCGTCCAGGACTCCCCAGCTGATGAGCTGCTCGGTCAGGACCGAGGGGGACTGGTCGTAAATGACGGCGAGGGTGCGCAGGTCGTCCTGGCGGATCGACAGCACCTTGCCGTTGTAGTCGCCGCGCTGGCTCTGGATCGTCGCGGCGTAACGCTGCAGCGGTCCGGCCTTCTCGGCGGGTACGTGGGCCAGGCGCTCCAGGTCGAGGCGCAGCTTCGGCGGCGGCTCGGCAGCCCCGCCGGGAGTCGTCCCCGGCAGCAGTTCCTGAACCGGCACCCCGTAGAAGTCCGCCAGCTCGGCAAGGCGCTGGACGGTCACGGCGCGGTCCCCGCGCTCGTAAGAACCGACCACTACGGCCTTCCACCGGCCCTGGGACTTCTCCTCGACACCGTGGAGGGAAAGGCCCTGCTGGGTGCGGATGGCGCGGAGCTTGGCCCCGAGCTGTTTGGCGTATTCGCTGGACATAAGGCTCCCGGACGCTGTGACGACGAGCGGCTCCGCCGCGCGGCTGGTAACTCACTGTGAGGTTACGCAGCGTTACTTGGGTGCGTCAAGCCGAATGGTCACCAACCCCCTCTTAGAGGGGCTCCGGCCAGCCCCGATGCAGTTTCGCCGGATTCTCCCTGGTACCGTGGAACGCGTACATCAGACGTCCTTTAAGGTCCGTCCCGTGAGGCGGAGAAGGAGGTCCTTTTCATGGACACTCAGAACGCTGCCCAGAGCTCTGGGCTCTCCGATGCCGTGCGTCCCGTACTCGACGCACAGGACATCGCCCGGGTCCTGACCCGCATCGCCCACGAGATCGTCGAACGCGCCAAGGGCGCCGACGACGTGGTGCTCCTCGGCATTCCCACCCGCGGTGTGTACCTGGCCCGCCGGCTGGCCGCCAAGCTCGAAGAGATCACCGGTACGAAGATCCCGGTCGGCTCCCTCGACATCACCATGTACCGCGACGACCTGCGGATGAAGCCCGCCCGCGCGATCGGCCGCACCGAGATCCCCGGCGACGACATCGACGGCCGCCTCGTGGTCCTCGTCGACGACGTGCTCTTCTCCGGGCGCACCATCCGCGCCGCCCTCGACGCCCTCGGCGACATCGGCCGCCCCCGCGCCGTGCAGCTCGCCGTCCTCGTCGACCGCGGCCACCGCGAGCTGCCGATCCGCGCCGACTACGTCGGCAAGAACCTCCCCACGTCGTTGCGGGAGACCGTCAAGGTCCTGCTCCAGGAGGAGGACGGCCGGGACGCCGTACTGCTCGGCCAGCGGACCGACCGGGCAGCCGGGCTCTAGCCCGCACGCGCCACGGGCCCCCGGGTCCGCGCCGCAGCCTGCCCTGCCCGTACCTCCAGCCAGCCCGGCTCTCTGCCCTCCCCGACTTACGGAGCACCCAGATGAAGCGCCACCTCATCTCGGCCGCCGATCTCACGCGCGACGACGCCGTCCTCATCCTCGACACCGCCGAGGAGATGGCACGCGTCGCGGACCGGCCGATAAAGAAGCTGCCGACCCTGCGCGGCCGCACGATCTGCAACCTCTTCTTCGAGGACTCCACCCGCACCCGGATCTCCTTCGAAGCCGCCGAGAAGCGCCTGTCCGCCGATGTGATCAACTTCGCGGCGAAGGGCTCCAGCGTCTCCAAGGGCGAGTCCCTCAAGGACACCGCCCAGACCCTGGAGGCCATGGGCGTCGACGCGGTCGTCATCAGGCACCACGCCTCCGGCGCCCCCTACCGGCTCGCGACCTCCGGCTGGATCGACGCCCCGGTCATCAACGCCGGTGACGGGACCCACGAGCACCCCACCCAGGCCCTGCTCGACGCCTTCACCATGCGCCGCCGCCTGGTCGGCAAGGACGCCGGGCTCGGCAAGGACCTGGACGGCCGCCGCATCACCATCGTCGGCGACGTCCTGCACAGCCGGGTCGCCCGCTCCAACGTCCAGCTGCTGCACACCCTCGGCGCCGAGGTGACCCTGGTGGCACCGCCCACCCTGGTACCGGTCGGCGTCGAGACCTGGCCGTGCGAGATCTCGTACAGCCTCGACGACGCACTGCCGAAGTCCGACGCGGTCATGATGCTGCGCGTCCAGCGCGAGCGCATGAACGCGGCCTTCTTCCCGACCGAGCGCGAGTACTCCCGCCGCTACGGCCTGGACGGCGCCCGCATGGCGCGGATGCCGGAGCACGCCATCGTCATGCACCCCGGCCCGATGGTCCGCGGCATGGAGATCACCGCCGAGGTCGCCGACTCCGACCGCTGCACGGTCGTCGAGCAGGTCGCCAACGGCGTCTCCATCCGGATGGCCGTCCTGTACCTGCTGCTCGGGGGATCCGAGCCCGCCGTCACCACCACCAGCACGCCCCGCACCGAGGAGAGCAAGTAAAGATGAGCAAGATCCTTATCCGTGGCGCGAAGGTACTCGGTGGCGACGTCCAGGACGTCCTGATCGACGGCGAGACCATCGCCGCCGTGGGCGCGAACCTGGACGCCGGCGACGCGACCGTCATCGAGGCCGGGGGCCAGATCCTCCTCCCGGGCCTCGTCGACCTGCACACCCACCTGCGCGAGCCGGGCCGCGAGGACTCCGAGACCGTCCTCACCGGCACCCGCGCCGCCGCCTCCGGCGGCTACACCGCCGTCTTCGCCATGGCGAACACCTTCCCCGTCGCCGACACCGCCGGCGTCGTCGAGCAGGTCTGGCGCCTGGGCAAGGAGTCCGGCTACTGCGACGTGCAGCCGATCGGCGCCGTCACCGTGGGCCTGGAGGGCAAGCAGCTCTCCGAGCTGGGCGCCATGCACGAGTCCGCCGCCCGCGTCACCGTCTTCTCCGACGACGGCAAGTGCGTCGACGACGCGGTGATCATGCGCCGCGCCCTGGAGTACGTGAAGGCCTTCGGCGGCGTCGTCGCCCAGCACGCCCAGGAGCCCCGCCTGACCGAGGGCGCCCAGATGAACGAGGGCATCGTCTCGGCCGAGCTGGGCCTCGGCGGCTGGCCGGCCGTCGCCGAGGAGTCGATCATCGCCCGCGACGTCCTGCTCGCCGAGCACGTCGGCTCCCGCGTGCACATCTGCCACCTGTCCACCGCGGGCTCCGTCGAGATCGTCCGCTGGGCCAAGTCCCGCGGCATCGACGTGACCGCCGAGGTCACCCCGCACCACCTGCTCCTCACCGACGAGCTGGTCCGCTCGTACAACCCGGTCTACAAGGTCAACCCGCCGCTGCGCACCGAGCGCGACGTCATGGCCCTGCGCGAGGCGCTCGCCGACGGCACGATCGACATCGTCGCCACCGACCACGCCCCGCACCCGCACGAGGACAAGGACTGCGAGTGGGCCGCCGCCGCCATGGGCATGGTGGGCCTGGAGACCGCGCTGTCCGTCGTCCAGCAGACGATGGTGGAGACCGGACTGCTCGACTGGGCGGGCGTCGCGGAGCGCATGTCCCACGCTCCGGCGCGCATCGGCAGCCTGGAGAACCACGGCCGGCCCGTCTCGGCAGGTGAACCCGCGAACCTGACCTTGGTCGATACCTCGTACCGTGGACCCGTGGACCCCGCACACTTCGCCTCCCGCAGCCGCAACACGCCTTACGAGGGCCGTGAGCTGCCGGGTCGCGTCACTCACACCTTCCTGCGGGGCCGGGCAACGGTCGTGGACGGGAAGCTGGCGTGACACCTGCAGTAATCCAACTGGCCGCCGAGGCCGCCGAACGACAGTCGGCGGAGGTGACGGACTGGGGTGCCCGCATCGCGTGGGTGATCGGTCTGCTCGCCTTCATCGCCTTCGTGTACTGGCTGATGCGGCAGGGCTGGAAATGGCGCGGCACCCTGCAGAGCGATCTGCCGGAGCTGCCCGTCGCCCCCGGCGGTCTCCCCGCGCACCGGCTGGCGCTGACCGGCCGGTACCACGGGTCCACCACCGCAGGGCAGTGGCTCGACCGGATCGTCGCCCATGGTCTGGGCGTCCGCAGCCGGGTCGAGCTCACGCTCACCGACGCGGGCCTCGACGTGGTCCGTCCGGGTGCCACCGACTTCTTCGTACCGGCCGCGCAACTGCGCGGCGCCCGCCTCGACAAGGGAATCGCGGGCAAGGTACTCACCGAGGGCGGTCTGCTCGTCGTCACATGGGCGCACGGCGACAGGCTGATCGACTCCGGATTCCGCTCCGACCGCGCGGCCGAACACGCCGCCTGGGTTCGAAGCATCGACACGCTAGTAACACAGAACTCATCCATCACGACGGAAGGCGCCGAACGATGACGACCTCCACCAGGGGAGCAGCCAAAGCTCCCGCCGTACTCGTCCTGGAGGACGGTCGGATCTTCCGCGGCCGCGCCTACGGCGCTGTGGGGGAGACCTTCGGCGAGGCCGTGTTCTCCACCGGCATGACCGGCTACCAGGAGACCCTCACCGACCCGTCGTACCACCGGCAGGTCGTCGTGATGACCGCCCCGCACGTGGGCAACACCGGCGTCAACGACGAGGACCCCGAGTCCTCCCGCATCTGGGTGGCCGGGTACGTCGTACGCGACCCCGCCCGCGTCCCGTCCAACTGGCGCTCGCAGCGCTCGCTGGACGAGGAACTGGTCAAGCAGGGCGTCGTCGGCATCTCCGGCATCGACACCCGCGCCCTGACCCGCCACCTGCGCGAGCGCGGCGCCATGCGCGTCGGCATCTTCTCCGGCGAGAGCCTCGCCGACGACGCGGCGCTGCTGGCCCGTGTCCTGGAAGCCCCGCAGATGAAGGGCGCCGACCTCTCCGCCGAGGTCGCCACCAAGGAGACGTACGTCGTCCCCGCCATCGGCGAGAAGAAGTTCACCGTGGCCGCCGTGGACCTCGGCATCAAGGGCATGACCCCGCACCGGATGGCCGAGCGCGGCATCGAGGTGCACGTGCTCCCCGCCACCGCCACCGTCGAGGACGTCTACGCGGTCAACCCCGACGGCGTGTTCTTCTCCAACGGCCCGGGCGACCCGGCCACCGCCGACGGCCCCGTCGCCGTCATGCAGGGCGTCCTGGAGCGCAGGACCCCGCTCTTCGGCATCTGCTTCGGCAACCAGATCCTGGGCCGCGCGCTCGGCTTCGGCACGTACAAGCTGAAGTACGGGCACCGCGGCATCAACCAGCCGGTCCAGGACCGCACCACCGGCAAGGTCGAGGTCACCGCGCACAACCACGGCTTCGCCGTGGACGCGCCCCTCGACAAGGTCTCCGAGACCGCCTACGGCCGCGCCGAGGTCTCCCACGTCTGCCTCAACGACAACGTGGTGGAAGGCCTCCAGCTGCTCGACCAGCCGGCCTTCAGCGTCCAGTACCACCCCGAAGCGGCAGCCGGCCCCCACGACGCCGCCTACCTCTTCGACCGTTTCGTATCCCTGATGGAGGCCGAGCGTGCCTAAGCGCACCGATATCCAGTCCGTCCTGGTCATCGGCTCCGGCCCGATCGTCATCGGCCAGGCCGCCGAGTTCGACTACTCCGGCACCCAGGCCTGCCGCATCCTCAAGGCCGAGGGCCTGCGGGTCATCCTGGTGAACTCCAACCCCGCGACGATCATGACCGACCCGGAGATCGCCGACGCCACGTACGTCGAGCCGATCACCCCCGAGTTCGTCGAGAAGATCATCGCGAAGGAGCGCCCCGACGCGCTGCTCCCGACCCTCGGCGGCCAGACCGCGCTGAACACCGCCATCTCCATGCACGAGCAGGGTGTGCTGGAGAAGTACGGCGTCGAGCTCATCGGCGCCAACGTCGAGGCCATCAACAAGGGCGAGGACCGCGACCTCTTCAAGGGCGTCGTCGAGGCCGTCAAGGCCAAGATCGGCTACGGCGAGTCCGCCCGCTCGGTCATCTGCCACTCGATGGACGACGTCATCAAGGGCGTCGACACCCTCGGCGGCTACCCCGTCGTCGTGCGCCCCTCCTTCACCATGGGCGGCGCCGGCTCCGGCTTCGCCCACGACGAGGAAGAGCTGCGCCGCATCGCCGGCCAGGGCCTGACGCTCTCCCCGACCACCGAGGTGCTCCTGGAGGAGTCCATCCTCGGCTGGAAGGAGTACGAGCTGGAGCTGATGCGCGACACCAAGGACAACGTGGTCGTCGTCTGCTCCATCGAGAACTTCGACCCGATGGGCGTGCACACCGGTGACTCGATCACCGTCGCCCCGGCGATGACGCTCACCGACCGCGAGTACCAGCGGCTGCGCGACATCGGCATCGCGATCATCCGCGAGGTCGGCGTCGACACCGGCGGCTGCAACATCCAGTTCGCGATCGACCCGGTCGACGGCCGCGTCATCGTCATCGAGATGAACCCCCGCGTCTCGCGCTCCTCGGCGCTCGCGTCGAAGGCCACCGGCTTCCCGATCGCCAAGATCGCCGCCAAGCTGGCCATCGGCTACACGCTCGACGAGGTCCCCAACGACATCACCGAGAAGACCCCGGCCTCCTTCGAGCCGACCCTCGACTACGTCGTCGTCAAGGCCCCGCGCTTCGCCTTCGAGAAGTTCCCGCTCGCCGACTCCACCCTCACCACCACCATGAAGTCGGTGGGCGAGGCCATGGCCATCGGCCGCAACTTCACCGAGGCCCTCCAGAAGGCCCTGCGCTCCCTGGAGAAGAAGGGCTCGCAGTTCACCTTCGTCGGCCCGGTCGGCGACAAGGCCGAGCTCCTCGCCACCGCGGTCCGCCCGACCGACGGCCGCATCAACACCGTCATGCAGGCCATCCGCGCCGGCGCCACCCAGGAAGAGGTCTTCGAGTCCACGAAGATCGACCCCTGGTTCGTCGACCAGCTCTTCCTGATCAAGGAGATCGCCGACGAGCTGGCCGCCGCCGAGAAGCTCCACCCCGAGCTCCTCGCCGAGGCCAAGCGCCACGGCTTCTCCGACGCCCAGATCGCCGAGATCCGCGGTCTGCGCGAGGACGTCGTCCGCGAGGTCCGCCACGCGCTCGGCGTCCGCCCGGTCTACAAGACGGTCGACACCTGCGCCGCCGAGTTCGCCGCGAAGACCCCGTACTTCTACTCCTCGTACGACGAGGAGTCCGAGGTCGCCCCGCGCACCAAGCCCGCGGTCATCATCCTGGGCTCCGGCCCGAACCGCATCGGCCAGGGCATCGAGTTCGACTACTCCTGCGTCCACGCCTCCTTCGCGCTCAGCGACGCCGGCTACGAGACCGTGATGGTCAACTGCAACCCGGAGACCGTCTCCACCGACTACGACACCTCCGACCGCCTGTACTTCGAGCCGCTCACGCTCGAAGACGTGCTGGAGATCGTCCACGCCGAGTCCCTCGCCGGCCCGATCGCCGGTGTCGTCGTCCAGCTCGGCGGCCAGACCCCCCTCGGTCTCGCCCAGGCGCTCAAGGACAACGGCGTCCCCGTCGTCGGCACCTCCCCGGAGGCCATCCACGCCGCCGAGGACCGCGGCGCCTTCGGCCAGGTCCTCGCCGAGGCCGGCCTGCCGGCCCCCAAGCACGGCACGGCCACCACCTTCACCGGTGCCAAGGCCATCGCCGACGAGATCGGCTACCCCGTCCTCGTCCGTCCGTCGTACGTGCTCGGCGGCCGCGGCATGGAGATCGTCTACGACGAGGCGCGGCTGGAGTCGTACATCGCCGAGTCCACCGAGATCTCCCCGACCCGCCCCGTGCTGGTCGACCGCTTCCTCGACGACGCGATCGAGATCGACGTAGACGCCCTCTACGACGGCACCGAGCTCTACCTCGGCGGCGTCATGGAGCACATCGAGGAAGCCGGCATCCACTCCGGCGACTCGGCCTGCGCCCTGCCCCCGATCACCCTCGGCGGCTACGACATCAAGCGCCTGCGCGCCTCCACCGAGGCCATCGCCAAGGGCGTCGGCGTCCGCGGCCTGATCAACATCCAGTTCGCGATGGCGGGTGACATCCTCTACGTGCTGGAGGCCAACCCGCGCGCCTCCCGGACCGTCCCCTTCACCTCGAAGGCGACCGCCGTCCCGCTCGCGAAGGCCGCCGCCCGCATCTCGCTCGGCACCACCATCGCCGAGCTGCGCGCCGAGGGCATGCTGCCCAGGACCGGCGACGGCGGCACCCTGCCGCTCGACGCGCCGATCTCCGTCAAGGAGGCCGTCATGCCGTGGTCGCGCTTCCGCGACATCCACGGCCGCGGCGTGGACACCGTCCTCGGCCCGGAGATGCGCTCCACCGGCGAGGTCATGGGCATCGACTCCGTCTTCGGCACGGCGTACGCCAAGTCGCAGGCCGGCGCCTACGGCCCGCTGCCCACCAAGGGCCGCGCCTTCATCTCCGTCGCCAACCGCGACAAGCGCTCGATGATCTTCCCGGCGCGCGAGCTCGTCGCCCACGGCTTCGAGCTGCTCGCGACCTCCGGCACCGCCGAGGTGCTGCGCCGCAACGGCATCAACGCCACCGTGGTGCGCAAGCTCAGCGAGGGCGAGGGCCCGGACGGCGAGAAGACCATCGTCCAGCTGATCCACGACGGCCAGGTCGACCTGATCGTCAACACCCCGTACGGCACCGGCGGCCGCCTCGACGGCTACGAGATCCGCACGGCGGCCGTGGCGCGCAGCGTCCCGTGCCTGACGACGGTCCAGGCGCTCGCCGCGGCCGTCCAGGGCATCGACGCGCTCAACCGCGGCGACGTCGGGGTCCGCTCGCTCCAGGAGCACGCGGAGCACCTGACCGCGGCCCGCGACTAGCAGCCCTTACAGCCCGGACACGGGGAGGGGGACACCGGATTCGCTGATGCGACGGGTGTCCCCCTCTTCATGAGCGCACGAGGATTCGACTGACGATGTACAAACTCTTCTTCAACCTGGTCTTCAAGCGGATGGACCCGGAGCAGGCCCACTACATGGCCTTCCGCTGGATCCGCCTCGCGGCCCGCACGCCCGTGCTGCGCACCTTCGTGGCGGCCGCCCTGGCCCCGCGCCACGCGTCCCTGCGCACCGAGGCGCTCGGCCTGCGGATGCACGGCCCCTTCGGCCTCGCGGCGGGCTTCGACAAGAACGCCGTCGCCATCGACGGCATGTCGATGCTCGGCTTCGACCACATCGAGATCGGCACGGTCACCGCCCAGGCGCAGCCGGGCAACCCGAAGAAGCGCCTCTTCCGGCTGGTGCCGGACCGCGCGCTGATCAACCGCATGGGCTTCAACAACGAGGGCTCGGCCGCCGTCGCCGAGCGCCTGGCCACCCGTACGCCGGTCTTCAAGACGGTCGTCGGCGTCAACATCGGCAAGACGAAGGTCGTCCCGGAGGAGGAAGCCGCCGCGGACTACGTCGCCTCGACCGAGCGCCTCGCCCGCCACGCCGACTACCTCGTCGTGAACGTCTCCTCCCCGAACACCCCCGGCCTGCGCAACCTCCAGGCCACCGAGTCCCTGCGCCCGCTGCTGACCGCCGTACGCGAGGCCGCGGACCGAGTGGTCACGGACCGCCGGGTCCCGCTGCTCGTCAAGATCGCGCCGGACCTCGCCGACGAGGACGTCGACGCGGTCGCCGACCTCGCGCTGGAGCTGGGCCTGGACGGCATCATCGCCACCAACACGACGATCGCGCGCGAGGGCCTGGGCCTGCGCTCCGAGCCTTCCCTGGTGAAGGAGACGGGCGGCCTGTCCGGCGCCCCGGTCAAGGAGCGCTCGCTGGAGGTCCTGAGGCGCCTCTACGGCCGCGTGGGGGACCGGCTGGTACTGGTGGGAGTCGGAGGCATCGAGAACGCCGAGGACGCCTGGCAGCGGATCCTGGCCGGCGCGACCCTGATCCAGGGCTACAGCGCCTTCATCTACGAGGGCCCGTTCTACGCCCGCGCCATCCACAAGGGGCTGGCCGCACGGCTGGCCGCCAGCCCGTACGAGACGCTCGCCGACGCGGTGGGCGCCGAGACCCGAAAGGCCGCGCAGTGACCGTGAGCGCCGTGACCCCGTTCGGCACCCGCCTCCGCGAGGCGATGGACACCCGAGGCCCGCTGTGCGTGGGCATCGACCCGCACGCCGCCCTGCTGGCCTCCTGGGGCCTGGAGGACGACATCGCGGGCCTGGAGCGCTTCTCCCGCACCGTCGTGGAGGCGCTGGCCGACTCGGTGGCGGTCTTCAAGCCGCAGGCCGCCTTCTTCGAGCGGTTCGGGTCGAAGGGCGTCGCGGTCCTGGAGCAGACCGTCGCGGACGCGCGGGCCGCGGGGGCCCTGGTCGTGATGGACGCCAAGCGGGGCGACATCGGCTCGACGATGGCCGCCTACGCCGCCGCCTTCCTGGACCCGTCCTCGCCGCTGTTCTCGGACGCGCTGACGGTCTCCCCGTACCTGGGCTACGGCTCGCTGAAGCCGGCCGTGGACCTGGCGCGCGAGTCGGGGGCGGGGCTGTTCGTGCTGGCCCTCACCTCCAACCCGGAGGGCGCGGAGGTCCAGCGGGCGGTGCGGACCGACGGCCTGTCGATCGGCGCGACGATGCTGGCGCACCTGGCGGCGGAGAACGCCGACGCCTCCCCGATGGGCTCCTTCGGGGCCGTGGTGGGCGCCACGCTCGGCGATCTGTCCTCCTTCGACCTGGACATCAACGGGCCGCTGCTGGCCCCGGGCATCGGTGCACAGGGCGCGACGGCGGCCGACCTCCCGGCGGTCTTCGGCGCGGCCGTGCGCAACGTCGTGCCCAACGTGTCGCGCGGCGTCCTGAAGCACGGCCCGGACGCGGCCGCGCTGCGCGCCTCGGCGAAGCAGTTCGCGGACGAGATCCGCGCGGCCGTCGCGGCGTAGTCGCGCGGTTTCGGGTCTTTCCGGGAAGCCGTCGGGCGGGCTCATCGCATCACCTGACGAAATTCGAACGTCTTTCCTCGGACAAAACCAGGGTGGTTTGTCCGTGATGTACGGTTCAGTGGAGGCTGACCAGGACTTTTCGTCCGTTCTCGCTGACTGGAGCGGTCATGGCCGCTAGTCTCCGACCAGAGCGAACGAACAACGATCGAGCACAACCGTTGTTCGGGCACTCGCCTGGTGTGGTGCCTTCGGGCTCCCCACTGGTCCGTATCCGACAGTTCGACATCCGAGGTGACGTAGGCGTGGCTCTTCCGCCCCTTACCCCTGAACAGCGCGCAGCCGCGCTCGAAAAGGCCGCCGCGGCTCGCCGGGAGCGGGCCGAGGTGAAGAATCGACTCAAGCATTCCGGCGCCTCGCTCCAAGAGGTCATCAAGACGGGCCAGGAGAACGACGTCATCGGAAAGATGAAGGTCTCCGCCCTGCTGGAGTCCCTGCCTGGCGTGGGCAAGGTGCGCGCCAAGCAGATCATGGAGCGCCTCGGCATCTCCGAGTCCCGGCGTGTTCGAGGTCTCGGCTCCAACCAGATCGCCTCTCTGGAGCGTGAGTTCGGCACTCCTGCCGGCTGACGCGCCACCTGAAGGGCTCCCGGCGTTCTCAGGCAGTCCCGAGAAGCTGGATAATCGCTCTATGGCAGCAGAGGTTCGTCCGCGGCTGACCGTGCTCTCCGGCCCTTCGGGGGTCGGCAAGAGCACGGTCGTCGCGCATATGCGCAAGGTTCACCCCGAGGTCTGGCTCTCGGTGTCGGCCACCACCCGCAAGCCGCGGCCCGGTGAGCGACACGGAGTCCAGTACTTCTTCGTCAACGACGACGAGTTCGACAAGCTGATCGCCAATGGCGAGCTGCTGGAGTGGGCCGAGTTCGCGGGCAACCGCTACGGCACACCGCGCGGCGCAGTGCTGGAACGCCTGGAGAACGGCGAACCGGTCCTGCTGGAGATCGACCTCCAGGGCGCCCGGCTCGTCCGCGAGTCGATGCCCGAGGCACAGCTGGTCTTCCTGGCCCCACCGAGCTGGGACGAACTGGTCCGCCGGCTCACCGGCCGGGGTACCGAATCGGCGGAGGTGATCGCGCGACGGCTCGACACCGCCAAGATCGAACTCGCTGCCGAGTCCGAGTTCGACACCACCCTGGTCAACACCTCCGTCGAGGACGTGGCGCGCGAGCTGCTAGCCTTGATGGAAGTTGTCTGATCGTTGATCGATTCTTGAATCGGTCGATTCCAGGGCGGCCCAATCTTTCACCCATCTTCGGAAGGTAGAGCGTGTCCTCTTCCATCACTGCGCCCGAGGGCATCATCAACCCGCCGATCGACGAGCTGCTCGAGGCTACTGACTCGAAGTACAGCCTCGTGATCTACGCGGCCAAGCGCGCGCGTCAGATCAACGCGTACTACTCGCAGCTCGGTGAGGGCCTGCTCGAGTACGTCGGCCCGCTGGTGGACACCCACGTCCACGAGAAGCCGCTTTCGATCGCGCTGCGCGAGATCAACGCGGGTCTGCTGACCTCCGAGGCCATCGAGGCCCCGGCTCAGTAAGGCACAGGAATTCCTTTCACCACAGGCCCGGCAGTACATCTGCCGGGCCTGTGGTGTGTCATAGGCCCCATAGGTGTCACAGTGAGATGGATCCTGAAGGGGAGTGCCCGGTGGGTAAGCCGAAGGTCGTGCTGGGAGTCAGCGGCGGGATCGCCGCCTACAAGGCGTGCGAGCTGCTGCGCCGGCTGACCGAGTCCGGTCACGAGGTGAGGGTGGTGCCGACGGCCTCGTCCCTGAACTTCGTCGGCGAGGCCACCTGGGCCGCACTCTCCGGGAACCCGGCCTCCACCGAGGTCTGGGAGACCGTCCACGAGGTGCCGCACGTGCGCATCGGCCAGTCCGCCGACCTCGTCGTCGTCGCCCCGGCCACCGCCGACATGCTCGCCAAGGCCGCCCACGGCCTCGCCGACGACCTCCTGACCAACACGCTGCTCACCGCGCGCTGTCCCGTGGTCTTCGCCCCCGCCATGCACACCGAGATGTGGGAGCACCCCGCCACCCAGGAGAACGTGGCCACCCTGCGCCGCCGCGGAGCCGTCGTCATCGAGCCCGCCGTCGGACGGCTCACCGGCAAGGACACCGGCAAGGGGCGGCTGCCCGACCCCGAGGAGATCTTCGAGGTGTGCCGCGGGGTCCTGGCGCGCGGGACGGCCGAGCCCGACCTCGCCGGACGCCACGTGGTGATCAGCGCCGGCGGGACGCGTGAACCCCTCGACCCGGTCCGCTTCCTCGGCAACCGCTCCTCCGGCAAGCAGGGCTACGCACTCGCCCGCACCGCCGTCGCGCGCGGCGCCCGGGTCACGCTCGTCGCGGCCAACACCGCGCTCGCCGACCCGGCCGGGGTGGACGTCGTACGGGTCGGCACGGCCGTTCAGCTGCGGGAGGCCGTGCTCAAGGCGGCCGCGGACGCCGACGCCGTCGTGATGGCCGCGGCCGTGGCCGACTTCCGGCCGGCCGAATACGCCGGCGGCAAGATCAAGAAGAAGGACGGGGAGGACCCCGCCCCGGTCGCGCTCGTACGCAACCCCGACGTGCTCGCCGAAATCTCCGCCGACCGGGCCCGCGAGGGCCAGATCGTGGTCGGCTTCGCCGCCGAGACGGACGACGTGCTCGCCAATGGGCGCGCCAAACTCCTGCGCAAGGGATGTGACCTTCTCGTCGTCAATGAGGTGGGTGAATCCAAGACCTTCGGTTCCGAGGAGAACGAGGCGGTCATCCTCGCCTCCGACGGGGCCGAGACTCCGGTTCCCTATGGTCCGAAGGAAGCTTTGGCCGCGGTGATTTGGGACCAGGTCGCGGACAGGCTCACATTCCGACGCGCCTGAGTGGCACTCTTTCCGCGGACAAATCCTTGCGCAAGAATGGAGTGCCGCAGGTCACACGGCTCCCAAAGAGCGAGACGGGTGGTCCGGCGTACGGTGGCGACCGATAAACTGCATCCGGAACGTGATCGGGCGCAGCCCCCGATGAAGTTCCGCCAATGATCAGCCAGCAGCCGCTGCAACCCCAGGGAGCGTTGTGTCCCGTCGCCTTTTCACCTCGGAGTCCGTCACCGAGGGTCACCCCGACAAAATCGCTGACCAGATCAGCGACACGATCCTCGATGCGCTCCTCGCCGAGGACCCGACCTCGCGCGTCGCCGTGGAGACCCTCATCACCACCGGTCTCGTCCACATCGCGGGCGAGGTGACGACCAAGGCCTACGCGCCGATCGCCCAGCTCGTACGCGACAAGATCCTCGAGATCGGCTACGACTCCTCGAAGAAGGGCTTCGACGGCGCCTCCTGCGGCGTCTCGGTGTCCATCGGCGCACAGTCCCCCGACATCGCGCAGGGTGTCGACACCGCGTACGAGAAGCGCGTCGAGGGCGACGAGGACGAGCTCGACAAGCAGGGCGCCGGCGACCAGGGCCTGATGTTCGGCTACGCCTGCGACGAGACCCCCGAGCTCATGCCGCTCCCGATCCACATCGCGCACCGCCTCTCCAAGCGGCTGTCCGAGGTCCGCAAGAACGGGACCATCCCGTACCTGCGCCCCGACGGCAAGACCCAGGTCACCATCGAGTACGACGGTGACAAGGCCGTCCGCCTCGACACCGTCGTCGTGTCCTCGCAGCACGCCGCGGACATCGACCTGGACTCGCTGCTCGCACCCGACATCCGCGAGTTCGTCGTCGAGCACGTGCTGGCCCAGCTCATCGAGGACGGCATCAAGCTCGACACCGAGGGCTACCGCCTGCTGGTCAACCCGACCGGCCGCTTCGAGATCGGCGGCCCGATGGGCGACGCCGGCCTCACCGGCCGCAAGATCATCATCGACACCTACGGCGGCATGGCCCGCCACGGTGGCGGCGCCTTCTCCGGCAAGGACCCGTCCAAGGTCGACCGCTCCGCCGCGTACGCGATGCGCTGGGTCGCCAAGAACGTCGTCGCCGCCGGGCTCGCCTCGCGCTGCGAGGTCCAGGTCGCGTACGCCATCGGCAAGGCCGAGCCGGTCGGTCTCTTCGTCGAGACCTTCGGCACCGCCAAGGTCGACGTCCAGAAGATCGAGGAAGCCATCGCCCAGGTCTTCGACCTGCGCCCGGCCGCGATCATCCGCGACCTCGACCTGCTGCGCCCGATCTACGCCCAGACCGCCGCCTACGGCCACTTCGGCCGTGAGCTGCCGGACTTCACCTGGGAGCGCACCGACCGCGTCGACGCCCTGCGCACCGCCGCCGGTCTGTAGCCGAGCCCAGCACCGAGAAGTACCGAACGGCCCCGGACCTTCTGGTCCGGGGCCGTTCGCATGCCTTCGCTGTCAGCGGGGTTTGGTAAGAATGCTGGTGTGAGCAGCGCGAACGATTCCCCGCCGGAGCAGCTGGCGCTGATCCGGGAGATGGTCGCCGAGGCGAAGGCCAAGGCGCCCAAGGCCAAGCCCCGCACCTGGCGCGGGGCCGCCGTCGCCGAGGAACTTCCCGTTGCCCGCGTCCTCGTGAACAAGGGCGTGCTCCACCTCGACCGGCTCTTCGACTACGCCGTTCCCGCCGAGCTCTCCGAGTCCGCCCAGCCCGGCGTCCGCGTCCGGGTCCGCTTCGGCGCCGGCTCCCACCGGGTGCACGGCGGCCGCCGCGAGGGCGGCGGGCTCATCGACGGCTTCATCGTCGAGCGGCGGGCCGAGTCCGACTACAACGGAGCCCTCGCCGCCCTCGCCCAGGTCGTCTCGCCCGAGGTGGTGCTCGGCCCCCGCATGCTGGCCCTGGCGCGGGCCGTCGCCGACCGCTACGCCGGCAGCCTGGCCGACGTGCTCCAGCTCGCCCTGCCCGCGCGCAGCGCCCGCGCCGAGGCCAAGCCCTCGCCCGAGCCGCTGCCGCCGCCCGCCGCCCCCGAGCCCGGCGGCTGGGAGCGCTACGGCGCCGGCCCGGGCTTCCTGCGCGCCCTGGCCACCGGCGGGACGCCCCGCGCCGTGTGGACCGCCCTGCCCGGCCCCGGCTGGGCCGACGAGCTGGCCCGCGCCATGGCCGCCACCCTCGCCTCCGGGCGCGGCGCCCTGGCCGTCGTACCCGACGGCCGCGCCGCCGGCCGCGTCGACGCCGCGCTCACCGCCCTGCTCGGTGAGGGGCGGCACGCGCTGCTCACCGCGGAGTCGGGCCCCGAGAAGCGCTACCGCCAGTGGCTCGCAGTCAGCCGGGGCTCGGTGCGCGCCGTCGTCGGCACCCGGGCCGCGATGTTCGCTCCCGTACAGGACCTCGGGCTGGTCGCCGTCTGGGACGACGGGGACTCCAGCCACAGCGACGACCGAGCCCCCTTCCCGCACGTCCGCGAGGTGCTGGAACTGCGCGCGGTCACCGACGGCTGCGGCTTCCTCGCGGGGAGCACGAGCTGCACCGTCGAGGCCGCCCAGCTCGTGGAGTCCGGCTGGGCGCGGCCGCTGGTGGCGAGCCGCGAGACTGTCCGCGCGTACGCGCCGCGGATCCGGACGGTCGGCGACGAGCTGCTGGCCCGCGACGGCGCCGCCCGGGCCGCGCGGCTGCCGAGCCTGGCGTGGGAGACCGTACGGGAGGGGCTGAAGACCGGGCCCGTACTGGTCCAGGTGCCCCGGCGCGGCTACGTGCCGCGGCTCGCCTGCGAGCGGTGCCGGACACCCGCGCGCTGCACGGTCTGCGCGGGGCCGCTGGAGGCACCCGACGAGCGGGACCTGCACTGCGGATGGTGCGGGCGGGCCGAGCCGGCGTGGCACTGCGAGGAGTGCGGGTCGTTCCGGCTGCGGGCCCAGGTGGTCGGGGCCCGGCGGACCGCCGAGGAGCTGGGGCGGGCGTTTCCGGCGGTGCCGGTACGGACCTCGGGGCGCGACCACGTGCTCGACGAGGTGCCGGACCGGCCCGCGCTGGTGGTGTCCACCCCCGGCGCCGAGCCGGTCGCGGCGGGCGCCGGGTATGCGGCGGCACTGCTGCTGGACGGCTGGGCGATGCTGACCCGGCCGGACCTGCGGGCCGGGGAGGACGCGCTGCGGAGGTGGATCTCCGCGGCTTCGCTGGTACGGGGGGACGGGCAGGTCGTCGTGGTCGCCGAGCCGACGCTGCGGCCGGTGCAGGCGCTGGTGCGGTGGGACCCCGTCGGGCATGCGGTGCGGGAGCTCGCGGAGCGGGCCCAGCTCGGCTTCCCGCCGGTGTCCCGCATGGCGGCGGTGGCCGGCCGCGGGGAGGCGGTGGAGGCCTTCCTGGCCGGCGCCGGGCTCCCCGCCGATGCGGAGATCCTCGGCCCGGTGCCGATGCCGGGGCGGCGCGGTGAGCCTTCGGCGGGGGAGCGGGCGCTGGTGCGGGTCCCGCCGGGCAGCGGCGCCGCGCTGGCCGCGGCCCTGAAGTCGGCCCAGGCGGCCCGGCTGGCGCGGGGCGTTCCGGCGGCGGAAGCGGTCCGGGTCCGCATCGACCCCCTGGACATCGGCTGAGCCCCGCCGCCACTCGGGCGGAGCCGGCCGGGCGGCGCACCGGGCTCCGCCCGGACCCGGTCCTCAAACGCCGGACGGGCTGGATCTGCCTTGCGGTCGCGGGTACGCGCAACGCCGACGGGCTGGATCTGCCCTGCGGCGGCGGGTACGCGGAACGCCCCCGGTGGGGCGGCCGGGGGGTCGCTCCGCCGGGGGCGGGGTGGTGCGGGGCCGTCGGGGGTCGGCGTCCCGGCGGCGGGGTGGGTCAGCCGTTGCGGGGGCCCGGGAAGGCCGAGGAGCGGGACGCGCCCGCGGCCGCGGGCTGGGATTCCTCGCGCATCGGCTGCGGCGGGACCGAGCGGGCCGCAGGGACCGTGGGCAGGGGGCCCAGCGGCCGGGTCGTCGTACCCTCGGCAAGCTGCTCGCGCTCGGCGGACTCGGCGCTCTGCGCGCGCCGGGCACCGTAGCGCCGGTGCACGGCCTGCTTGGTGACCCCGAGCGCCGAGCCGACCGCGTCCCACGAGAAGCCGAGCGAGCGGTCGAAGTCCACCGCGGCGGTGACCAGCGTCTCGACGCTGTCCCGCAGCTCCTGCGCGAGGCGGACGGTGGGCGCGGGCGCCCGGCCGTAGACGACGAAGCCCGTGGAGGGACCTGAGCGGCGCGGGCGGTACACGTTGCCGAGCTGGGCGGTGAGCGTACGCAGAGCATCCACCTGTCGGCGGACCCGCTCGATGTCCCGCACCAGGAGGTGCAGGCTGGCCCGTGCTTGGGCGTCGTGGGTGGCGTGGTCGGCCATGAAGAAGCCTCTCGAACCGGTGCTGAAGAGCGGATCGGGCCGCAGACACCGTTCAAACGCGGCCCGTTTCGGTCAATCTCTCTTGACCAACGCGCCACCCGGCGCCCAGGTCACGCTGTGGGGGCGTGTCGGCATATGCGAGAGGCGCGCGTGTGTGCGTACGCCCCCTCGCGGCCCGGCCGGCGCCCGGCCGCGGACGCGGCATGACCGCAGGTGGGCCGCCCACCTGACAGCCCATAGACTGGTGCGCTGCTGACAGCCGAGATAGCGAGGTAGACACCGGTGAAGCTCGTCTTCGCAGGCACCCCCGAGGTCGCCGTACCTGCCCTGGACGCCCTGATCGCCTCCGGGCGCCACGAGGTCGCCGCCGTCGTCACCCGTCCGGACGCACCGGCCGGCCGCGGCCGCCGCCTCGTCGCCAGCCCCGTCGCCGAGCGCGCCGAGGAGGCCGGGATCGAGGTCCTCAAGCCCGTCCGCCCGCGCGACCCCGAGTTCCAGGCCCGGCTGCGCGAGATCGGCCCCGACTGCTGCCCCGTCGTCGCGTACGGGGCGCTGATCCCCAAGAGCGCCATCGAGATCCCCCGCCACGGGTGGGTCAACCTGCACTTCTCGCTGCTGCCCGCGTGGCGCGGGGCCGCGCCCGTGCAGCACTCGATCATGGCGGGCGACCAGGTCACCGGGGCCTCCACCTTCCAGATCGAGGAGGGCCTCGACTCCGGACCGGTCTACGGGATCCTGACCGAGGAGGTCAGGCCCACGGACACCAGCGGCGACCTGCTGACCCGGCTCGCCTTCGCGGGCTCCGGTCTGCTGACCGCCACCATGGACGGCATCGAGGACGGCACCCTGCACGCCGTCCCGCAGCCCGCCGAGGGGCTCTCGCTCGCGCCGAAGATCACCGTCGAGGACGCCCGGATCGACTGGAACGCCCCGGCGATGCGCGCGGACCGCGTGGTGCGCGGCTGCACGCCCGCGCCCGGCGCCTGGACCGTCTTCCGCGGCGAGCGGCTCAAGCTGATCTCGCTGGCACTGGTGACCGACCGCACGGACCTGGCGCCCGGCGTGCTGGCCCCCGCCAAGAACAACCTCTACGCCGGCACCGGATCGCACGCCGTGGAGCTGCTCTGGGTGCAGCCGCAGGGCAAGAAGCCGATGAAGGGCGCCGACTGGGCCCGCGGGGTGCGCATCGCGCCCGGCGAGCGGCTCGGCGGGGCCGACGTAGGCTGAACCGAGCCGTACCTTCCGTTTTCACTTCTGAGCACCTCGTAACCCCGGAGCACCTTTCACGTGAGCGAACAGCCTCGTCAGCCCCGTCGCCGACCCGCCGCAGGCGGGGGCGGCAAGCCGTCCGGCAAGCAGGCCAAGCCGTACCGGCGCCCGCAGAAGGACCCCGTCCGGATGCTGGCCTTCGAGGCGCTGCGGGCCGTGGGGGAGCGCGACGCGTACGCGAACCTCGTCCTGCCGCCGCTGCTGCGCAAGGCCCGCCAGGACGAGAACTTCCAGGCGCGGGACGCGGCACTGGCCACCGAGCTGGTGTACGGGACGCTGCGCCGCCAGGGGACGTACGACGCGGTCATCAAGGCCTGCATCGACCGGCCGCTGCGCGAGGTCGACCCGCCGGTGCTGGACGTGCTCTCGCTCGGCGCGCACCAGCTCCTGGGCACCCGGATCCCCACCCACGCGGCGGTCTCCGCGAGCGTGGAGCTGGCCCGCGTGGTGCTCGGCGACGGACGCGCCAAGTTCGTGAACGCCGTCCTGCGCAAGATCGCCGCGCACGACCTGGACGGGTGGCTGGAGCGGGTGGCCCCGCCCTACGAGGACGACGCCGAGGAACACCTCGCGATCTACCACTCCCACCCCCGCTGGGTGGTCAGCGCCCTGTGGGACTCCCTCGGCGGCGGGCGCGCCGGCATCGAGGACCTGCTGGAGGCCGACAACGAGCGGCCCGAGGTCACGCTGGTGGCGCGGCCGGGCCGGTCCACCGCGCAGGAGCTGCTCGAAGCCGTGGGCGAGGACTCGGCGCTGCCGGGCCGCTGGTCCCCGTACGCCGTGCGGATGTCCGAGGGCGGCGAACCGGGCGCGCTGGAGGCCGTGCGCGAAGGCCGCGCCGGCGTCCAGGA
Source organism: Streptomyces sp. NPDC051183 (assembly GCF_040682455.1). NCBI lineage: Bacteria > Bacillati > Actinomycetota > Actinomycetes > Kitasatosporales > Streptomycetaceae > Streptomyces > Streptomyces sp. NPDC051183. The sequence goes on from NZ_JBFBBA010000008.1 coordinate 123,747, forward strand.
CGAGGGCAGCCAGCTGGTGGCCATGGCCCTGGCGGCGGTACCGGTCGAGGGCCGCGACGGGCGCTGGCTCGACGGGTGCGCGGGCCCGGGCGGCAAGGCGGCGCTGCTCGCGGCGCTGGCCGCGCAGCGCGGGGCGTTCCTGCTGGCCTCCGAGAAGCAGCCGCACCGGGCGCGCCTCGTCGAGCGGGCGCTCGCCGGCAACCCGGGGCCGTACCAGGTCATCACGGCCGACGGCACCCGCCCGCCGTGGCTGCCGGGCTCCTTCGACCGGGTGCTGATGGACGTCCCGTGCTCCGGCCTGGGCGCGCTGCGCCGTCGGCCGGAGGCGCGCTGGCGGCGCCGCCCGGAGGACCTGGAGGGCTTCGCGCCGCTCCAGCGGGCGCTGCTGCGGGAGGCCCTGTCGGCGGTCCGGGTGGGCGGCGTCGTGGGCTACGCGACGTGTTCGCCGCACCTGGCGGAGACCCGTGTGGTGGTGGACGACGTCCTCAAGGGCCGGGGCGCGGGCGCGGCCGCCGTCTCCGCTGAGCTGATCGACGCCCGTCCGTACATGAGCGGCGTACCGGCCCTGGGCGACGGCCCGGACGTCCAGCTGTGGCCGCACCTGCACGGCACGGACGCGATGTACCTGGCGCTGATCCGCCGCACGGGGTAACGCCCGGGGCCGGTGCGGGGGGCCCGGCTCAGAACATGGTGTTGCCGTTCTCGGAGGTGGGCGGGACGACCTGGAGGACGTCCCAGTGCTCGACGATCTTCCCGCCCGCGTCGAAGCGGAAGATGTCGATGCCCGCGTACTCCTCGTCGGGCCAGACCTGGCGGCAGTGCAGTACGACGTGGTCGCCGTCGGCGAAGGCGCGCCGGTACTCGACGCGCTTGCCGGGGTACTCGGCGGCCATGCGCTCGAAGTAGTCGATGAACGCCTGCTTGCCGTCGCCGACGTGAGGGTTGTGCTGGATGTAGGTGTCGCCGACGTACTGGTCGACGGCTTCGGCGGGGAGGCACTGGTTGAACATCAGGTCGTAGAAGGCCTTGGCCGTGGCCTTGTTCCGTTCCGGGTCGCTCATGGCGCCACCGTAGGTCCGCCGGCCCGGCCCCGCAGGGGGGACAGGGCCAGTGACGACGGCGGCGTTGGCGCGCAGGAGGCCGTCCCGGTCGCCGCGGCCGATCAGCGCGGGCAGCACGCTCTGGGAGCCGATGTCGGAGAACACGGTCGCGCAGCCGCCCAGCAGGACCACGGCGTAGAGCTGGGCGAGGGTGAGCGCGTCCAGCCACCGGGCGAGGGGGAGCGAGGCGAAGACGGCGGCGCGGGCGAGGTCCGCGGCGATCAGGACCCGGCGGGTGCGCAGGCGGTCCACCCAGGCTCCGGCGGGCAGGCCTATCAGGAGGAAGGCGGAGGTGGCCAGCGCGGCCAGGGCGCCGACCTGGGCGGGGCTCGCGTCGAGGGCGGTGAGGGCGAGCAGGGGGACGGCCACGTGGCCGGTGTTGGTGGCGAGCTGGTTGAGGGTGGTGGCGGTGAACAGGGTGCGGAAGTCCCGGCTGTGCCAGGGGCCGCGGGCGGGGGTGGAGGGGACGGCCGTGGTGGCCTGGGTCATGCGGGCTCGCTCCTCGGTGCGGTGGATCCCGGCCGCTCGGACGTCCGGGGGCTGGGCCTTACCGTGCAGGACCGCGATCTCGAAGGACAAGTGAAAGGATCTCCATGATCACTTAAGCAACGCTACGCGTACGGCGACTTCCGGGGTCGTGGCCGGAACCCGCCGACGGCATGGCACGCTTGGGGCATGGCCGTTCAGATCAATCCCAGCATCCTGTCCGCCGACTTCGCCCGACTCGCCGAGGAGGCGAAGGCCGTCGAGGGGGCCGACTGGCTGCATGTCGACGTCATGGACAACCATTTCGTCCCGAATCTCACCCTCGGTGTGCCGATCGTCGAGTCGCTGAGCCGTGCGACGGACATTCCGCTGGATCTGCACCTGATGATCGCGGACCCCGACCGGTGGGCTCCCCAGTACGTCGAGGCCGGTGCGGGCTCCGTCACCTTCCACGCCGAAGCCGCGGCCGCGCCCGTGCGCCTCGCGCGGGAGATCCGGGCCAAGGGGGCCAGGGCGTCCATGGCGCTCAAGCCCGCGACCCCCATCGAGCAGTACGAGGACATCCTTCCCGAGCTCGACATGGTGCTGATCATGACGGTCGAGCCCGGCTTCGGCGGCCAGCCCTTTCTCGACATCATGCTGCCCAAGATCCGCCGCACGCGTGAGCTGATCGCCAAGCACGGCCTTGAGGTGTGGCTCCAGGTCGACGGCGGGGTCTCGGCCTCGACCATCGAACGCTGTGCCGAGGCCGGCGCCGACGTGTTCGTCGCCGGCAGCGCGGTATACGGAGCGGTCGACCCGTCGGCAGCCGTACGTACGCTCCGCGAACAGGCGGGCGTGGCCGTCGCCGCGGCGCCCTGGGCTTGCGACCACTGAACCAAGGGTTGGTGAACAGCTCGGTGAACGGAAGCTGTCCAGGCTGATCAACAGTCGTTGGATCTGACAGGATGAACGGCGAGTCGAGAGTGTGAACAGCAGTGAGGAGAACGCGGTGTCTGCAATGTCGGCGGGACGGTCAGCCCTGCGGATGGGACCCGCGGAGCTGGTGCAGGCGGCGGCCATGGCGCGCCGCTTCTACCTGGAGGGGAAGTCCAAGATCCAGATCGCCGAGGAGTTCGGCGTGAGCCGCTTCAAGGTGGCGCGGGTCCTGGAGACCGCCCTGGAGCGCGACCTCGTACGGATCGAGATCCGGGTGCCGGCCGATCTGGACGCGGAGCGCTCCGACGCGCTCCGCGCCCGCTACGGGCTGCGGCACGCGGTGGTGGTCGAGTCCCCGGCCGACGCCACGGAGGACGCGCCGGACCCGGAGAACCTGGGTGCGGTCGCCGCCGACCTCCTCGGCGAGCTGGTCAACGAGGGCGACGTGCTCGGGCTGGCGTGGGGCCGGTCGACCATCCACATGGCCGCCTCCCTGCACCGCCTGCCCCCCTGTACCGTCGTCCAGCTGACCGGGGTGTACGACGCGGGCACCGCCGAGCGCGGGTCCGTGGAGGCCGTACGCAGGGCCGCCCAGGTCTCGGGCGGCGACGCGCACCCGATCTACGCGCCGATGCTGCTGCCCGACCCGGCCACCGCGGCCGCGCTGCGCAGCCAGACGGGGATCGCGCGGGCCTTCGAGTACTTCGACAAGGTCACGGTCGCGGCGGTGTCGATCGGCTCCTGGGAGCCGGGCATCTCCACAGTCCACGACATGCTGACCGACGAGGAGCGGGCGCACTACGCCTCGCTCGGTGTCGCGGCCGAAATGTCCGCCCACCTGTTCGACGCGGAGGGTCGCCGGGTGGGCCGGGACCTCGGCGAGCGGTGCATCACCGTGGAGGCGGACCGGCTGCGGCGCATCCCCGAGGTGGTGGCCATCGCCGGCGGGCTGCGCAAGGCGTCCGCGATCGGGGCCGTGCTGCGGTCGGGGCTGGTCACCAGCCTGGTCACGGACACGGCCGTCGCGGACTACCTGCTGACCGAATCGGCGCCCGGGCTGCGTCCGGCTCTGGAGCGCGCCGACCCCGACGAGTGATTGTTCGGATTGTTCGGACGAATGGCGCCCAAACACGGCTCCGCGGTGTTCGCCGATGCGGATGGTGCCGCAATTGAGATCCGAACGGCGGACCGTGCGGGGGCCTCTGGGGCGCATACTGGTTCCAATGACAAAGTCAGCAGTACCTCGCCGCCATTTGCCGTCCAGCCCGTTCAAGGCTCCCGTGGAACCGCCGGTACGGCAGTTCAGCGTGGGTGACCGGGTTACTCACGACGAACACGGTCTCGGCCGTGTCGTCGGTATTGAGGAGGGGATCGCTGTCCTCGTTGACTTCGGTTCGGTCCAGAAACGCGTCCTGAGCCCCTACACCAAGATGGCTGCTCTCTGAGGCTTCGGCCGGTGCGGGCATTACGCGATTCGCGAGCGAATCGGATATTTGGCACGATCGGTGCATGATCTTTCGGAACGTGCCCCGATCGTTGCTGCGCTTGCTGGGGGCCGTGTTCCTCTGCGCGGCGCTGGTCGGTGCGGTGGGATGCGGCGGGAAGAATCCCGCGCCCGCCGCCAGTGCCGCCTCCGCGGGTGCCGTCGCGCCCTCGTCGTCGGCGCCGACGCCCGGCTGGGCGAAGGGCATGGCGACCGTACGGGCTGCCGCGCTGCCGCAGCAGGCCCAGGAAGTGCTCGCGCTGATCGACAAGGGCGGGCCGTACGCCTACCGGCAGGACGGGACGGTCTTCGGGAACTTCGAGAAGGTCCTGCCCAAGCAGAAGCGCGGCTACTACCACGAGTTCACGGTGAAGACGCCGGGGGAGCGGGACCGCGGGGCACGGCGGATCGTGACCGGTGAGGGTGGGGAGTTCTACTACACGGACGACCACTACAAGACCTTCAAGGCGGTTCTCCGATGACTCTGGACCCGCAGCCGCTGGACCCTGCTCTCGCCGCCGCCGAGGAGGCCGGCTGGACGACGCTGCGCCTGGACCTGGACGGCGTACGGAGCAAGGCCGGGCTGATGCGGCGGTGCGGGGACGCGCTGCGGGTGCCGGAGTACTTCGGGGGGAACTGGGACGCGCTGGCGGATGCGCTGCGGGACCTGTCGTGGCTGGGGGACGCGGAGCCGCCGGGGCGGCTGTTGGCCGTGACCTCGTGGCGGGGGTTTGCCGCTGCGCGGCCGGATGACTGGGACACGCTGCGGGAGGTTCTGGAGCAGGCCGTGGACTACTGGCGCGAGGGCGAGGGCGAGGGCGAGGGCGAGGGCGAAGGCGGTGGGGCCGGGCTGACCGTGCTGGTCGCCGAGGCGCCGAGGCGCGGGCCGACCGCCGGACGCTGAGGCGCGGGTGGTGTGCGGGGCTCCGCCCCGGACCCCGCGCCTCAAACGCCGGCGGGGCTGGATTTTCACCCCGTGGCGCCGAAAGCGGCCGGCGGGGCTGGATGTCACCCCGTGACGCCGAAAGCGGCCGGCGGGGCTGGATCTGTCAGCCCTTCGGGATCCAGGGCGGGGTCTGGCCCCAGGACCAGACGGGGATCTCGGCCGCGTCGACCGGCGGCGGGTTGGGGCCCGAGTAGATCAGGGCCATGCGGGTGCCCCACTCGATGTAGTACGCGAACACCGCGCGGAACTCCGGGTCCGTCGGCAGACCGACCTCGTCGGCCGTGTCCATCAGCAGGTCCACCCAGCGGCGGCGTTGCGTCTCGGTGATGCCGCGGCCAAGGTGTTTGGTGGCCATGTGCTGGTGGCCGCCGTGCAGGGCCGTGTACTGCTTCGGGCCGCCGAAGACCTCCGACAGCCAGACCGCGACGTGCTGGGGGTGCTCCGAGTCCATGCCCGCGAAGACCGGGGCCAGGATCTCGTCCCGCAGGGCGTGGGCGTAGAAGGCGTCCGTGAGGCGGTCCATCGCCTCGGCCCCGCCCATCCACTCGTAGATGGTCGGAGTGGTGCCGGGTGTGGTGCTGCTGCTCATGACTGTTCGGCGGCCTTTCCCGGACCGGCCACCGCGGTGACGAGGTAGTGCTGCATCTCCTCGATGGCCGTCACGTACGGACGGATCGCGCTGAAGAACGCCGGGAAGTGCTCGCCCTTGCGGAATCCGTTGAGGTGGGCGTCGACGGAGGTCCAGCGGATGCGCAGGATGTAGCGCTCCTTCTCCTCCTCGCAGCGGGCGAGTTCGTAGTCGATGCACTCGGGTGAGGCGGCCAGGGCCTCGGCCGCCTTCCGGTACGACTCCTCGAAGGCGGGCTGGTCGTCCAATGCGATCCGGTAGCGGATGTATTCGACGGTCGTGGTCATGGTGCGTGCCTCTCCCTGGGACCGGGTACGGGTCGCCGCCAACCCTTTCGGGATCATGCGCGGGTGTGGGGCGCTTTCCTCCTTATGACGCAGACTTCCTGGAGTCTGTGACATCGGGGCCCTGCGCGCGGACCTGCTGCACCTTGGCCAGGGAGTCCCGCAGCTCCGTGAGCCACTCGTCCGTGTTGCTCCCCACGAGGCGGACGCACCAGGCCAGCGCGTCGGCGCGGCTGCGCGCCACGCCGCCGGCGACCAGGGTGTCGAGGACCTGGCGTTCGGGCTGGCGCAGGCGGGTCATCACCGGGACCGCGAGGTGGGTGAAGACGGTCCGCTCGTCGCCCGACTGCACGGCCCACGCGACCTTGCGGCGGTAGAGGCCCTCCGCCTCCCGCGCGACCTCGATGCGCTGTTCCCGCGTGCGCTCGCGGAACTCCTTGACCGACTCGTTCGCCGGGAGGGTGCCGACGACCGTGATCTCCTCGCGGTCGACGGCGACCTCGGTCAGGGACTCGTAGACGTCCACCGGCAGGCGGTCCGCGAACCACTTGCGAAGCTGCTCGCCCTGCTGCTCGTTCAGCTCGGATGTAATCATGTAATCAACGTTGCATCCGCTGTGGGCTTGATCGCAAGCGGTTCGCGTCCGCGTTCGCTCTCAGCCCATCGAGCGGTACCGGTGGATCAGCGACACCGCCATCGCGCCCTCGCCCACGCCCGAGGCGACCCGCTTGACCGAGTGGGCGCGGACGTCGCCCGCCGCGAAGACGCCGGGGACGCTGGTCTCCAGGGGGTAGGGAGCCCGCTCCAGGCTCCATTCCTCCGGGAGCTCGCCGCCGTTGGAGATCAGGTCGGAGCCGGTGAGCACGAATCCGTACTGGTCGCGCTCCACGACGCCCGACAGCCAGTCGGTGTGCGGGCGGGCGCCGATGAAGGTGAACATGAAGCGCGCCGGGATCTCCTTGTCCTGGCCCGTGCGCGAGTCGTGCAGGGTGATGCGCTCCAGGTGTTCGTCCCCGTCCAGGGCGACCACCGTCGTGTGGACCCGTACCTCGATGTTGGGGGTGCGCTCGATCTCGTCGATCAGGTAGCGGGACATGCTGGCGTCCAGGGACTGCGCGCGGACGAGGATCGTGACCCGGGCCGCGTACTTGGCGAAGTGCACCGCCGCCTGGCCGGCCGAGTTGGCGCCGCCCACGATGAACACGTGCTGCGAGATGCACGCCGAACTCTCCGTGGTGGCCGCCCCGTAGTACAGGCCGGCGCCCTCGAAGCGGTCCGCGCCCGGGGCCTGGAGGCGGTTGTACGAGACGCCCGTGGCCAGGAGCACCGTCTCGGCGCTGATCTCCGTGCCGTCCGCCAGGGTCAGGATCTTCGCCGGGTCGTCGCGGGTCAGCGAGACGACCTCCACCGGGTGCAGGATCTCGGCGCCGAACCGGGATGCCTGGATGGTGGCGCGCCGGGTCAGGTCCCCGCCGGAGAGGCCCGAGGGGAAGCCGAGGTAGTTCTCGATCAGGCTGGACGTGCCCGCCTGGCCGCCCGGGGCGCGGGAGTCCAGCATGAGGGTGGACAGGCCCTCGGAGGCCGCGTAGACGCCCGCGGCCAGGCCCGCGGGGCCCGCGCCGACGATGACGCACTCGTAGTGCGGGCGCGAGGCGGTGGTGGCCAGCCCCAGGCGCTGGGCGAGCTCGGTGTCGGTGGGCGCCGAGAGCACCGAACCGTCCGGGAAGCGCACCAGCGGCAGCGCCGCGTCGGCCCGGGCGGCGGCGATCACGGTCAGCGCCTCGGGGTCGCGCTCGACGTTCAGGAAGCGGAACGGCTGGCCGTTGCGGGTGAAGAAGTCCCGGACGGCGTGGGTGCCGGGGGAGACCAGGTGGCCCGCGACGATGATCCCGTCGTACGCCGGCCGGTAGGTGGCGAGCCAGTCGGAGAGCAGGTCGTCGAGCACGGGGAAGAGCCGCTCGTGCGGCGGGTCCCAGGGCTTGAGCAGGTAGTAGTCCAGGCGCACGCGGTTGATGGCGGTGATCGCCGCGTCCGTCTCCGCGTACGCCGTCAGCAGCACGCGGCGGGCGTCCGGGAAGCGGCTGACGGCTTCGAGGAGGAACTCGACCCCGGTGACGTCGGGCATCCGCTGGTCCACGAGGAACAGGGCCGGGTCGTGGCCGCGTTCGTCGAGGGAGTCCAGGATCTTCAGGGCGTCGGCGGCCGAGGAGGCGCCGAGCACCCGGTAGCGGTCGCCGTAGGCGCTGCGCAGGTCCCGGCGGACCGCGCGCAGCACCTGCGGGTCGTCGTCCACGGCCAGGATGACGGGCTTCCTGCTCTCCGCGTGCGCGGTCGCGGCCGCCGGGGCGTCCGTCCGGGCGTCCGTCCGGGGCGCGCTCTCCGGGGCGGCGCTCATGCCGGGTCCAGCATCAGCTTGTCGGCGTAGCACCAGGCCCATTCCTCGCCGGGCTCGTGCGAGGCGGCGATGGGGTGCTCCGTGGTGCCGTAGTGCCGGGTGGCGTGACGGTTCTTCGAGGAGTCGCAGCATCCGACGTGCCCGCAGCTCAGGCACATCCGCAGGTGTACCCAGCTGTCGCCGGAGGCGAGGCACTCCTCGCAGCCCTCGGTACCGGGCTTCACCGGACGTATCTGATCGGTGTGTCGGCACAACAGGTCCATCGTCATCGTCCCCGTCCCTCTCCTCGTGCGCGTTCACCAACGCAGCCCTCGCGCCCGTGATTCACGGCGCGTCCAGACCATAGGACGGGCCCTCGGTAATGGTTCAGCGATTCGGACGAAGTCAGGTAGTCCTGGAGCTACTTCATGACGTCGGTGCGCGACTTCCTGAGGTGCCCCCACGACCTGGGCCGCTACCTCACCAAGTCGCACACCGGCGCTTTGACGCAGGCCCCGGGCCCGGCCAGTGTGGGGGACGCCAACGACAACAGGCGGCGCCTGGAGGAATCCGTGAGCAGAAAGATTCTGGTCATTGTCTCCGAACACGGTTACTGGGCCGAGGAACTGATAGGCCCCGTGTCCAAGTTCGACGAACAGGGCTATGAAGTCGTATTCGCCACGCCGACCGGAAAGCGTGCGCACGCTCTTCCGCCGAGCCTCGACGCTAACTACATCGATCCTCCACTGGGGCGCTCGGTCACCACCGAGGAGAACGCCCGGCTGGGGCGCGAGTTCGAGCAGTCGAGCCGGCTCGACTCGCCCCTCGACATCGAGGCGTGGGCGCCCGAGCGTCCCTACACCAGCGACCCGGCCTACCTGCCCAAGCTGGAGCAGTACCACCGCGATCTGGACAAGCTGCAGGCCGACATCGCCGGCTACGACGCGATCCTCGTGGTCGGCGGCAGCGGCCCGATCGCCGACCTCGCCAACAACGAGCGCGTGCACGCCCTCATCCTGGCCTTCAAGAACGCCGGCAAGGTGGTGGCCGCCGAGTGCTACGGGGTCGCCTGCCTGGCCTTCGCCCGGGACTGGGGCGACCGCAGGAGCATCATCTGGGGCAAGCACGTGACCGGCCACTGCAAGGAGTACGACTACAAGGACGGCACCGGATTCCTCGGCACCGATTTCAACATGGGGCCGCCGCCGTACCCGCTGGAGTACATCCTGCGCGATGCCACCGGGCCGCGCGGGGCGTACCACGGGAATTTCGGGCACCCGCTGTCGGTGATCGTCGACTTCCCGTTCGTGACCGGCCGTTCCACCCCCGACTCGTATCTCACGGGGCAGAAGATCGTGGAAGTCCTGGAGAACGGTCTCACCCGGTACGGCTGGTAATTCCGGAGCGTCCCGGAAACACGCGGGCAAGGAGGGGGAGTTCGATGAGTTCCGAAGCCACTCCCGGACGGGAAAGGCTGATCGAGCAGTTCAAGGCCGACGGTCTGAATGTGATGTTCGGAAATCCGGGGACGGTGGAACAGGGATTCCTCGACGCGGTGGACGCGGCGGAGGACTTCACCTACATCCTCGCCCTACAGGAGACCGTGGCAGCCGGCATCGCCGATGGCTACGCCCGGGCCACCGGCGGCGCGGCCCTGCTCCAGCTCCACTCCGGGGTCGGGCTGGGCAACGGCATCGGGATGCTCTACCAGTCGCTGCGCGGCCACACCCCGCTGGTCGTGGTCGCCGGTGACGCCGGGGTCCGCTACGACGCCATGGACGCGCAGATGGCGTGCGACCTGGTGGCGATGGCGAAGCCGGTGACCAAGTACGCCACCCGCGTCACCGACCGGAACTCGGTGCTCCGCACCATCCGCCGGGCGGTCAAGATCGCCCTGACCCCGCCGCGGGGCCCGGTGTTCGTGGCGCTGCCGATGGACGTGCTGGACGAGCTCAACTCCGAGCCCGTGCTGCCCGCCACGACGGTGCTCACGGACGTGGCGCCCTCGCCCGCCTCGGTGGGGCGGGCGGCCGGGCTGCTCGCCGCCGCCGAGCGGCCGGTCGTCCTGGTCGGCGACGGGGTCTCGCTCTCCGGCGCGCAGAAGGAGCTCGCCGCCGTCGCCGAGCTGCTCGGCGCCGACGTGTACGAGGTGGACTCCTCCGAGGTGAACATCGCGGCCTCGCACCCGCTGCGCCGCGGCCAGACGGGCCACATGTTCGGCCCGCACAGCAAGGAGCTGATCGGGGACGCGGACGGGGTGCTGATCGTCGGCACCTACGTCTTCCCCGAGGTGTTCCCCGAGCTGGAGAGCCCCTTCCGGCCGGGCGCGAAGGTCGTGCACATCGACCTCAACGCGTACGAGATCGCCAAGAACCACCCCGTCGACCTCGGGATCGCCGCCGACCCCGGGCAGGCGCTGCGCGCGCTGGCCGGCGTACTGGAGCAGGTGCGGACCCCGCGGCAGCGGGCGGCGGCCTCGGCCCGGCTGGACACGCGCACCAGGGAGCGGGCCCGGGCCGTCCTGCCGGCCGGGGACGGATCCGGGGACGGGGGCAGGGCCGACGGCTCGCCGATGGCGGTCTTCCTGCGGACGCTCGCCGAGCGCACCGCCGGCGACCTGATCGTCTTCGACGAGGCACTGACCACCTCCCCGCTGGTGACGAAGTACCTGCCGCCCGAACGGCCGGGCGACTACCACCTGACCAGGGGCGGCTCGCTCGGCGTGGGCTTCCCGGGCGCGGTCGGCGCCAAGCTCGCCCACCCGGACCGGCTCGTCGTCGGCTTCGCGGGCGACGGCGGGTCGATGTACACGTACCAGGCGCTGTGGACCGCGGCCCGGCACGGCATCGAAGCCAAGTTCGTGGTCTGCAACAACCGCAAGTACCGCCTGCTGGACGACAACATCACCCAGTACTGGCGGGAGCGGGAGATACCCGAGCACGGCTTCCCGGGCTCCTTCGACCTCTCGCACCCCGAGATCGACTTCGCCGCACTGGCCAGGTCGCTCGGCGCCGGCGGGATGCGGGTGGAGAAGCCGGACGAGGCGATCGCCGCCGTGGGCCGGATGCTGTCCCACTCCGGGCCGTTCCTCGTCGACATCCAGATCTGACACCTAGAAAAGGAGGGACCGCATGCCCGCCGAGCGGCTGACCGAGGACGCGATCCGCGCTTTCGCCGACAAGTGGTACGTGGCCCTGGACCAGCACCTCCCGCCGGAGCAGGTGCTGGCCCTCATCACCGAGGACCTGGAGTTCAAGGTCCCGGAGGACACCTTCCTCGGGTACGAGGGCTTCGGCCGCTGGTACGCGGCCGTCACCAACCGGTTCTTCGACGAGGTGCACACGGTCACGAAGGTCGAGCCCGTCATCGAGGGCGAGCGGGCCGTCGTCCGGGTCCTCGTGAACTGGCAGGCCAAGATCTGGGACCCGCCGGCCGCCCGCAGCCAGTGGCTCGGCTTCGACGCCGACCAGACCTGGACGGTGGTGGCCGGCCCCGACGGACTGCTGATCAAGCAGTACACCGTCAACGACCTGGCGCCGATGCCCGGTTCCGGCTCGCTCTGAACCGCCGGCGAAGGAGGAGCGACGATGACCGAAGTGACACGGGAGCGGGTCGAGGCGGCGTACGCGGCCCTCGGCTCGGGCGACCGGGCGCGCATCCTGGAGTACTACTCCGAGGACCTGCGCTGGCTGGTGCCGGGCAACCACCCGCTCGCCGGCTGGTACGAGAGCCTGGACGCCTTCCTGGAGCTGATGGGCCAGACCCACAAGCTGACGGGCGGCACCTTCCGGATGGACCTGGAGGCGGTCCTCGTGGGCGAGGACTGCTCCGCGGACGTGTGCCGCAACGTCGCCCTGCGCGGCGGAGCGGCCGAGGGGTCCCGGTCCCCGTACGAGCGGATGGACTACCCGGTCTTCCACTTCATGCGCTGGCGGGGCGGCCGGATCGTCGAGGGCCGCGACGGGCTCTTCGGCGACTCGGCGACCGCCTTCAGCCAGTTCTGGGCGCCGTTCGCGCCGGACGGAACCCGTAGGGACCGATAGGGGGATGTGCGCGATGGATGCACGCGAGACCAATACCGAAGTCCTGCGCAAGTACTACGAGTACGCCAACGCCGGGGACTGGGACCGCTGGTGCGACCTGTTCGCCGACGACCAGGTCATGGACGAGCAACTGGCCGGCCACATCGAGGGCCTGGAGGTCCTGCGCTCGATGATGAAGGGCATGGGGACGATGTACCGCGTCTTCCGCAACGAGCCCGTGCACTTCGTCGTCGACGGGCAGGGCGAGAAGGCCGCGGCCGTCTCCCACCTGACCGCGGTCAGCGCCTCGGGCGAGGCCATCGAGGCCGAGGTCATGAACTTCTTCCGGATCGTGGACGGAAAGATCGCCTACATGGCGAACTACCACGACACGGTTCCCTTCCAGGTGCTGAGCCAGGGCTGAGGGGGTCTCCATCGTGGCCATCACCGAAGCGGACGAGTACGACTACGTGATCGTGGGCTCCGGCACCGCCGGCAGCGTCCTGGCCAACCGGCTCTCCGAGGACCCCGACGTCTCCGTCCTGGTCCTGGAGGCGGGCGGCTCCCGCATCCCGCCCGAGGTGGACGACCCGTCCTCCTGGTACAAGCTGCTCGGCGGTCCCGTCGACTGGGGCTACACCAGCGTCCCGCAGCCCGGCCTCGACGGCCGCCGCACCTACGAGCCGCGCGGCAAGGCCCCCGGAGGCAGCAGCAACCTCTACATCATGATGCACATCCGGGGCCACGCCTCGGACTTCGACAACTGGGCCTACCAGGGCGCGGCCGGCTGGGCGTACGAGGACGTGCTCCCGTACTTCGCGCTCCTGGAGGGCCAGGAGGACGTCACCGCCGCCACCACCGGAACCCGCGGCCCGCAGCGGATCACCAACGCCGGGCAGCACGGCCCCAACCCGGTCTCCCGCGCCTTCATCGACGCCGCCGTCGAGCTCGGCCACGAGGAGATCGCCGACTTCAACACCGACGGACCCCGGCGCGGGCTCTTCGGCACCGGCTGGCACCACATCGACGTGGCCGACGGCCGCCGCCAGGGCGTCCTCGCCGCCTACCTGGAGCCGGCGCTGGAGCGCCCCAACCTGACCCTGCGCACCAGCGCGCAGAGCACCCGGCTGCTCTTCGACGGTGACACCTGCACGGGCGTCGAGTACGTCCAGCTCGCGCCGCCCGCCGAGTTCCCGGGGCGGACCGTCCGCGACGGCCACAGCGGCACCCCGGCGCCCGGACCGCACACCGTACGGGCCCGCCGGGAGGTGCTCGTGGCGGCCGGGGCGATCGAGTCCCCGAAGCTGCTGCTGCTCTCCGGCATCGGCCACCCCGAGCAGCTGCGCGAGCACGGCATCGCGCTCACGACGGCCCTGCCCGGGGTCGGCGAGAACTTCCACAACCACGTGCTGACCGGGCTGATGGCCGAGGTCACCCAGGAGCTCCCGCCGCCGGCGCAGAACCTGTCGGAGAGCGCGCTGTTCCTCTCCTCACGGCCCGGACTGCCCGCCCCGGACCTGCAGATCGCCTTCGTCCACGTGCCCTTCGACGTGATCGTCGGCCAGGACCACCCCAACACGGTGTCCATCCTGCCCGGCGTCGTACGCCCGGTCTCGCGCGGCTGGATCAGGCTGGCGAGCGCCGATCCGCTGGCGCACCCGCTCATCCATCCGAACTACCTGGGCGACCGCTGGGACCTGGAGCGCATGGTGCAGGGCGTCAAGACCGCCCGCGACATCTTCGCGACCTCGGCCTTCTCGCCCTGGTACAAGCAGGAGCTCCAGCCGGGGCCCGGCCACATCTCCGACGCGGACCTGCGCACCTTCGTGAAGCAGAAGTCGGAGAGCTACCACCACCAGGCCGGCTCCTGCCGCATGGGCATCGACGACCTCTCCGTCGTCGACCCCGAGCTGCGGGTGCACGGCGTGCGCAACCTGCGCGTCGTCGACGCCGGCGTGATGCCCGCGGTCCCGTCGGGCAACTGCCACACCGCCATCGCGATGATCGCCGAGCGCGCGGCGGACTTCCTCCGCGCTTCGAACAGGGGGGTTCCCCGTGCCTGACGCCGTGCTGCGCGAGGGAGCGCTGTCCGGGACCAGGATCGCGGTCCTGGTCGAGAGCGACTTCTACGAGCCCGAGATCTTCTACTACCAGCACCGCTTCGCCGAGGAGGGCGCCGAGGTCGACTTCCTGACCCGGCTGTGGGGCAACGACTCCATCACCTTCACCGGCCACGAGTACCGGGCGCCGTTCACCGCGAGCCGGTCCCTGGAGGGACTGGGCGACGAGGAGCTGCGCCGGTACGCGGCGCTCATCGTGCCCTCGGGCATGGTGGCCGACCGGCTGCGCTACACCGAGGACGTGGAGGTCCTCGCGCCCGCGACCCGGCTGCTGCTCCGGGCCTTCGAGGAGCCGACGGTCCTCAAGGGGATCATCTGCCACGGCATGTGGCTGGCCTCCTCGATCCCGGACAAGGTGCGCGGCCGCAAGGTGGTCTGCCACAACAACCTCATCGGTGACGTCCGCAACATGGGCGCCGAGTACGTCGACGAGGACGTGGTGGTCGACGGAGACCTGGTCACCGGCCGCACCGGCGCCCACCACCACCTGTTCGCCCGCCGGATCATCGACCTGATCGCGGCCGGGCGGGGTGCGCGGGGGGCCGGCTGATGGCCGGGCTGCGGTGGTCGCACGTGGGCCTGAACTGCACGGACCAGAAGACCACCGAGGAGTTCTACACCCGGTACTTCGGCTTCACCCGGGCCCGGGTGGTCGACCTGGGGGAGGCCCGGATCGTGTTCCTGCGCCAGGGGGACGCGTACCTGGAGCTCTTCGCGGCCGGCAGCGAACCGGCCCGCGAGGCGCACGACGACGGGCCGCAGGCCCCGGGGCGGATGCGCCACCTGGCCTTCCAGACCGACGACGTGGACGCGTTCCTGGCATCGCTCGGCGACGCGGCCGAAGTGACCCTGGGGCCGCTGGACTTCGACGACTTCATCTGCGGCTGGCGGACCGTGTGGGTCCGCGACCCCGACGGGGTGATCGTCGAAGTCAGTCAGGGATTCGAGGACGACCGCTCCCACGACCGCTCTCACGAGGGCTCTCACGACAAGGACGGTGCATGACCATGGCGGACGCCGTGAGCTTCTCCTTCTCCGACACCATCGCGGGCTACGTCGGCCGCTTCGACTCCGGGACCAGGCTGCTGCGGCTGAAGACCTCGGACGGCCGCGAGTTCGACGTATCGCTGGCCGGCGACCCGAGCGCCGAGCTGGTCCGCAACCTCGACGAGCCCTACATCGACGCTTCCGGGCACATCGACGAGATGCTCTCGCCGGGCCGCTTCCTCTTCGTCTACGGGGTCCACTACCCCGAGCACGGCGGCCGCTTCGACGCCAAGCGCCTGGTGTTCCTGGGCCGCGGCGCCGAGGACTTCCGCTTCGAGGAGCCCAGCTGGTGGGTCAAGCAGATCGAGTCGCTGGCCGACTTCTACAAGCGGGCGCAGTTCGGCGACGGGCCGGTGGACTTCACCGAGTACCGCACCGAGATCCGGCTCGGCGGCGACAAGACCGCCAGCCACGTCCAGGAGACCGACACGATCTCCCGCCTGGTCTACGGCATGGCCTCGGCCTACCTGCTGACCGGCAAGGACGAGTACCTGGAGGTCGCCGAGCGCGGCACGGAGTATCTGCGCAAGCACATGCGGGTCGTGGACGGCGAGGAGGACGTGGTCTTCTGGTACCACGGCATCAGCGTCGACGGGGACACCGAACGCAAGCTGTTCACCTCGGAGTTCTCCGACGACTACGACGCGATCCCGATGTACGAGCAGATCTACGCGCTGGCCGGGCCCATCCAGACGTACCGGGTCACCGGTGACATCCGGATCAAGAACGACGCGGACGCCACCATCCGGCTGTTCGACAAGTTCTTCTTCGACCCGGAGCAGGGCGGCTACTACTCGCACATCGACCCGATCCTCTTCAGCGCGGACCACGAGTCCCTGGGCGAGAACGCCGAGCGCAAGAACTGGAACTCGGTCGGCGACCACGCGCCCGCCTACCTGATCAACCTGTACCTGGCGACCGGCGAGCAGAAGTACGCCGACTTCCTGGAGTACACCTTCGACACCATCGCGGACAAGTTCCCGGACTACAAGAACAGCCCCTTCGTCCAGGAGCGCTTCAACCGCGACTGGTCCCACGACAAGGCGCACAGCTGGCAGCAGGACCGCGCGGTCGTCGGCCACAACCTGAAGATCGCCTGGAACCTGATGCGGATGAACTCGCTGAAGGCCAAGCCGGCGTACGAGGAGCTCGCCCGCAAGATCGGCGAGATCATGCCGGCGGTCGGCAGCGACGTCCAGCGCGGCGGCTGGTACGACGTCGTGGAGCGGGTGAAGCGGGGGGACCAGGAGACGTATCGTTTCGCCTGGCACGACCGCAAGGCCTGGTGGCAGCAGGAACAGGCGATCCTCGCCTACCTCATCCTGGGCGGCACGGTCGGCGGCGACGCGTTCCTGCGCGAGGCCCGGCAGGCGCAGTCCTTCTACAACACCTTCTTCCTCGACCACGACGAGGGAGCCGTCTACTTCAACGTGCTCGCCAGCGGTACGCCGTACCTGCTCGGCACCGAGCGGCTCAAGGGCAGCCACTCGATGTCCATGTACCACTCGGCGGAGCTCTGCTACCTCTCCGCCGTCTACAACAACCTGCTCATCAACGGCCGGGAGATGGACTTCCACTTCCAGCCCGACCCGACCAACCTGCCCGACCGCGTGCTGCGCGTCTCGCCCGACCTGCTGCCCGCGGGCTCGGTGCGGATCGCCTCCGTGGAGATCGACGAGAAGCCGTACGAGGAGTTCGACGCGGACGGGCTCACCGTCCGCCTCCCCGACGTACAGGGCCGGGTCAAGGTCAAGGTCCGGCTGCGGCAGGTGACTTCATAGCGCTCAACGGGGGGCGCCCCAACATGAGGGGAAAGCAATGACACTGAACGTGAAGGAACGCCGCAACAAGACGGGCACCGTGCTCGTCGCCACCGGCGAGATCAACAGCGAGACGTCCGGAGCACTGCTCCAGTCCCTGCTGCCGCTCGTCCGCGAGGGCCGGCCGCTGCGCATCGACCTCACGGCCGTCACCTACGTCTCCAGCGCCGGGCTGCGCACCCTGCTCGTCGTCTACCGGGAGGCCCAGCACGCCGGGGTCGCGGTGACCCTCTACGGGGTCAGCGAGGAAGTCCGGTTCGTCATGTCGGCCACCGGCTTCCTCGACTTCTTCTCGACCGGCGAGGCCGAGGCCGCGAACGCCAAGGCCGCCGCCGGCGCCAAGGCACGGGCCGCGCGATGACCGAGTCCCAGGCCGAACAGGTCCTGCGGGTGGACGCGTACCCGACCCACGAGGTGGGCGGGTACCGCGTCCGCGCCGGCAAACCGTTCCCCTTCGGGGCCAACGTGGTCCCCGGCGGGGTCAGCTTCTCCGTCTTCTCCGACCAGGCCACCTCCATGACCCTGGTCATCTTCAAGCGCGGAGAGCCCGAGCCGATGGCCGAGCTGGAGTTCCCCGAGGAGTTCCGCACCGGCAGCGTCTTCGCCATGACGGTCTTCGGCCTCGACCACGAGAACATCGAGTACGGCTACCGGGCCGACGGCCCGTACGACCCGGTCACCGGCCACCGCTTCGACGCCCGGCAGATCCTCTCCGACCCGTACGCCCGGCTGATCGCCGGCCGCGACGTGTGGGGCGTGGAGCCGGACTACAGCCGCGGCTACCAGTACCGCTCCCGGGTCTGCCTCCAGGACTTCGACTGGGGCGACGACACCCCGCTGCGGACCCCCGCCGAGGACCTCGTCGTCTACGAGACGCACGTGCGCGGCTTCACCCGGCACCCCTCCTCGGGGGTCACCGCCCCCGGCACCTTCGCGGGGCTGCGGGAGAAGATCCCGTACCTGAAGGAGCTCGGGGTCAACTGCATCGAACTGCTCCCGGTGTTCGAGTTCGACGAGAGCGACAACCCGCGCACCAACCCGGAGACGGGCGAGCGGCTCTACGACTACTGGGGCTACAACACGATCTCGTTCTTCGCCCCCAAGGCCGGCTACGCGGCCACCGGACGCTACGGGATGCAGGGCGACGAGTTCCGCACCCTGATCAAGGACCTGCACGCGGCCGGCATCGAGGTCATCCTCGACGTCGTCTTCAACCACACCGCCGAGGGCAACGAGCAGGGCCCGACGATCTCCTTCAAGGGCCTCGACAACGCCACGTACTACATGCTCACGCCCGAGGGGTACTACTTCAACTTCAGCGGCACGGGCAACACGGTCAACTGCAACCACCCCGTGGTGCGCAACTACGTGCTCGACTGCCTGCGCCACTGGGTCGCCGACTACCACATCGACGGCTTCCGCTTCGACCTCGCGGCCATCCTCGGCCGGTCCCTGGACGGCACTCCGCTGCCCAACCCGCCGCTGCTGGAACTGCTCGCCTACGACCCGGTCCTGCGGCACACCAAGCTCATCGCCGAGGCCTGGGACGCCGGCGGCCTCTACGAGGTCGGCAACTTCCCGGCGTACGGCCGCTGGGCCGAGTGGAACGGGAAGTACCGCGACACCGTGCGCAGCTTCCTCAAGGGCGACCCCGGGCTCACCGGGGAGCTCGCCACCCGCATCGCCGGTTCGCCGGACCTCTACTCCGGCCGCGGGACCTCGGCGTCGGTCAACTTCCTGACGGCGCACGACGGTTTCACGCTCGCGGACCTGGTCTCGTACAACGACAAGCACAACGAGGCCAACGGCGAGGGCAACAACGACGGCGGCAACGACAACGCCAGCTGGAACTGCGGGGCCGAGGGGCCGACCGACGACCCCGAGGTGGCCGCGCTGCGGCTGCGCCAGATGAAGAACGCCCTCGCGATCCTCTTCACCAGCCAGGGCATCCCGATGCTGCTGTCCGGGGACGAGGTCGCGCGCACCCAGCAGGGCAACAACAACACGTACTGCCAGGACAACGAGCTGTCCTGGTTCGACTGGGACCAGGTCGACGACAATGCCGAACTGCTCCGGTTCACACGGGAGATGATCGCCTTCCGCAAGCACCACCGCGAGCTGCGCTCCACCGCCCACCCCACCGGTCAGCTGCGGGACAGCCTCGGGCTGCCCGACATCAGCTGGCACGGGGAGCGGGCCTGGCAGCCCGACTGGTCGGCGCAGAGCCGGCTGCTGGCCGTGGCCCGCTGCGGCACCGGGGACGACGACGTGGTGTACGTGGCCATGAACTCGCACTGGGAACCGCACGACCTGGAACTGCCCGCCCTGCCCGGCGGCCGCAGCTGGCACCTCTTCGCGGACACCGGGTCCGCGGCCCCGCACGACATCCGCAGCCCCGGCGCCGAGCTCGAACTGGAGAACGCCGGCAAGTACCTGATCGGTCCGCGCTCCGTCGTGATCCTGGTCGGCCGCACGCCGGACACCACCTAGCCCCCGCACCGAAGGAGACCTGACATGCCGCTTTCCGTGTCCCTGAGCATCGAGGGCGACACCACCGTGATCGAACTGGCGGGAGAGCTGGACGCCAAGACCGCGCCGGACTTCCACCAGACCATCGAGAAGGCCGCCGGGCACGGCACCAACACCGTCGAGATCAGGATGGCGGGCGTCGGCTACATGGCCAGCGCCGGGCTGCGCTCCCTGGTCTTCGCCCAGCAGAAGGTGGCGAACCACGTCACCATCAAGGTGGTCGGCGCCATCGAGCCCGTCTCCCGGACCATCCGGACGGCCGGGCTGGACCGCAGCATCGTCCTCTCGGACGAGTGAGTCCGCTCCCATGGCCGACATGGTCGAACTGGCGAGGACGCCCGCCGAAATGGAGGTGCCCGCCACCCTCGGGGCACTGGGCGACATCGCCGCGTTCGTGGTGCGGCTGGCCGCCCGGGCGGGACTGGACAAGGGCGCCGCGTACCGGATCCGGCTGGCCGTGGACGAGCTGGCCACGAACATCGTGATGCACGGCTACCGGGGCGGCGACGGGCGGATCACCGTCCGCGGCCGCTCCGGTGCCGGCCGGGTGCAGGTCGTCATCGAGGACGCGGCGCCCCCCTTCGACCCCGTCCAGGGACGCCTCCCGCCCGACCCCGGGGTTCCCCCGGAGCGCAGGCGGATCGGCGGCCTCGGCATCCACCTGGCGCTGACCAGCGTGGACGAGTTCGCCTATGTCCACAGGGACGGCCGCAACATCAGCACGCTGACCGTGAAGGCCGAGGGGACGGACCGATGCCCTCCACGACCGTGATCATCCTCGACGAGTACCCGCCTCCTCCGCTCGAACTGCTCGACGCACTGCGCGAGATGGACGCGGAACTCATCCCGCGCACCCTCGCCGAACTGCTGTCGGGACCGCAGGAGGAGCTGCCCGTCGCGGACGTGCTGCTCTCCCCGGCACTGGCCGACGGGGACTCCGTACGGACGGCCGTGCGCCGGCTGCGCCGCTGGGCCGGAGCCCCCATCGTGGTCGTGTGGACCGTCACCGAGTTCGCCGCCCTGGAGGAACACGTCCGGCTCGGCCACGACTACCTCGTGCCGCCCTTCCTGCCCACCCTGGTCGGGGCCCGGCTGCACAGCTGCTCGGAGCGCGCCGGACTCGGCCGCACCCTGCGCGAGGCCGATGCCCGGGCCGAACTCATGGGATACGAGAAGGAGTTGGAGATCGGCCGGGAAATCCAGGCCGGCTTCCTGCCGGAATCGCTGCCGGTCCCCGAGGGCTGGGAGATCGACGTGCGGTTCCGGCCCGCCCGGCAGGTCGCCGGGGACTTCTACGACGTCTTCGAGATCTCCCGCGGCCGACGGCTCGCCTTCGTCGTGGCCGACGTCTGCGACAAGGGCGTGGGCGCCGCGCTGTTCATGGCGCTCATCCGCTCCCTGCTGCGGCACACCGCCGAGAACAGCGGCCTCCAGCACCTGGTGGCCGCCGGCCGGGCGGGCGGCAGCCGGCGGATCCCGGTCGTCGGCGCGACGCCGCTGCTCAACGCGGTAACCGCCACCAACGGCTACCTGACCCGCAACCACCTGCGGCAGGGCTACTTCGCCACCCTGTTCTTCGGGGTGCTGGACCCCCTCACCGGCAGCCTCGTCTACATCAACGGCGGTCACAACCCGCCCCTGCTGCTGTCCGCCGACGGCAGCGGACCGCGCGCGCTGGACGTCACGGGACCGGCCGTCGGGGTGCTCCCCGACTGCGTGTACACACTCGGCTACGCCCAGTTGAACCCCGGCGACACCCTCTTCGTGTTCACCGACGGAGTGCCCGAGGCGCGCTGCCCCAGCGGCAGCTTCCTCGGCGACGACCGGATGCTGGAGCTGCTCGCCGGACCTCCGGCGAGCGGCAGGGAGGTGGTCGACCGGATGGACACGGCCGTACGTGAACACACCGGCACAGCCGAACAGCACGACGACGTCACCATGCTGGCCCTGCACCGGCCACGTGCGGCGCGGGGGCCGCACGCGGACCGGCCGGCGGTGGCCTGATGACCAGGACCGTCGTGGTGCACTCGCACCGCGGCGGTACCGGAAAGTCCTCGGTACTGGCGAACCTCGCCCTGCTCATCGCGGGCGAGGGGCGCCGGGTGGGGGTGGTCGACACGGACATCCAGTCGCCCACCCTGGACCTGCTCTTCCGGCTCGGCCCGGGTCCCGCCCTGGCCGACTACCTGCTCGGACGCTGCGAGATCGAGGCCACGGCCCAGCAGGTGGGCGCCGATCCCGGCCTGGGTCTGTACGTCGTCCCGGCCCGGACCGGCACGGCCGCCCTGCGGGAGATCATGACCACCGGCTACGACGTGGGGCTGCTGCCGGAGGGCTTCGACCGACTGGCCGAGTACTACGCCCTCGACGTGCTGCTGCTCGACACCCACGCCGGACTCAACAACGAGTCGGTGACCGCGATGGCGAGCGCCGACGTGCTGATGATCATGGCCCGGGCGGACCGGATCGACCTCCAGGGGGTCGAGGAGACCATCGCCCTGACCGGGCGGCTGTCCTGCCGGCGGGCCCTGGTGATGAGCATGGCCCCCGAGGGCATCGACCGCGAGGCGGCCCGCCGGCGCGCGGAGGAGGTCTACTGCGCACCCCTCGCCGGAATCCTTCCCTATGTACCGGAAATGGCCGCCCTCTACGGTGAACGCATATTCGCCGAAGCTCACCCCGACCACCCCCTGGTCGGTGAATTCCGCACCATCATCTCGGCGTTGGACGCACGTGACGAAGTATCGCGGGCCTGACGTCACCCCCTTACGCCCCTAGCGGGGGGCGTGTTGAATCGGCAGCGAATCCGGCACATCCAGAACAGGAGAAGAGTCATGAAGATTCTCGTCGTCATGACGGCCAAGGCCACGCTCCATCTGCTGGACGGGGAACAGCACCCCTCGGGATTCTGGGCCGAGGAATTCGTCGTGCCCTATAACCTCTTCAAGGCGGCCGGCCACACCGTGGACGTGGCGACGATCGGCGGCTCGGCCCCCACGGTCGACCAGACCAGCATCGACCCCCAGTTCCTCCAGTGGGTCCGCCCGCAGGGCTCGCCGGACGAGGACGCGGCCAACGCCGCCGAGTACGTCCGGGTCATCGAGAACACCCCGCAGCTGAGAGCCCCCATCGCCCTGGAGGGCCTCGGCGAGAAGGACGTCGCGGACTACGACGGCATCTACATCAGCGGCGGCCACGGCGCCATCGGCGACCTCCCCAAGTCCGACGAGCTCGCCCAGATCCTGCGCTGGGCCATCGCCCAGGACAAGCCGCTCGCCACCGTCTGCCACGGCCACACCTCGCTGCTCGCGCTGCGCGACGGCGAGGGCCGCTGGCCCTTCGAGGGCTACCGGATGACGGCCTTCTCGCACAGCGAGGAACTGGTCACGAACATGGCCGGCCGCCTCCCGCTGATCCTGGAGGCCGAGCTCACCCGGCTCGGCGCGCGGTACGAGAAGGCCGAGGCGATCTGGGACTCCCACGTCGTCGTGGACCGCAAGCTCACGACCGGACAGAACCCGTACTCCTCCAAGGCCCTTGCCGAGACGTTCTTACGGCAGCTCGCGCAGGGCTAGGCCCCGCACCCCGACACCGGAAGGCAGCCATGACCAAGCGCGCGCTCAGCGACCAGCCCTTGGCCAACCCCGGGAAACTGTTCATCGGCGGCACCTGGGTCCCGTCCCGGGACGGCCGTACCGAGCCGGACATCAGCCCCGTGGACGGACAGGAGATCGTTCCGGTGGCCCAGGCCACCGCCGCCGACGCGGACGCGGCCGTGGCCGCCGCCCGCAAGGCGTACGAGGAAGGTCCCTGGAGCAGACTCTCCGCCCAGGAGCGCGCGCTGCGGCTGAACCGGGTCGGTGAGCTCATCGAGCGGGACCTGGAGGAGATCGCCCTCCTGGAGACGGTGGACATGGGCAAGCCCTTCGCCTTCTCCAGCACCGTCGACGCCCCCATGGCCGCCCAGCTCATGCACTACTACGCCGGCGCGGTGACCCGGGTGGACGGCTCCTCGCGGGCCCCGGCCGGCGGGCAGCTCGCGTACACCCTGCGCGAGCCGCTGGGCGTGGTCTGCGCCATCACCCCGTTCAACTTCCCGCTGCTGCTGTCGATGACCAAGATCGCCCCGGCCCTCGCGGCCGGGAACACGGTGGTCCACAAGCCCTCCCCGGCCACCCCGCTCACCGCCCTGAAGATCGCCGAGCTCTTCCAGGAGGCGGAGATCCCGGACGGGGTGCTGAACGTCATCACCGGTCCCGGCGTGGAACTGGGGGAGACCCTCACCGACCACCCGGACATCGACAAGATCGCGTTCACGGGCTCCACCTCCGTCGGCCAGTCCATCATCCGCAAGGCGGCCGGCACGCTGAAGAAGGTGACGATGGAGCTCGGCGGCAAGTCCGCCAACATCGTCTTCGCCGACGCCGACCTCGACGCCGCCGAGGAACTGGCCTTCTTCGGCATCTACTACAACAAGGGCGAGATCTGCACCGCCGGCTCCCGGCTGCTGCTGCACCGCCCCATCCACGACGAGATGGTCGAACGCCTCGTCCGCAGGGCCGCCGCCCTCAAGCCCGGCGACCCGCGCGACCCGGCCACCCTCTTCGGGCCGCTCGCCCACCGGGGCCAGTTCGACAAGGTCAGCTCCTACATCGAGATCGGCGAGAAGGAAGGCGCGGTCCTGCGCACCGGCGGCACCGGATGGACCCCCGAGGGCGCCTCCGGCGAGCTCTCGGCCGGCCTGTACTTCCTGCCGACCGTCTTCACCGGCGTCGACAACGGCATGCGGATCGCCCAGGAGGAGATCTTCGGGCCGGTCCTGTCGATCATCCCCTTCGACACCGAGGAGGACGCCGTACGCATCGCGAACGACAGCGCGTACGGCCTCGCCGCCGGGGTCCACACCAAGGACCTCCGCCGCGCCCACCGCGTCGCCTCGCAGATCAAGGCGGGCACGGTCTGGGTGAATTGCTACAACCAGTACGACCCCTCCGTGCCCTACGGCGGCTACAAGGCCTCCGGCTACGGCCGCGAGTGCGGCCCCGAGTCGCTGGAGAGCTACACCCAGACCAAGTCGGTCTGGATCGGCATGGACTGACACCCCGACCCGTTCACGACAGGCCCGAGGAGCGTCAATGCGGACAGGCATCATCGGCACCGGCAGGATCGGCTCGACCCTCGCGCGGATCCTGGTGGCCGCGGGCCACGAGGTCGTGCTCGCCAACGCCCGCGGCCCCCGGAGCCTGGCGGCCCTGGTCGCCGAACTCGGGCCCGCGGCCTCGGCGGCGCACCCCGCCGAGGCCGCGGACCGGGCCGGACTGCTGGTGCTGATGGTGCCGTTCGACAGCGTCCGCGGGCTGCTGCCGCAGGACGCCGTACGCGACACCGTGCTGGTCGACGCCACCAACGCGTTCGCCGGCGCCGGAAATCCCCGGGACCTGGCCGGGCGCGGCTCCAGCGAACTCGTCGCCGAGTGGTATCCCGGCGCACGGGTTGTGAAATCCCTGAACACCATGCACTTCGAGACCCTCGCCGTCGCCGGCACGACGCGGGGCGAACGCCTGGCCCATTTCACGGCGGGCGACGACGGGAAAGCGAAAGAAATCGTCGCGGGAATCATCACGGATCTGGGATTCGCCCCCGTCGACACCGGTCCGCTGCACTCCGGAGGAATTCTCCAACAGCCCGGCGGACCCCTCTTCAACCGGCCGCTCACGGAAGCGCAGGCGCTGGCATGGATCTCTCACTGAACGTGAACGGAAGACCCGAGCAGTTCGCGGCCCGGCCGAACGAACTGCTCGTGGAACGGCTCCGCGACGGCCTGGGACTGACCGGCACCAAGGTCGGCTGCGACACCGGCCAGTGCGGCTCCTGCGTCGTGCGGCTCGACGGCCGGTCCGTCAAGAGCTGCCTGGTCCTCACCGCCTCGGCCGCCGGCTCCGCGGTGACCACCATCGAGGGCGTCACCACCCCGGGCGGGGAGCTCACCGGGCTCCAGGAAGCCCTGCGCCAGGAGCACGGCACCCAGTGCGGCTTCTGCACCCCCGGGATGGTCATGGCCCTCGGCGAACTCGTCGAGACCGCCCTCGCCGACAGCACCGCGGACCGCGAGGCCCCCACCGAGTCCGAGATCCGCGAGTGGCTCACCGGGAACCTGTGCCGCTGCACCGGCTACCACAGCGTCGTGCGCGGAGTGCAGCGCGCCTGCTCCGCCGCCCGGGCCGAAGCGCCCGCCGGCGCCGCCGCATCCCCGGCGTCCACCCCCGGACAGGAGGTGTGAGGGAGATGACCGCAGTGACGGGGGAAGCCGCCACCACGGCAAGCGGCCCGCTGGGCCGGCCGCTGGACAGCCGCGAGGATCCGGGGCTGCTGCGCGGCGAGGCCACGTACGTGGCCGACATCAACCTGCCGGGCACCGCCCACATGGCCATCCTCGGCAGTCCGGTGGCCCACGCGAAGATCCTCTCCATCGAGACCAAGGCGGCCGAACAGCTCCCCGGCGTACTGAAAGTGGCCACCGCCGCCGACTTCGCCGACGTCATGCCGCTGCCCTGCATCTGGGTACCCGGCGGGGTCGAGAGCCACTTCCCGCCCCACCCCTACGGACTTCCCGGCTCCCGCCCGGTCCTCAGCGGCGACACCGTCCGCCACGTCGGCGACGCCATCGCCGCGGTCGTCGCCGAGACCCCGCGCGAGGCCGCCGCGGCGCTCGCCGCCATCACCGTCGAGTACGAGCCGCTGCCCGTGGTCACCCGGGCCGACGCCGCGCTCGCCGACGGCGCGCCCCAGCTGCACGAGGCGGTGCCGGGCAACCTGAACGCGTACTGGACCTGCGGCGACAAGGACCGCACCGACGCGGCCATCGCCGGGGCCGAGGTCACCGTCGAGCTGGACCTGGTCAACCAGCGCACGGTCAACAGCCCCATCGAGCCGCGCGGCGCGGTCGGCGACCACAACGCCGCCACCGGCGAGTACACGCTGTACGCCTCCACCCAGGGCCCGCACAACCACCGCTTCCTGCTCTCCGCGCTGGTCCTCGGGATCCCCTTCAACAAGCTCCGCGTGATCGCCCCGACCGTCGGCGGCAGCTTCGGCACCAAGGGCTACCTCTACCCCGACATGGCGCTGGTCCTGCTGCTCTCCAAGGAGCTCGGCCGACCCGTGAAGTGGGTCGACACCCGCACCGGCCTCATGAACTCCACCGTCCAGGGCCGCGACCACCGCCAGCACGTCACCCTCGCCGGCACCCGCGACGGCCGCATCACCGGCCTGCGCTGCACCAGCTACGCCAACCTCGGCGCCTACCCCTCCACCATCGGCCCCGGTGTCGCCACCGCCCTGATGGGCCGCTCCATCAGCGGGATGTACGACATCCCCGCCGCCTTCTGCGAGGTCTACGCCGCCTTCACCAACACCGTCCCGCTCGGCGCCCAGCGCGGCAGCGGGCGGGCCGAGGCCGCCTTCCTGATGGAGCGCCTGGTCGACCGGTACGCCTCCGAGATCGGCATGGACCCGGCGGCGGTACGCCGCAAGAACCTGGTCCCGAAGGAGAAGTTCCCGTACGACAACGGCCTCGGCTGGACCTACGACTCCGGGAACTACCGGCTGAACTTCGACCGGGCGATCGAGCTGTCGGGCTACGCCGACATGCCCGCCCGCAAGGCCGAGGCCCGCACCCGCGGCAAGCGGCTCGGCGTCGGCATCGCCACCTACGTCGCCATCTGCGGGGTCGGCCCCTCCACCCGGATGTCCCAGGAGGGCATGCTCGGCGGCACCTGGGAGAGCGCGAACATCCGCGTCCACCCGACCGGCGAGGTCACCGTCACCGTCGGCTCCGCCTCCACCGGCCAGAGCCACGGCACCGTCTTCGCGCAGGTCGCCGCCGACGAGCTAGGCATCGACCCCGCCCAGGTCCAGGTGTACGAGGGAGACACGCTCAAGGCCCCGTACGGGCAGGGCACCTACGGCTCGCGCTCCTACAGCATGGCCGCCCCCGCCGTCGCCCTCACCGCCCGGAAGATCCGGAGCAAGCTGGTCAGGGCCGGGGCCGTCTTCCTCGGGATCCCCGAGGACAAGGCGGTCTACGCGGGCGGCAGGGTCCACGAAGAGGGCAACGAGGCGAACGGCAAGACCTTCGCCGAGCTGGCGATGGCCATGTGGTACGGCTGGGGGCTGCCCCCGGACATCGAGCCCGCCCTCGACGAGACCACCCACTTCGACCCGCCGGACTTCAACTACCCCTTCGGGACGCACGTCGCGGTCGTCGAGATCGACGAACTGACCGGCGGGACCGAGGTGGTGGCCTACACCGCCGTCGACGACGCCGGCAACATCGGCAACCCCAAGGTGGTCCTCGGCCAGATCGAGGGCAGCATCGTGCACGGCCTCGGCCAGGCGCTGATGGAGGCCGCCGAGTACGACGAGAACGGGCTGCTGGTCACCGCCGACCTCACCACCTACGCCCTGCCGCGCGCGGCCGACGTGCCGTTCTTCGCCCTCGACAAGACCGTCACGCCGTCCCCGCACAACCCGCTCGGCGCCAAGGGCGCGGGCGAGATCGCCACCGTGCCGCCCGCCGCCGCCGTCGTCAACGCGGTCGTCGACGCCCTCGGGGACCTGGGCGTGCAGCACATCGACATGCCCCTGACCCCCGAGAAGGTCTGGCGCGCGATGCAGGGAGGCAACCGGTGATCCTCGCCGAGTTCGACTACGTACGGCCCGACGGCCTCGACGAGGCGCTGACCCTGCTGTCCGGCACCCGGGGCGCCCGGGTGCTGGCCGGGGGCCAGAGCCTGCTGCCCGACCTGCGCACCGGGGCCGACCGGGCCCGCCTGCTGGTCGACGTGACGCACCTGGAGGAGCTGCGGGGCATCCGGCGGACCCCCGAGGGGCTGCGCATCGGGGCCCTGACGAGGCTCGGCGAACTCGCCGCGCACCCGCTGGTGCTCGACGCGGCCCCCGAGCTGGCCGCCGCGGCCCGCGCCAACGGCGACCCGCAGGTCCGCAACCTCGGCACCGTCGGCGGCAACCTCGCCGCCACCGGGCGGGCCACCGACCTGCCGGTCGCGGCCATCGCCGCCGACGCGCTGGTCGAGCTGGCCGGCCCCGGCGGCCGCTCGGCGGTGCGGGCCGAGGAGTTCGCCGCCACCGGAGCGCCCGCCGGCGCCGTGGTCACCGCCCTGCTCGTGCCCGGCTCGGGGCGGGGCGGAGCCTTCGAGAAGACCGCCGACCGGGCCACCCGCTACCCGGTGTGCGCCACCGCGGTACGGATCACCCCCGACGGGCCGCGCATCGCCGTCACCGGGGCCACCGCCCGCGCACTGCGGCTGCGCGGGGTCGAAGACCGGCTGCGCGGGGGCCCGTACACGACGGAGGCCGTGCTCGCGGCCTTCCGCGCCGAGCCCCGGGAGCTCTTCGTCCCCGGGCGCGGCACCTCGGCCGAGTACCTGGGCCACCTCGCGGGGGTGCTGACCGCCCGCGCGCTGGCGAGGGCGCAGGACCGGGCCCTCGCCTGACCTCACCCACGGGGAGTTGAGTGAAGCAGTGGAACCGTCCGAGACGACCACGAGGAGCACGAAGTTGCACCCTCCCGTCCCAGGCACCCCCGCGACCCGCGCCACCCACCGGGCCGGCGGGCCGAGGGGCTCCGGATTCTGGCTGGTGGGCGCGGTGCTCGTGCTGCTGATGCTCTCCTCCTCCGTCCCCTCCGCCCTGTACGTCCTCTACCAGGAGAAGTGGGGACTCTCCTCCGGCATGATCACGGTGGTCTTCGCCCTGTACGCCGTCACCGTGCTCGCCGGCCTGCTGCTGTTCGGATCCCTGTCGGACACCCTCGGCCGGCGCCCCGTCCTGGGCGCCGGACTGGTCCTCGCGATCGTCTCCATGGCCCTGTTCGCCGGGGCCCAGGGGCTCGGCCTGCTCCTCGCCGCCCGAGCCGTGCAGGGGCTCGCGGTCGGCCTGGCCACCGGGGCGATGGGCGCCGCGCTGCTGGAACTCGCCCCCCGCTCGCGGCCCGCGCTCGGCGCCCAGGTCAACAGCGCGGGGCCGACCATCGGGATCGGCCTCGGCGGGATCGGGGCCGGGCTGCTCGTCCAGTACGCGCCCGCCCCGACCGTACTGACGTACCTGCTGCTGATCGGTGCCTTCACCGGCGTGCTGGCCGGTGTGGTGCGGATGGCGGAGAGCGCCCCCGGATCCGGCGGCCGGCCGCGCATCGCCCCGCACCGGATCCGGATCCCGGCCGCCGTGCGCGGCCGGTTCGCCGTACTCGTCCTGACCATCGTCGCCGTCTGGTCGGTCGGCGGCTTCTACCTCTCGCTCGGCCCGCACCTGGCCCTCTCGCTCCTCGAATCCACCAACTACCTCGTCGGCGGGGCCACCGTGGCCCTGCTCGCGGGCGCCGCCACCGCGGCCCAACTGCTGCTGGGCCGCACCGAGGCGCTGCGCACGGCGGTGCTCGGACTGTGCGGGCTGCTCGCCGGGCTCGGCCTGGTCCTGCTGGCGCTGGGCCTCGGCTCGGCCGCCGTGTTCCTCGCCGGCACCGCCGTGCTCGGCAGCGGCTGGGGCGCGGCGTTCCTCGGCTCCTTCCGCGCCCTGAGCACCCTCGCCGAGCCCGCGCACCGGGGCGAACTGACGGCCGCCGTCTACGTGTTCGCGTACCTGGCGATGAGCGTGCCCGCGGTGCTCGCCGGGATGCTCACCAACGTCCACGGCCTGCAGCGCACGTCGGTCGGCTTCATGGCGGCCGTCGCCGCGGTGTGCGCGCTGGCCCTGCTGGTGACCCTGCGGCTGGCCGCCCGTACCGACGCGGAGGGGAGCCGGGCATGAATCCCGAGGTGCTGCGCTCGGCCCTGCGCGGGCTGGAGATCTTCGAAGGCCTCACGGAGGACCAGCTGGACTGGCTGGTCTCGGTGTCCGAGCCCCGGGTGCTGGCCGACGGGGAGATCCTCTTCCGCGACGGCGAGGAGGCCGCCGGCTTCCACGTCCTGCTCTCGGGCGGGCTGGTGGTGACCAAGGTGGTCGACGGCCGCGAGGAGGTGCTCACCCGGCATTCGACCGAGGAGGAGGGCGCGGCTGCCGAGGAGCACGACGGGAAGCCCGCCGCGGCCCACCGGTTCACCGGGGAGCTGCCGTTGCTGACCGACGGCGCCTACGTGGCCACCGCGGCCGCGAGCGGTCCGGCCACCACCGTGGTGGCGTACGCGAAGCCGGTGTTCTTCGAGATGCTGACCCGCTGCCACGGGGTGGCGGCCGTACTGATCCCCGTGCTGGCCTGGCGGATCAAGTCCTCCGAGGTCCAGGCGCGCAAACGGGCCACCGTCGAGGCGCTCGGCACCCTCGCCGCGGGGCTCGCGCACGAGCTGAACAACCCCGCGGCGGCCGTCGCCCGCGCCGCGCAGGAGCTGGTGCCCGCCCTGGACGGGCTCACCCGCACCGCCCAGGCCTGGGGGGCGGCCGCGACGGGCGCGGAGCGCTCCGTACTCGACCGGCTGGCCGACGAGCTCGACAAGGTGCCGCCGCCCGTGGTGAGCGATCCGCTGGCCCAGGCCGACGCCGAGGAGGAGATCGCCGACTGGGCCGAGGAGGCGGGCGCCGAGCGTCCCGGACTGCTCGGCTCCGGCGTCGCGGACCTCGGGCTGGAGCTGGGCTGGCTGCTGGAGCGGCTGGAGGGGGTCGGCGAGCCGGCCCTGCCCGCCGCGCTGGACCACCTCGCGGCGCTCCTGGAGATCCGGTCGCTGGCGGCCGAGCTCCGCGCGGCCGGGCCGCGGATCTCCCAACTGGTCTCCGCCACCCGGGATTACGCCAATCTCGACCGCGCGCCCGAGCAGCGCTTCGCGGTGACCGACGGGCTGGAGAACACGCTGGTCGTGCTGCGTTCCAAGCTCACAGGTATCAGCGTTGTACGGGAGTACCATCCCGACCTGCCCGAACTAACGGGCTACCCGAGCGAGTTGAACCAGGTGTGGACCAACCTGGTCGACAACTCGGCCGAGGCCATGGAGGGCTCCGGCACGCTCACCCTGCGCGTCCGGGTCGAGGGCGTCTGCATGGTCGTCGAGATCGCCGACAGCGGCCGGGGCATCCCGGAGGAATCCCTGCCACGGATCTTCGAACCCTTCTACACCACCAAGGACGTGGGCAAGGGCACGGGGCTCGGCCTGCACCTCAGCTACCGCATCGTGACCCAGCGCCACCACGGGTCGATCACCGCCCGGTCGCGCCCGGGGGAGACCCGGATGCTCGTCCGGCTGCCCCTGTCGGGGACGGATCCCGCCTGCGCGAGTCCCGCCACCACGAGTCCCGCCACCACGAGTCCCACCACCGCCAGTTGAGAGAATGGAGTCGGCATGACCAAGTACGACATCGCCAAGCTGCACCCGGTGTTCGTCCGCCAGATGGAGGCGCTGGCCGCGCTGGACATCGAGGCGGTCATGAAGAACTACACCGACGACGCCGTGCTGTTGCGCTTCGAGGGCGTCTCGGTGGGGATCGAGGCGGTGCGCGAGACCTTCACCGGATACCTCACCGTGAAGCCCACCCTGGTGGAGCTCCAGGAGTACATCGAGACCGAGGACACGATCTTCTACCGGGCGGTCATGAACCTGAACGGCGAACCGGAGCACGCGTTCGGGACACTCGTCGTCCGCGATGGCCGGATCTGGCGGCAGACCGCCGGCTTCGGCGGCTGACCCCCGAGATCTGGGTAGCGTGAGCGGGGAGGGCCGGGCAGCGCCCTCCCCGTCCACGCGTGAAGGTTGCGAGCGCAAGGGTGAAGGGGAGGCCATGGAACAGGAAACGAACCGGGTCGAGGCGTTCAGCGACGGCGTATTCGCCATCGTGATCACGATCCTGGTGCTGGAGTTAAAGGTTCCGGAAGGCCGGGGCGACGAGCTCTGGCACGGGCTGCGGGAACAATGGCCGCACTACGCGGCGTACGTCGTGAGTTTCCTGATCATCGGCGTCATGTGGGTCAATCACCACACGATCTTCAGTCACCTCAAGCGCGTGGACCGACCGCTGTTGTTCCTGAATCTCATGGTGCTGATGGTGGTATCGGTGATCCCCTACACCACCAATGTCCTCGCCGAACACCTGGTGAACGACGATTCGGCCAACGTGGCCGCCATCCTCTACAGTTCCTGGACCGTCGTCTACGCCCTCGCATTCCTCGCCTTCTGGTGGTACGTCACCCAGGTCGGCCACCTTTTCCACGAAACCGTGGACAAGGACGGGGCCCGCGCCACGCGGCTGCGATTCGGACTGGGCGCCATCGCCTACCCCTTGACCGTCGTCCTGTCCTTCTTCTCCGCTCCGCTCACTCTCGTCGCACACTTCCTGATTGCCCTGTACTACGCGGCGAACCAGATCCCCATCCCGCTCGTGATAGGGGAGGAGCGGCTCGAAACTGCCAGCGACCTCAGGAAGTAGCCGCCCGGGCCTACGGCCGTTCTCCGCGGTCAAGTAGGGTCATGGATCTAGCTGGTCGCGGGGGAGGCCGAGATGGCTCGCGTAGTTCTGCCGGAGGAATCCGCCAAGGAAATCTCCGAATTGATCGACGTACTGATCTCACTTTTCTTCGAGTCCTTACCCCGGCGGGACCAGCGAAACTGGGCCCGCGTATATCTGAACGGCCTCGTGCGGACCTCCGGTAAGAAAACAATCCGTAACATCGCCGGAACAGGGGCCAGTTCCGTCGAACAGAGCCTTCAGCAGTTCATCAGCAAGTCCCCCTGGGACTGGACTCCCGTACGCCGCTCACTCGCCCAGCACCTGGAACGCACCGCGCAGCGCCCGCTCGCCTGGGTGGTCCAGCCCATGGTCATCGAGAAGGCCGGCGACCGCTCCGTCGGCGTCGGCCGGCAGTTCGTCCCCCAGCTCGGCCGCACCGCCAACTGCCAGCAGGCCAGCGGGATCTGGCTCGCCTCCAGCGAGGCCGGCTTCCCCGTCGAATGGACCCTGACCCTCCCCGGTCCGTGGACCAACGAGCTCCTGCGCCGCCGTCGGGCCGGCATACCCGACACCGCCCGCTCCCTCACCCCCGCCCAGGACGCCGTACACGCCGTCCAGCGGATGGCTGCCACCTGGCAACTCCAGCGCCGGCCCGTGGTGATGGAGGTCTCCAATACCGAACTCCCGCAGTGCGCCGAATCCTTCGCCCTCCAGGACATCCCCTTCGTCTTCAAGGTGGACGGCTCGCTGCCCGTTTCCTTCGGGGGCGCCGCCCGCCACAAACCCGGACCGCACACCGCCCCCGCCCGCGAGCTCATCGACTCCCTGCGCTCCCAGCGGCGGGTCGTCGAATGGACCCGGCACGGCCGCGCCGAGGGAGCCGTGACCCTGCTGACCTCGGCCCCGGTCCTCGCCGCACCCGGCGAGGACCGGCCCGCGCCCGTCACCCCCACCCCGTTGCTGCTGGTGGGCGCGTGGACCGAAGCGGCCCTGCTGCCCTCCGAGTTCTGGATCACCAACATCGGCGACCGGCCGCTGGCGCAGCTCTTCCTGCTGGCCAAGCTCACCGACCGGGTCGCGCTCGACTTCGCCGACGTCTGCGAACCCGTCGGCATCCGCGACTTCGAAGGCCGTTCCTTCCGGGGCTGGCACCACCACGCCACCCTCGCCAGCGTCGCCCACGCCGCGACGCTGCTCGGCGCCCGCGGACGGCTGCCCGAGCCCTACCCGGGCCCGGCCAGGTCCGCCGCCACCCACGCGGCCGGCCGCACCACCACGCCCCCGGTCCTGCCGCCGCGACCGCTCATCCCCGGCCAGACCGCGCGCCGCGAGTACATCCGCTGATGCTGGACATCGCCGCGGAACTACGCGCGTGGTGTGCTGCCGGGCAGGACTTCGCGCTCGCCACCGTGGTCACCGTCACCGGCAGCGCCCCGCGCGGACCCGGGGCCTCGCTCGCCGTGGACGCCGGCGGCACCGCGCTCGGCTCCCTCTCCGGCGGCTGCGTGGAATCGGCCGTGCACGAGCTCTGCCTGGAGGCCGTCGAGTCCGGCCGGGGCGGCCTGCAGCGCTTCGGCCACAGCGACGACGACGCCTTCGCCGTGGGGCTGACCTGCGGCGGAGTCCTGGACGTGCTCGTCACCCCGGTGCGCGGGCGCGACCCGGTACGCCCCGTCATCGGCTCGGTGCTCGACGCCGCGTGCGGCGGGGCGCGGGCCGCGCTGGCCCGGGTGGTGTCCGGCCCGGCGCGGCAGCTGGGCCGGGCCCTGGCCGTGCACCCCGACGGCCGCTACGAGGGCTGCCTGGGCGGGGGCGCGGAGCTGGACCGCGCCGCCGCCGGGCAGGCGCGGGCGCTGCTGGTGGCCGGGCGCACGGGCACCGCCGAGCTCGGCACGGCCGGCGGGCTGTGCGGGGAGCCTCTCACCCTGCTGGTCGAGTCGGCCGCCGAACCGCCCCGGCTGATCGTGTACGGGGCCATCGACTTCGCCTCCGCCCTCGCGCGGATCGGAGTCTTCCTCGGGTACCGGGTCACCGTCTGTGACGCCCGGTCCGTCTTCGCGACGCGGGCCCGCTTCCCCGGCGCCGACGAGGTCGTCGTGGACTGGCCCCACCGGCACCTCGCCGCGGAATCGGCCGCCGGCCGCCTGGATGGACGTACCGCGGTGTGCGTACTCACCCACGACGCCAAATTCGACGTACCGCTGCTCTCGCTCGCCCTGGGACTGCCCCTGGGGTACGTGGGAGCCATGGGATCGCGGCGCACCCATGCCGAGCGCGCCGAGCGGCTCCGCGAGGAGGGCGTGGGGCCGGCCGCCCTGGCCCGGCTGCACTCGCCGATCGGCCTGGACCTGGGCGGGGGCACCCCCGAGGAGACCGCCCTGGCCATCGCCGCCGAGTTCACGGCGGTCCGGCACGGCGGAACGTTCCTCCCGCTGGGGCGGCGCACCGGCCCGGTGCACCGGCGGAGCGCGGTCCGGACCCCCGGAAGGACCAAGGTCCCGTAGGAAACGACCACACGGCCCGGTATGTCCTGGACGATCAGCCCGGGCGGTGTAAACCCCAGGACATGGGAGAATGAAGTACGTGCGTTTTCCTCGGCTGCCCTGTCGAGGCACCTCCGATCGACTGGGATGTTCAGCACGTGCGTTTCCTCAATGACCTGAAGCCGCCGTACGACCTGACGTACGACGATGTGTTCATGGTGCCGAGCCGCTCCGCGGTCGGCTCCCGCCAGGGCGTCGACCTGTCCTCGCCCGACGGCACCGGCACCACCATTCCCCTGGTCGTGGCGAACATGACCGCCATCGCCGGCCGCCGGATGGCCGAGACCGTCGCCCGCCGCGGCGGCATCGTCGTCATCCCGCAGGACATCCCGATCGAGGTCGTCACCGACGTCATCTCCTGGGTGAAGACCCGCCACCACGTGCTCGACACCCCGATCACGCTGGCGCCCACCCAGACGGTCGCCGACGCGCTGTCCCTGCTGCCCAAGCGCGCCCACGGCGCCGGCGTCGTCGTCGACGACGAGGGCCGCCCCGTCGGCGTCGTCACCGATCACGACCTGACCGGCGTGGACCGCTTCACCCAGCTCTCCGAGGTCATGTCGAAGGAGCTCCTGCTCATCGACGCCGACATCGACCCCCGCGAGGCCTTCAACAAGCTCGACGCCGGCCACCGCAAGCTGGCCCCGGCCGTCGACAAGGACGGCAAGCTCGTCGGCATCCTCACCCGCAAGGGTGCGCTGCGCGCGACGCTCTACACCCCGGCCACCGACGCCAACGGCAAGCTGCGCATCGCGGCGGCCGTCGGCATCAACGGCGACTTCGTGGCCAAGGCCAAGCAGCTGCTCGACGCGGGCGTGGACACCATCGTCATCGACACCGCGCACGGCCACCAGGAATCGATGATCAACGCGATCAAGGCCGTCCGCGCCCTTGACCCGCAGGTCCCGATCGTGGCCGGCAACATCGTCGCCGCCGAGGGCGTCAAGGACCTCATCGACGCCGGCGCCGACATCATCAAGGTCGGTGTGGGCCCCGGCGCCATGTGCACCACCCGCATGATGACCGGCGTGGGCCGCCCGCAGTTCTCCGCGGTGCTGGAGTGCGCGGCCGAGGCGAAGAAGTACGGCAAGCACGTCTGGGCCGACGGCGGCGTCCGCCACCCGCGCGACGTGGCGATGGCGCTGGCCGCCGGTGCGTCCAACGTCATGATCGGCTCCTGGTTCGCCGGTACGTACGAGTCCCCGGGCGACCTGCAGCAGGCCGCCGACGGCCGCCTGTACAAGGAGTCCTTCGGCATGGCGTCCGCGCGTGCCGTGCGCAACCGCACCTCGGAGGAGTCGGCCTACGACCGCGCCCGCAAGGCGCTGTTCGAGGAGGGCATCTCCACCTCGCGCATGTTCCTGGACCCGGCCCGTCCGGGCGTCGAGGACCTGATCGACTCGATCATCGCGGGCGTCCGCTCCTCCTGCACCTACGCCGGTGCGGGCTCCCTCGCGGAGTTCGAGGAGAAGGCCGTGGTCGGCATCCAGTCCGCCGCCGGCTACGCCGAGGGCAAGCCGCTGCACGCCAGCTGGAGCTAGTCCCCCCCGCTCTTCCGGTGGCCCCGGCCGTCCCCTCGTGGACGGCCGGGGCCACCGGCGTTCCGGGCGGGGGCGCCGGACCCGCGGACCCGCAGATCCGGGGGTCAGCGCCGCGGGGGCCGCTCTCCGGGCAGCGAACTGTGCACTCCCGCCCGGTACTTGGGAATCCGTACGGTGATCTTCATGCCCGCGCCGACTCCGGTTTCGATGACGAGCCCCGAGTCGTCCCCGTACACCTGGCGCATCCGCTCGTCCACATTGGGCAGGCCGATCCCGGAGGCGGACCCCGTCCGTTCCCCCGCCAGGATCCGGCGCAGCAGGGCGGGGTCCATCCCGACGCCGTTGTCCTCGATGGTGATCAGCGCCTCCGCGCCCGCGTCCCGGGCCGCGATCGTGATCCTGCACTCCTCGGTGGAGTCCTCCAGCCCGTGCTTGACGGCGTTCTCCACCAGCGGCTGGAGGCACAGGAACGGCAGCGCCACCGGCAGCACCTCCGGCGCCACTTGCAACGTCACCTTCAGCCGGTCCCCGAACCGGGCCCCGGCCAGCGCCAGGTACTGCTCGATGGAGCGCAACTCCTCGGCCAGCGTGGTGAAGTCCCCGTGCCGCCGGAACGAGTAGCGGGTGAAGTCCGCGAACTCCAGCAGCAGGTCCCGCGCCCGCTCCGGGTCCGTGCGCACGAACGAGGCGATGGCCGCGAGGGAGTTGAAGATGAAGTGCGGGGAGATCTGCGCCCGCAGCGCCTTGATCTCGGCCTCCATCAGCCTGGTCCGGGAGCGGTCCAGCTCGGAGAGCTCCAACTGGACGGAGACCCACCGCGCCAGCTCGGTGGCGGCCCGCGCCAGCACCGCGGACTCCCGGGAGCCGTAGGCCACCAGCGCGCCCAGCACCCCGTCCTCGCCGGTCAGCGGGGCGACCACCGCCCACTTCAGCGGGCAGTCCGGCCGCTCGCACTCGATCCGTACGCTCTGACTGCGCCCGGACTCCAGCATCAACGCCACCCGGGCCATCGCCCGCCGCTCGTGGTGGTCGGCGCCCGGCCCGTCCCAGGCCAGCACCCCCTCCCGGTCGGTGAGGCACAGCGCCTCGGTGCCGAGCAGCGAGCGCAGCCGCCTGACGGCCTTGCGCGCGGCGTCCTCGGTGAGGCCGGCGCGCAGCGGGGGCGCGGCGAGGGAGGCGGTGTGCAGGGTGTGGAAGGTGGCCCGCTCCACCGGGGTGCCGAGGTCGAGGCCCACGGCCCGTTCGCCGCGCCGGGCGTGCCGGCGGCCGCCCGCCCAGCCGAGGCCCAGCAGCAGGGCCGCAGCCGCCGCAACCAGCACCGAGAGCACCGCTCCGGTCATGGAGCACCGCCCGCGCCCGGCCCCGCGGCCTGCCCCGCGCCCGGCCCCGCGCCCGCGCCCGCCGTCACGTCCTCCGGCAGGTGCAGCCGGGCCAGCGTCGCCGCCGTCCCGGCCGGTACCCGCGCCCGGGTGGCCAGTGACACCAGCACCATCGTCAGGAAGCCCAGCGGCACGGACCACACGGCCGGCCACGCCAGCAGCGTGTTGCCCCACCCCGCCGGCACCAGCCCGGCCCGCGTCGCCAGCACCGCGCTCAGCGCCGCCCCGCCACCGGTCACCAGCCCCGCCACCGCCCCGGGCGGCGTCAGCCCGCGCCACCAGATCCCCAGCACCAGCAGCGGGCAGAACGACGACGCCGACACCGCGAAGGCCAGCCCCACCGCGTCCGCCACCGGCACATCGGTCGCCGCGACACTGCCCGCCAGCGGAACCAGGATCGCCACCAGCACCGCGACCCGGAAACTCCGCACCCCGCGCGCCCGCAGCACGTCCTGGTGCAGCACCCCGGCCACCGCCATGGTCAGCCCCGAGGCCGTCGACAGGAACGCCGCGAAGGCGCCCCCGGCCAGCAGCGCCCCCAGCAGCTCCCCGGGCACCCCGCCCACCAGCCGCGCCGGCAGCACCAGCACGGCCGCGTCGGCGTCCCCGGTCAGGGCCAGCTCGGGGGCGTAGATCCGGCCCAGCGCCCCGTACACCGGCGGCAGCAGGTAGAAGACGCCGACCAGTCCGAGCACCACCAGCGTGGTGCGCCGCGCGGCCCGCCCGTTGGGGCTCGTGTAGAAGCGCACCGCCACGTGCGGCAGCCCCATGGTGCCGAGGAAGGTGGCCAGGATCAGCCCGTACGTCGCGTACAACCGCAGCTCGGGCCGGTCCCCGGACAGCGACTCCGACCAGCTGGACCCGCCCGGCCCGCCCCGCGCCGGGGTGTCGGGCACCGGCGTGCCGGGGGCGAACTCCAGCCGCGCGTCGGCCTGTACGGAATGCTGCCCGGCCCCCAGGGTCAGCGGCGCGGCCTCGTACGTGCGCCCGTCCACGCGGCCGGTCACCGTCACCGTCAGCGGGGCGTCCAGCGCGAGCCGTACGTCCTCGGCGAAGGTGACGGCGGTGTGCTCGCGGAAGACGGCCGGGGCGTCGAAGGAGGCGCGCGGCGCCCCGTCCCCGGCCCAGGCCGCCAGCAGAAAGAACGCCGGGACCAGCAGGGCCGTGAGCTTCAGCCAGTACTGGAAGGCCTGCACGAAGGTGATGCTGCGCATCCCGCCCGCCGCGACCGCGGTCGTCACCACCACGGCGACGACCACCCCGCCCACCCAGTGCGGGGCCCCGGTCAGGATCTCCAGGGTCAGCCCCGCGCCCTGCAACTGCGGCAGCAGGTAGAGCCAGCCGACCCCGAGCACGAACAGCACCGCGATGCGCCGCACGGCCTGCGACTCCAGCCTGGCCTCGGCGAAGTCGGGCAGCGTGTACGCCCCCGAGCGCCGCAGCGGGGCCGCCACCAGCACCAGCAGGACCAGGTAGCCCGCGGTGTAGCCGACCGGGTACCAGAGCATCTCGGGCCCCTGGAGCAGCACCAGGCCCGCGACTCCGAGGAAGGAGGCGGCCGAGAGGTACTCCCCGCTGATGGCCGCCGCGTTGAGGCGCGGCCCGACCGTCCGCGAAGCGACGTAGAAATCGGAGGTGGTCCGGGATATCCGCAGCCCCAGCGCCCCGACCAGCACCGTGACCAGCACGACCACGGTGACCGCGGTCAGCGCGTACGTCTGGTTCACCGGTCGGTCCTTCGGCTGGGGGCGGGGTGACCGGAGTCTACGCACGGCCTCTGACCGGGCAACAGGCCTGATCCGGCGCGATCCCGGGACCGCCACCGGCCACACGGGAGCCCCACGGGAAGCCATGGGGAAGCCGCGCGGGGGAGGTCAGCGCGCCGGGTCCCGGTGCTCCTCGCAGTCGCGCAGGGCGATCTCCAGCTCCACGTACGACTGCTCCGCCCGCCGGAAGGCCAGCGTCAGCGCCGCCTGCGCCCGGGGCGGCAGCTGCTGCGTGACCCCGTAGTTGGCCTCGCCCAGTACGTCGGCCCAGCGCGCGGCCGCGCTGCGCAGCCGGGCCAGCAGTGCCTCGGCCTCGGCGGGCCCGGCCGGCCGGGTGCGGGGCAGTCCGGTCAGGGCGTCGAGCAGCGCCTGGATCTCGGACATCTGGGCCCCGCCTCCTCCCGTGCCGGAAGATCCACGATACGCGGGGGCACCCACGCCGGAGGATCGCTGCACCACCGCTGCGGCCGACGGCCCCGCCGGATCGCCGTACGCCCCTCCCGGTGCGGTGAACGGCTCGCCGGCACGCCGGACGGTCAGCCCATCGCCCTGCGCATCAGCAGGTCCCGCAACTCCCGCGAGTGCCTGCGGCTCACCTGGAGTTCAGCCGAGCCGACTCGCACACTGGTGGTGCCCGCGTCCAGGCGCAGCTCGTCGATCCGGCC
This sequence comes from Streptomyces sp. NPDC051183, assembly GCF_040682455.1. Taxonomy (NCBI): domain Bacteria; kingdom Bacillati; phylum Actinomycetota; class Actinomycetes; order Kitasatosporales; family Streptomycetaceae; genus Streptomyces; species Streptomyces sp. NPDC051183. The sequence goes on from NZ_JBFBBA010000008.1 coordinate 164,847, forward strand.
GAGCGCGACCAGGTGACGGCGGTGGATCCGGACGAACCCGCGCGCCGCCCAGCGCTCTTCGAGCGTGGACAGGGGTATCCGGACCAGGTGGCTGCCCTCGTCGGTGTGCAGCCGGGCGTAGTCGCCCTGGGCCTCGACGTACGCGATGTCGGCGACGGCCACGAACCGGGTGACCCCGCCCAGCTCGACGGCGATCTGGTCCGGCACCTCGGGCGACGCCGGCCGGTCGGGAACGGCCGGTGCGGTACGCGGGCCCGCGCCGCCCGGCAGCGTCGAAGCATCCCCGGCGGCCCGGCCCAGCTGCGCGCAGACCCGCCGGACCGCCTCGGCCAGCCGCTCGGGGCGGACGGGCTTGAGGACGTAGTCCACGGCCTTGAGGTCGAAGGCCTGCACCGCGAAGCCCTCGTGGGCGGTGACGAACACGATCAGCGGCGGCCGCGCGAACCCGGCCAGCAGCCGGGCGATGTCCAGCCCGGTGAGCCCGGCCATGTGGATGTCGAGGAAGACGACGTCGATGCCGTCGGCCCCGTCCGGGCCGGCCTCCAGGGCCCGGGTGATCCGGCGCAGAGCCTCGGTGGCGTCCGAGGCGCCCCCGGCGCTCAGCACCCGGGGGTCGGAGCGCAGCAGGTAGAGGAGCTCCTCCAGGAGCGGCTTCTCGTCGTCGACGGCCAGTACGCGCAGCATACGACGGAGTCTAGGTTCCGCCCCGGCGGGGGGAAACGGTGCGCGGCCCCCGCCCCGGGGGAGGTGGGGCGAGGGCCGCGCGGCCGGATGGTCTGGTGGTGGCGCCCCGCACTCGGGTGTTCGAGTGCTCGGGCCGGACTACTTGACGGTGATGAGCCCCCCGTCGGGGGCCACGGCGTACCACGTGCCGCCGACGCCCTGGCCGTTGGTGTCGCCCGCCTTCTTGTCGCCGGTGAACGTGTAGACCGGCCAGCAGTTCACGGTCTGCTGCTTCTTGCCGTCCGGGCGGTCCAGGACCAGGTAGTTCTTCTCGATGATCCCCTTGGCGTTGGCCCGGTCCACCGGCGGCACCACCGGCCACTTGGCCACGCAGTCGCCCTCGCACTTGGACACCATGGGCCAGGCGGTGTCCGGCTTGAACCGGTACACGGTCATGCCGTTGCCGTCGACGATGTGGTCACCGAGCTTGGGGTCCTTGGCCACGGTGAGCGCGCCCGACGCCTGCCCGCCGCCCGCCGGGGCGGGGGCGGCCGCCTTCGCGGCCTTCTTGCCGTCCGGCGCGGCCGCGAACCAGGTGCCGCCGACGCCCTGGCCGTTGGTGTCGCCCGCCTTGGTGTCCTTGGCGAACCGGTACATCGGCCAGCCCGCCACGGTCAGCTGCTTGCTGCCGTCGCTGCGGACCACCTCGCCCAGCAGGCTCGGGTCCGTCCCGGCGGCCGCGGTCACGTCGCCCGCGGCGACCACCGGCCAGGTCTTCGCGCAGTCCCCGTCGCAGTTCGACTTCGGGGGCTTGGCGGTGTCCTTGTCGAAGCGGTAGAGGGTGCGCCCGGCGCTGTCGGTGAGCAGGGTGCCGATCTGGCCGTTCTGGGAGACGGCCAACTGCCCGGCGGGCTCGGCACCCGGGGCGGAGTCACCCGCGCCGGAGCCGCCGGAGCCGTAGCCGTCGTCCGCCGCGGGGGCCTGGGAGGCGGCGCCGGCCGGCTTGACCGAGTCGGCCGACCCGGCGTCGTCCCCGCCGCAGGCCGTTGCCGTGAGGGCGACGACGACTGCCACGGCTGCCAGGGTGGTTCCGCGCTTGATGCCCATCTTGATCTCTCCCACGTGTCTGTCCGGCGGTGCCCGCCGCCCCGGCTGCGGAGCGGCGGCAACTGTGTGCAGGACACGCCTCGTGGAGCCCGGTCTGTTCAAGACGGGCGCTGTGGGGTGTTTCACTCACCCCGCGGTGAACCCGGCCCGCCGCAGGGCCGTGACCACAGCGAGGCCGAGCGCAAGGTGTCCGGAGTCGTTCGGGTGCAGCCCGTCCGCCAGTTGCCCGGGACCCAGCACGTCCCGGCCCGGGAGCAGGGCGAGCCGGTCGTCCCCGGCGGCGATCCGGTCCCTGGCGGCGCGCTCCATCGCATCGCGCAGGGCCCCCAGCGTGGCGCCGAGCCGGTTCGGGGTGCGCTCCGCGTCGGGCCGCAGCACGGGGGAGACCAGCAGCACCGGTGTCCGGGGGTGGCCCTGCCGGACCAGTTCGAGGAACACGCGCGTGGTCTCGTACAGGAGGGGGACCGAGAACGGCACGCGCGACCAGCAGTTGGTGCCGAAGGCGAGCGTGAGGACGTCGGCGGGGAGGTCCGCGAGCTGCTCGGCGGTGGCGAGTTCGCCCCGCGCGGCGCCCGCGTAGCCGAGGTTGACGGTGTCCCAGCCGAGGGCGCGGCCGGCGACCGCGGGCCAGCCGTGCGCGGGGCGGGTGGACCACCAGCCCTCGGTGATGGAGTCGCCGTGCACCACCCACCGCGGGGCGGGCGGCGCCGGGGCCACGGGACCGCCGATCCCGCGCAGCCCGAGGATCAGCGGGGACTGGGTCTCGGGCGGGTGGACGGTGAACGGCCCGCGGCCGCCGGGCAGTTCGATGCGTACGACGGCCTCCGCGGCCGGCTCGGTGAACACCTCGGAGACCACGCCGTGGCGGTCCCAGAGCGAGAACCCGTGCGCCAGGTCGCGCAGCGCGTCGGTGGGACCGGGCACGGTCGCCCGGTAGCGGATCTCCACCGCCCGCGCGCCCTGCGCGGTGAACTCCAGCCGCACGCCTATCGGCAGGGTGGCCCGCTCGCCCGTGTCCCAGGGCAGCCGCATGGTGTCCGCCGGGTCGGCGCGCACGGGGCGGCCGTCGTCCAGCCAGGCGACGCCGCGCAGGAAGGAGCCGGGGTCGAGCCACGGCCCGTCGGGGCTCTGCGGTCTCACTCTTCGCCTCCGATCGTCGGGTACGGGAACTTCACGCCGACCCCGCCGTCCACCACCAGCGTCTGCCCCGTCACGTACGAGGACTGCGGCGAGGCGAGGAAGTACAGGGCTGCCGCGATGTCCGCGGTCTCGGCGACGCGGCCCAGCGGGGCGTTGCGCGCGTTGCGCCGCCGGCCCTCCCCGCCCAGCAGTGCGGCGACCCGCGGGGTCCAGACCACCCCCGGGGCCACCGCGTTGACCCGTACCCCGCGCGGGCCCAGTTCGACCGCCGCGGAGCGCACCAGGGACATCAGCCCGGCCTTGGCGGCCCCGTACGCGGCGTGCAGCGGGGCGGCCGTGAGCCCCGAGACGGAGGCGACGAAGACCAGAGGGCCGCCGCCGCCCGCCGCGACGGCCTCGCCGCCGTACTGGACGGCGAGCCAGGCGTGCCGGAGCACCAGGTCGAAGTGCCAGTCCCAGCCGGCGTCGTCGAGCTCGGGCAGGGCGGCGTACCGGGCCATGCCGACGATGTCCACCACCCCGCCGACCGGGCGCCCGCCGAGCAGCCGCGGGGCCTCGGCGAAGAGGGCCCGTACAGCCTCGCGGCGCGTGGCGTCGACGGCGTACGGGACTCCGGCGACCTCGGCGGCGACGGCGCGGGCGCGCTCCGCGTCGACGTCCGCGCACAGCACGCGGGCGCCGCCGGCAGCCAGGGCGTGGGCGGTCTGGCGGCCGATGCCGTTGCCGGCGCCGAGGAGGACGAAGCCGCGGCCGTCGAGCCGGTGCAGGGCGGGGTAGTCGGGGACGGGGGAGGTGTCGAGGGGCTCGGTGTGCGTGAGGGGCTCCGGGTTCATGCGCGCGGGCGGGGTCGCGTCCTCGGCCGGGGTCGCGTCCTCGGCCGGGGTCACGGGGCGGCCGTCCGCGGGCGGTAGCGGGCCAGCTCCGGGATGACTTCCTTGCCCAGGACCTCCAGGGTCCGCAGGATCTCCCGGTGCTCCAGGTACCCCCACTGGACGTAGCAGATGAGCTGGTCCACGCCGAGGTCCGCGTACCGCTTGGCCTTGGCGACGATCGTCTCGGCGTCCCCGATGAGGATCATGTCCCCGTCGCTGAACTCCCGTACGGGGACGTTCCCTTCGAGGATCGGCGTGAGCAGCGGGAAGGTCCGCTCGCGCTCCTCGGGGGTCAGGTGCGGCAGCTCCCAGTCGAGGGTGAACCGGGCCAGGTTGGAGTACCACCAGGCCACGGAGTCCCACACGCGGGCGCCCGGCTCGGTGCGCGGCGCCGTCGCGTGGACCAGGGTGTAGGCGCTGACCCGGTTCGTCGTGACGTCGGTGAGCGGCCGCGGGTCGCGGGCGGCGGCCCGGTACGCGGCCACCTGGCGGGCCATCGCGTCCAGCGGCTGCATGATCGAGAAGGAGAGCAGCCCGAGGCCGTTCTCCCCGGCGACCTCGGCCGAGCCGGCGGAGGTCGCCGCCATCCAGGCGGGCGGGTGCGGGTCCTGCACGGGCTTGGGCGTGACCATGCGGCGCGGGAAGCGGAAGCGTTCGGAGGCGTACTCGAAGTATTCCTCGCGCCACATCCCGGTCACGATCCCGATGGCCTCGCGCCAGTCGTCGCGGGACTTCTCCCGGTCCACGCCGAAGGCGGCCTGCTCCATGGGCGTGGAGCGCCCGGTGCCCCACTCCACGCGGCCTCCGGACAGCACGTCGACGGTGGCCACCTTCTCGGCGATCCGCTGCGGCGGGGTGAAGCCGAAGGGGGTCAGGGTCACCCCGAAGCCGAGCCGGATGCGTTCCGTGAGCCCGGCGAGGTGCCCGAGGAGCACCTCGGGGGCCGGGCAGTGCGAGCGCCCCTCGCGGAAGTGGTGCTCGACCGCCCAGACGGTGCGGAAGCCCATCCGGTCGGCGAGCCGGATCTGCTCGACGGCCTCCCGGTAGGCGCGCTGCTCGGCGGCGCGCTGTCCGTGCGGATGGGCTCCGTGCCAGGGCCTCGGCACGTCTATCTCGTAGAGCACGTCCAGATCCATGGCGGCACGCTGCGGCAGATCTGACGAAGTGTCAAGAACGGCGGAATGGGCGGGCCGTGCACTGATCGATCATCCGCACGCAACAAAGGACCATCCCGGACAGATCCGCGCAACGATCGTGCGCCAATGTGCAAGGATGGTGCATTACGGGCGGTATCACTCAGCTCGTAGGCTCACTCGCTGTACGTGGAGTGGCGCGGACCGCCTGCTCGGCGGTCCCCCATGCCCAGACAGGCCCTGCCCTGCCTGCGGACTGCTCCGGACCGCTGCGGTCGACGCCGAACAATCCCACCCGCAGTGAAGAAGGAGTCCCCTCGTGCTCGATCACGGCCAGGCGCCACCGCTCACGTCCGAGCCCCGCAAGCCCGCGCACCCGCTGCTGCGCCGCAAGCCCGTGGAGCAGCTGGTCGCCGAGGGCGGCCAGGGCGAGGGCGGCTCCCTGCGCCGCTCGCTCACGATGTGGCAGCTGACGATGATCAGCATCGGCGCCACCCTCGGCACCGGCATCTTCGTCGTCCTCGGCGAGGCCGCACCCAAGGCCGGCCCGGCCGTCACGATCTCCTTCATCATCGCGGGCCTGACCGCGCTCTTCTCCGCCTTCTCCTACGCGGAGCTCGCCGGATCCGTCCCGGTCTCCGGGTCCTCGTACTCGTACACCTACGCCACCATGGGTGAGCTCATCGCCTGGATCTGCGGCTGGTGCCTGGTCCTGGAGTACGCGGTGTCGGTCTCGGCCGTGGCCGTCGGCTGGGGCCAGTACCTCAACGAGCTGCTCGACGGGACCATAGGCATCACGCTCCCCGAGAAGCTCTCCGCCGCCCCGCTGGGCGACGGCGGCTGGATCAACCTGCCCTCGCTGGTCGTCGTCCTGCTCGCCATGGTCTTCCTGATGCGCGGCGCCAAGGAGAGCGCCCGCATCAACACGATCATGGTCGTCGTCAAGATCGTCACCCTGGTGCTCTTCATCGGCATCGGCGTCATGGGCATCAAGGCCGGCAACTACGCCCCGCTCGCCCCGCTCGGCATCACCGGCATCAGCGCCGCCGCCTCCACCCTCTTCTTCTCCTACATCGGCTTCGACGCCGCCTCCACCGCCGGTGAGGAAGCCAAGAACCCGAAGAAGGACCTGCCCCGCGCGATCATGCTCTCGCTGGGCATCGTCACCGTCCTGTACGTCCTCGTCGCCTTCGTCGCCGTCGGCGCCATGCCGTGGCAGGACTTCGAGGGCACCGAGGCCGCGCTCGCCCAGATCATGACCGACGTCACCGGCACCAGCATCTGGGGCGTCGTCCTCGCCGCGGGCGCCGTCGTCGCCATCGCCTCCGTCGTCTTCGCCGTCCTCTACGGTCAGACCCGCATCCTCTTCGCGATGTCCCGCGACGGCCTCGTCCCCAAGGCCTTCGCCAAGGTCGACGCGAAGACCGGCGCCCCCCGCGTCAACGTGGTGATCGTCTCCCTCTTCTGCGGCGCCCTCGCGGCCTTCATCCCGCTCGGCGAGCTCGCCAACGCGACCAGCATCGGCACGCTCTTCGCCTTCGCCCTCGTCAACGTCGCCGTCATGATCCTGCGCCACACCAAGCCCGACATGCCGCGCACCTTCAAGGTGGCCCTCTTCCCGGTCACGCCGATCCTCGGATTCATCGCCTGCGCGTGGATGATGTACAGCCTGCCGGTCGCCACGTGGATCGCGTTCGGTGTCTGGATGGCCGTCGGCCTCGTGGTCTACTTCCTGTACGGCATCCGCCGCTCAGCATTGGCCACAGCAGAGAAGTGATCCACCCGCAGTGCGACTGAACGATCTCGACGAACGCATCGTGCACGCCCTCGCCGAGGACGCCCGCCGTTCCTACGCGGACATCGGCTCCGAGGTCGGGCTCTCCGCCCCCGCCGTCAAGCGGCGCGTGGACCGGCTGCGGGCGGAGGGGGCCATCACCGGCTTCACCGTCCGGGTCGACCCCGCCGCGATGGGCTGGGAGACCGAGGGCTTCATCGAGATCTACTGTCGCCACAACACCTCGCCGGACGACATCCGACGGGGGTTGGAGCGGTACCCCGAGGTGGTGTCCGCGTCGACCGTCACCGGCGACGCGGACGCCCTCGTCCAGGTCTTCGCCTCCGACATGCGGCACTTCGAGCGGGTCCTGGAGCGCATCGCGGGGGAGCCCTTCGTGGAGCGCACCAAGTCCGTACTGGTCCTCTCCCCGCTCCTGCGCCGCTTCACCTCGGGCGCCCCTGCCTGACCGGCGCGGCCCGGGAGCCGAGGAGCGCGCGGCGTTCCTCCTCCGTCAGGCCGCCCCAGACGCCGAAGGGCTCCCGGGTGCGCAGGGCGTGCGCCAGGCAGGCCGTACGGACCGGGCAGGGCGCGCACACCCGCTTGGCCGCCGCGTCGCGGTCCTCGCGCTCCTCGCCCCGCTCGCCGGCGGGGTGGAAGAAGCCGGCCGGGCCCAGGTCCCGGCAGGCCGCGCGGGACTGCCACTGCCAGTGGTGCCGTACGGAGCCGGGCAGGCGGGAGACGTCGGTCATGGCAGTTCTTTCCGGGGGTCGTACTGCGCGTGTGGCCGCGCAGCGCGCCGCGAAACGTGCCGTGAGCGAAGTGGGACGCCGGGCCGCGTCCTCCAAGTCCCGCCCGGCCGCCGGGACCTGGCGCGCACGCACCGCCCGGGTGCGCCGGGCCCGCCCCTCCGCCGGTAGCTGCCGTTCCCGGCCCTGTCCTGCGCCGGGAACGGCATCGCCCCCTCGCCCGTCTCCGCCCTCGGGCGCGGGGCCTGCCCGGAGCGCTGCGGCCCAGGTGGTCAGCGCCAGCGCGACGGCGGGTGAGGTCCCGGCGACCCCGGGGCGAGGTTCTGGTCGGCGAACCAGTGGCGCGCGTAGCCGAGTCGCTCCGGCTGCCGCGCAGCGCACCGGCGGCGGTGGAGCCGGAGGACGGCGGATCAGGGGCGACGGAGGGTGGCGGCCACCCGCAGGAGGCCGACGCGGGCCAGGGAGCGCAGCGGCCCCCGCCGCACCGGCCGGCCCGGGCGCAGGGCCCGGCGCGGGGCCGGACAGTCCTCGTGAGGTCCTGCCCGGTCCGCGCCCGGCACCGGGGCGGCAGGGCGGTGGGCGCTTCCCGTCTGCACGGTCACGTCCGCTTCCTCCCCGTCCCCGGTGTTCATCGCCCGGCCCGTTCGGACGCTGTGCGAGGCAGCAGACCGACTGCAATGCCCTGTGTGTTAAGTCGTGTTGACCAGTGTTAAGGCTTCTTTTCGGGGGTGCGAAGCCCGATGAACAGCGGCTCCCGGCGCCGGGTGAAGCCCATCGCCTCGTAGAGCCGTATCGCCGGGGCGTTGTCCGCGGCGGCGTGCAGGAAGGGGCTGTCCCCGCGCTCACGGGCGGCGGCGGCGACCGCGCGGACCAGCCGGTCGGCCAGCCCCCGGCCGCGGTGTTCGGGATGCGTGCACACCGCGCTGATCTCCGACCAGCCCGGCGGGCGCATCCGCTCGCCCGCCATCGCGACGAGCCGGCCCTCGTGCCGGATCCCGAGGTACGTACCCAGCTCGACGGTGCGGTCGAAGAACGGTCCGGGCCTGGTCAACGCGACCAGCTCCAGCATCTCCGGTACGTCGGCGGGGCCCAGCCGGACCGCGCCGGGGTCGGCCTCGCCCCGTACCGCCCGCCCGTCGAGCTGTATGCCCGGAATGGAGGCGACCGTGTCCCACCCGGCCGGCGGGGTCAGCAGCCCGGTGACCCAGACCCCCTGCCCGGGGCCGCTCAGCTCGGCGAGATCGGCCCAGGCCTGCGGGTCCTGCGGGTCGGCGAGCGCCGCGAACGGCGAGGCGTCGGCGGTGTAGCGGGCGGAGAGGCCCCGCGGCCCGATCTCGGCGAAGCCGCGGTGCGGGCCGGTCAGCGCCGCCCAGACGGGGTTGTCGAGGACCGCGTCGGTCCGGGTCTCACGGGACATGGCTGGGGGTTTCCTTCCGTCGGCCACCGCGTGGTACGCCGAAGTCGGCGGTGACCGCCTTCTTGACGGTCCCCGGCGCCGCCACGAGACTGCGGGAGACGGCCACGAAGGACACACGTGCCCGCCCCGGAAAGCCTAACCATCCGGGTCGGGGCACCGAGCGCGGGACGGGGACGGCACCGGTGGAGCAGGCCTGGACGGCGGACGCGGGGGCAGAGACCCTCCGCCGCTGGTGGCTGACCCGGCGCCTGCACATCGACCTCCTGCGCGTGTGCAGCGCATTCGCCGCGCGCGGCTGATCTCCTTCTCCACCGCTCCGCATCCGCGGACCCAGGAGATCCCCGCGCCGCCGCCCGCGCCGCCGCCGCCACAGGAGAGCCATGTCCCAGACCACCGTGTCCCCGTCCGCCCTCCCGCAACCCGCCACGGCTCCCGAGTCCGCCCCACCCCCGCCGCGCCCCGGCGCGTTCCCGTCCGTCCCGTCGCAGCCCGGCGTGACCCCGTCCGTCCCGTCGCAGCCCGGCGTGACCCCGTCCGGCCCGTCGCAGCCCGGCGTGCCCCCGTCCGGCCTGCCGCAGGCTGCGCCGGCGCCGGCCGTCCTGCCGGCGCCGGCCGTCCTGCCGGCCCCGGCCGTCCTGCCGGCCCCGGCCGTCCTGCCGGCGCCGGCCGGGGCCGAGGTCGCGCCGGGCTCGGGGTCCGCCGGGGTCGCGGCCCCGGCCCCGGTCGGGCACGCGTTGCGCGGGCGGATCGGGACCGGGTTCTCGCCGGTGCCGCACCGCTACCGGCTGTACCTGTCCGCCGGGTGTCCGCTCTCCCTCCGCGTCACCCGCGCCCTCACCCTCCTCGGCCTGGAGCGCTCCGTCGCCACCACCCTCCTCGGCGCGGACCCCGCCACCGAAGGGCACGCCGCGCTGCGCCGCGCGTACGAGGCCGCCGGCCACCACTACGCGGGCACGCTGACCGTCCCCGCCCTGTGCGACACCTGGAGCGGCCGCGTCGTCTCCAACCACACCCCCGACATCCTCGACGACCTGTGCCGGCTGAGCGCGGACCCGGCCTTCCGCGAGGCCTCGTAGACTCCCCGCGAGCCCCGCAGCAGGGGTGACGGGGTCACCGACGGGCAACCCCGGGGGGTCCCGCGCAACGAATCGCCGCTCAGGGCCGAGAACACGCAACGATTCGATGCGCGGAGCGCAACGGTCACGGCTTGTCGCGGTCGAACGCGCGAACGTACCGTTTGATGACCCCCACCCCTCCTGCCACAGAGGTACGCCCATGCCCCCGCTGCGCACCGCCCTCCTCCAGAGCTCCGGCCGGCTCGGCGACACCGCCGAGAACCTCAAGGCGCTCGACGAGGCCGCGGCGCGCGCCGCACAGGGCGGGGCCGGGCTCCTCGTGACCTCGGAGATGTTCCTGACCGGCTACGCGCTGGACGTCCAGGACATCGCCCGCCTCGCCGAACCGGCCGACGGCATGTCCGCCCGCGCCATCGGCGAGATCGCCCGCCGCCACGGACTGGCCGTCCTGTACGGCTACCCGGAGCGGTCGGGGGACGCGGTCTACAACGCGGCCCAGCTCATCGGCCCCGACGGCACCGCGCTCGCGAACTACCGCAAGACCCACCTCTTCGGCTGCTTCGAGCAGGAAGCCTTCACCCCCGGCGACACCACCGTCGTCCAGGCGGACCTGAACGGCCTCCGCATCGGCCTCATGATCTGCTACGACGTCGAGTTCCCCGAGAACGTACGGGCGCACGCACTGGCCGGCACCGACCTCCTCCTGGTGCCGACCGCGCAGATGCACCCGTTCCAGTTCGTCGCCGAACAGCTCGTCCCCGTACGGGCCTTCGAGAACCAGATGTACATCGCATACGTCAACCGCACCGGCCCGGAAGGCGAGTTCGAGTTCGTCGGACTCAGCTGCCTGGCCAGCCCCGACGGGGTCACCCGGACCCGGGCCGGCCGCGGTGAGGAGCTGGTGTTCGGCGAGGCCGACCCCGAGCTGCTGAGTGCCTCGCGCGAGAACAACCCGTACCTGCGCGACCGGCGCCCGGGGCTGTACGCCTCCCTCGTCTGACCCCTCCCCCCTGCCCGACCCCGCAAGGAGCCGTACCCCATGACGTCCACGGTGCCCACCACCGCCGTCCCGCACAGCGACGGACAGCCGCCGATCACCATGTTCGGCCCGGACTTCCCGTACGCGTACGACGACTTCCTCGCCCACCCGGCCGGCCTCGGCCAGATACCGGCGACGGAGCACGGCACCGAGGTCGCCGTCATCGGCGGCGGGCTGTCCGGCATCATCTCCGCGTACGAGCTGATGAAGATGGGCCTCAAGCCCGTCGTGTACGAGGCCGACCAGATCGGCGGCCGACTGCGCACCGTCGGCTTCGAGGGCGCCGGCACCGAGGGACTGACCGCGGAGATGGGCGCCATGCGCTTCCCGCCGTCCTCCACCGCGCTCCAGCACTACATCGACCTCGTCGGCCTGGTCACCGAGCCCTTCCCGAACCCGCTGGCCGAGGCCACCCCCTCGACCGTCGTGGACCTCAAGGGCGAGACCCACTACGCCGAGACCATCGCCGACCTCCCGCAGGTCTACCGCGACGTGTCCGCCGCGTGGAACGCCTGCCTCGACGAGGGCGCCGACTTCTCCGACATGAACACCGCGATGCGCGAGCGGGACGTCCCGCGCATTCGCGAGATCTGGGCGAAGCTGGTCGAGAAGCTCGACGACGAGACCTTCTACGGGTTCCTCTGCAAGTCCGAGGCCTTCAAGTCCTTCCGCAAGCGCGAGATCTTCGGCCAGGTCGGCTTCGGCACGGGCGGCTGGGACACCGACTTCCCGAACTCCATCCTGGAGATCCTGCGCGTCGTCTACACCGAGGCCGACGACCACCACCGCGGCATCGTGGGCGGCTCGCAGCAGCTGCCGCTGCGCATGTGGGAGCGCGAGCCCGAGAAGATCGTCCACTGGGCCCAGGGCACGTCGCTGTCCTCCCTCCACGACGGCACCCCGCGCCCGGCGGTCACCCGCCTGCACCGCACGGCGGGCAACCGCATCACGGTGACGGACGCGTCCGGCGACATCCGCACGTACCGCGCCGCGATCTTCACGGCCCAGTCCTGGATGCTCCTGTCCAAGATCGCGTGCGACGACTCGCTGTTCCCGATCGACCACTGGACGGCGATCGAGCGCACCCACTACATGGAGTCGTCGAAGCTCTTCATCCCGGTCGATCGCCCCTTCTGGCTCGACAAGGCCGTCGACGACGAGGGGAACCCGACCGGCCGCGACGTCATGTCGATGACGCTCACGGACCGCATGACCCGAGGCACCTACCTGCTGGACAACGGCCCGGACCAGCCCGCCGTCATCTGCCTCTCGTACACGTGGTGCGACGACAGCCTCAAGTGGCTGCCGCTGTCCGCGAACGAGCGGATGGAGGTCATGCTGAAGTCCCTCGGCGAGATCTACCCGAAGGTCGACATCCGCGGCCACATCATCGGCAACCCGGTGACGGTGTCCTGGGAGAACGAGCCCTACTTCATGGGCGCGTTCAAGGCCAACCTCCCGGGCCACTACCGCTACCAGCGCCGCCTGTTCACCCACTTCATGCAGGACCGCCTCCCCGAGGACAAGCGCGGCATCTTCCTCGCGGGCGACGACATCTCCTGGACGGCGGGCTGGGCCGAGGGCGCGGTCCAGACGGCCCTCAACGCGGTCTGGGGCGTGATGCACCACCTCGGCGGCTCCACCGACGCCACCAACCCGGGCCCGGGCGACCTCTACGACGAGATCTCCCCGGTCGAGCTGCCGGAGGACTGACCCCTCCCGGACCCCCGTGACCACGGGCCGCCCCCGCGCACGAACGCGGCGGCGGCCCGTTTTCATGCCCCGGGCCGCTGCGCTCCGACGGCTCGGCGGCCCGGCGGCCGGCGGCTACGCGGGCGACTTCATCCGTACCGGGGTCAGCAGGCAGCGGCCCACCAGGCCGACTCCCGCGTCGAGGGACTCGGTGAACTCCTCCGCCAGGTCGGGGGAGCGGCGCAGGGTCCACAGGAGGCGGGCCGCCGCCCACGCGCCGGAGCGGGCGCGGTCCAGGCTCCACGAGCCCAGCAGATGGGTCAGCGGGTCGGCGACCTCCAGCAGGTCCGGGCCCGGCATCAGGTCCTCGCGGATGCGCTCCTCCAGGGCGACCAGGGTGTCGCCGACCCGGTCGAAGTCCGCTTCCAGGGCGCGGGGCTCGCAGTCCAGGGTCCGGCAGGTGGAGATCACCGCGAGCGCGAGGTCGTGCCCGATGTGCGCGTTGATCCCCGCCAGCGCGTACTGCAGCGGCCGGACGCCCGGGTGGCGGCGGTACTGGAGCAGCGGGCGCCAGCACGCCGGCGCCCGCTCGGCCTCCACCGCCGCCAGGTAGCGCTCGGCGAACCGTACGCTCAGCACCGCCGCCCTCCGGGGCGCGGGGAAACCCCCGTGGGAGATACGTTCGTGCAGGGCCTGCGTCACCGTCAGGTACACCCGGTTGAAGACGGCCACACCGTCCTGCTCCGGCAGCCGCTCGTCCAGGGCGCGCATCCGCGCGAGCACCGCTTCCATGGGTGGCAGCGTCCCAGGCGCCGGCGCCGATCCGGGGAACTTGGCCGTACGCTTCGCCGGTTCGGGCGAAACTGCGTCAACCCCGCTTGTCCCGGTCCGCGTCGGGCTCGTCGTACGCGGACGTCCCCGCGTCCAGCAGCGGCTCCTGCTGCTTCAGGTGCGCGGGGGCGAAGTACCGCAGCGCGTGGTAGCCGGTGATCACCACGATGGTGCCGAGCGCGATGCCGCCGAGCTCGAAGCTGTCGGTGACGTGCAGCTTGACCCCGCCGACGCCGATGATGATGCCCGCCGCGGCCGGCACCAGGTTCAGCGGGTTGCGCAGGTCCACCCGGCCGTTGATCCAGATCTGGGCGCCGAGCAGGCCGATCATGCCGTACAGGATGACGGTGATCCCGCCCAGCACCCCGCCCGGGATCGCGGCGACGACCGCACCGAACTTGGGGCACAGCCCGAAGAGCAGCGCGAAGCCCGCCGCCGCCCAGTACGCGGCCGTCGAGTAGACGCGGGTGGCGGCCATGACGCCGATGTTCTCGGAGTACGTGGTGTTCGGCGGCCCGCCCACCGCCGTGGACAGCATGGACGCGGCGCCGTCGGCCGCGATGGCCGTGCCGAGCTTGTCGTCGAGCGGATCGCCGGTCATCTCGCCGACGGCCTTGATGTGCCCGGCGTTCTCGGCGATCAGCGCGATCACCACGGGCAGCGCGATCAGGATCGCCGACCACTCGAAGGCGGGCGCGTGGAAGGTCGGCAGCCCGATCCAGTCGGCCTTGCCGACCCCGGAGAGGTCGAGCCGCCAGTGCTCCACGGCCTCCGGCCCGCCGGTCGTGGAGTGGATCTTCCCGAAGACGAGGTCGAAGACCCAGGAGATGCCGTACCCGAAGATCAGGCCGAGGAAGATCGCGATGCGCGACCAGAAGCCGCGCAGGCAGACCACGGCCAGCCCGGTGAACAGCATCGTCAGCAGCGCCGTCCACTGGTCCTGCGGCCAGTACGTCGAGGCCGTCACCGGAGCCAGGTTGAAGCCGATCAGCATTACGACCGCGCCCGTCACCACCGGCGGCATCGCCGCGTGGATGATCCGCGCGCCGAACCGCTGGACCGCGAGCCCCGCCAGGAACAGCGCCGCGCCGACGACGAACACCGCGCCGGTGACCACCGCGCTGTCCCCGCCGCTCGCCCGGATCGCCGCGGCGACACCCACGAAGGAGAGCGAGCAGCCCAGGTACGAGGGCACCCGGCCGCGCGTCGCGAGCAGGAAGACGACCGTCGCGATGCCCGACATCATGATGGCCAGGTTCGGATCCAGGCCCATCAGCACCGGCGCGACGAAACTCGCCCCGAACATCGCCACGACGTGCTGGGCACCCAGCCCGGCGGTGCGCGGCCACGACAGCCGCTCGTCCGGCCGGACCACCGCGCCGGGGGCGGGGGTCCGCCCGTCTCCGTGCAGCGTCCAGCGCACGCCGAGGCCCATGTTCCACCACTTCCGTTGTTGTCCGGCGTTCGCCGGCGACCAGTCGAGCTTCCGGGCCGCCCTGCGGCCAGGCGCCATATTACGGCTGGATACCGGCAGTTTCGTCCCGATTGGCAGCGGCGGCCGCGCCCACCGCCGGCCGCTGCCGCAGTACGGCGGCCCCCGCGATCAGCGCGAACGCCAGCAGCGTGACCAGCCCGAACGACACCACCAGCGAGGTCGCGTCGGCCACCGCACCGATCGCCGACGGGGCGATCAGCCCCGAGGTGTACGTGATCGTCGCGACACCGGCGATGGCCTGCGCCGGTTCCGGCCCGCTGCGCGCCGCGGCCGCGAAGGCCAGCGGGACCACCACCGCGATGCCGAGCCCGATCAGCGCGAACCCGGCCATGGCCGCGGCCGGCTCCCGTACCGCGACCACGAGGAGCCCGCCCGCGGTGGCCAGCGCGCCGCCCGCGCGGACCGTGCGTACGGCGCCGAACCGGTCCACCACCTTGTCCCCGGCGAGCCGGGCGACCGTCATCGTCAGCGCGAAGGCCGTGGTGGAGGCGGCGGCGAGCCCCGCCTCCGTGTGCAGGACGTCCCGCAGGTACACGGCGGACCAGTCCATGCTCGCGCCCTCCGCGAAGACCGCGCAGAAGCCGATCGCCCCGATGAACAGCGCGGACTTCGGGGGCAGCGCGAAGTGCGGCGGCGCCTGCCCGTCCTGGCCGGGCCGCAGGTCCAGCACACCCCGTGCGGCGACCAGCCCGACCACCGTCAGTGCGAGCGCGGCGGCCAGGTGGTGCAGCCGCGCGTCGGCGCCGGCGTGCGCGGCGGCCGCGCCCGCGGCCGAGCCGATCAGTGCGCCCGCGCTCCACATGCCGTGCAGCGAGGACATGATCGAGCGGCCGAGCCGGTTCTCGGTCTCCACGCCGAGCGCGTTCATCGCCACGTCCGCCATGCCGGCAGTGGCCCCGAAGACGAAGAGCGCCGAGCACAGCGTCACCAGGTTCGGGGCGAGGCTGGGGAGGGTGAGCGACAGGGTCCACATCGCCAGCAGGCCCTGCAGGGCGGTCCGGGCCCCGAACCGGTGGTTGAGCCGCCCCGCCAGCGGCATCGCGAGCGCCGCGCCGAGCGCGGGGAAGGCGAGGGCGAGGCCCAGGGTGCCCGCGCTGAGCTGGGCGTGGTCCTGGATCCAGGGGATACGGGTGGCGAAGGAGCCGGTGACCGCGCCGTGGGCGCAGAAGACGGCGGCTATTGCGAGGCGGGCATGGCGCAGTCGCGCCGGGCTGAGGTCGGTTTCCCCGGTCATGGCAATAAACTATCAGGGACCCTGCCTGATAGTTAGGCCCCGAGGCTCCTTAGGATGGGCGCCGTGACTCCTGCCGAGGCCCTGACCCCCGCCGCTCCCGCTCCTTCGCCCGCTTCCCCCAGCACGGCCCGGGCCATCAACGACCGCCTCGCCCTGCGGCTCCTCCAGGACGAAGGCGCCCTGACGGCCACCCAGCTCAAGAAGCTGACCGGCCTCTCCCGCCCCTCCGTCGCCGACCTCGTGGAGCGGCTCACCGAAGCCGGGCTCATCGAGGTCGTGGGGGAGTCCGGCGAACAGCGCCGCGGACCCAACGCCCGGCTGTACGGGATCGTCGCCCGGCGGGCCCACCTCGCCGCCCTGGACGTACGCACCGACAGCGCCACCGCGATCGTCACGGACCTGCTCGGCAACCCCGTGGCCGAGGGCCGGCTCCCGGTCGACGCGGTCGAGGAAGCCGTGGACCGCCTCGTGGAACTGGCCCGCACGGCCGGCGCGGACCCCCTGCACACGGTGGTGGTCGGAGCCCCGGGCCTGGTGGCCCCGGCCAGCGGCGAACTCGGCGACACCGTCGGCCTTCCGGCCTGGCACCGGGACCTGGTGGCGGCCCTGCAACGGCGGCTGCCCGCCAAGGTCGTGGTGGAGAACGAGACCAACCTGGCGGCCCTCGCCGAACAGCGCGTGGGCGCGGCCCGGGACGTCGAATCGTTCGTGCTGCTCTGGCTCGGCGCGGGCGTCGGCGCGGCGGTGGTCCTGGACGGCCGGCTGCGCCGGGGCGCCTCCGGCGGGGCGGGGGAGATCGGCTTCCTCCCGGTCCCCGGCACCGACGCCCTGCCCTCGGCCACCGACTGCGGCGGCGGCTTCCACGCCCTGGCCGCCCGCGCGTCCGTCACCGCCCTCGCGGCGGAGCACGGCTTCCACGGACCGGTGGAGGAAGCCGTCGCGGGCGCCGCCGGGGAGGCCTTCCTCGACGCCCTCGCCGAGCGGCTCTCCCTCGCCGCCGCGGCCGTGGCGGCCATCCTCGACCCCGGCTGCGTGGTCCTCGGCGGCGAACTCGGCCGCGCCGGAGGGCCCGCCCTCGCCGCGCGGGTCGCGCGCCGGCTGGCCACCCTGAGCCCGCTGACCACCGAGGTCCGCGCCACCGCCCTCGGCGGCCCGGCGGTCCTGACGGGCGCCCGCCTCGCCGCCCGCGAGGCGGCCCAGGCGGTGCTGTTCGGCTGAGCCCGGGCCCGCCGCGGTCGGGGTAGCCCCACCCCGGACCGGGTGGGCCGCCGGATGTCCCCGCCCCACTGCCGCCCCCGATCCTGGGCGCAGTCAAGGAAGTTCGGCGAGCAGGGACGGCACGATGACCGCAGCACACCACAACACCGCAGCACGCGAGGGCACCGGAGCGCGCACGCGCACCGGCGCGGGCAGGCACCGGCGCACGGCCGCCACCGCCCTGCTCCTCTCCCTGGCGGCCACGGCCACCGCCGTCGGCCCGGCCACGGCCGCCGCCGGGGCCAAGCCCGCGAGCCCCGTCGGCATCTGGCAGCTCGACGGCTACGGCACCGTGCTGCGCGTGGAGTCCGGCCGGCTCCAGCAGTACCAGCTCACCGGAGTCAGCTGCCTGCCCGGCGAGAGCGCCCGACGCCTCCCCGGCAACGGCCCCGCCCGCTACGCCACCGCCGACGACGACGAGATCCTCACCGTGCGCCCCGGTTCCGTGCACTTCGACGGCTCCGTCGGCGACCGCGTCACCCGCCGCCTCGCCGCCCTTCCCGACCTGTGCCGCAACGCCCCGGCCCCCGACCCGGACGCGGACCCGGTCACCACCTTCGACGTGTTCTGGCAGACCTTCGTGGAGAACTACCCCTTCTTCGCGGCCAAGGGCATCGACTGGAACGCCGTACGCGACCAGCACCGCCCCCGCGTGCACGCCGGCACCACCGACCCCGAACTCTTCGCCGTCCTGAAGGACATGCTCGCCCCCCTCCACGACGCCCACGTCTCCCTCCGGGGCAGCGGCATGTCCTTCGCCGAGGCCCGCCCGGGCACCACCGTTCCCGGCCCGACACTCGACGCGCGCGTCAAGGCGTACGTCCAGGAGGTCGACCTCGCCGGACGTACGCCGCAGGAGTTCGCCCGGGGCCGGATCTCCTACGCCGACCTCCCCGACGGCCGCGGCTACCTGCGGCTCTCCGGCTTCTCCGGCTACACCGACGGAGACTTCGCCTCCGAGAGCGCCGAGCTGGACCGCGCCCTGGACACCGTGTTCACCGCCGAGCGCACCGCCCGCCTGCGCGGCCTGGTCATCGACCTGCGGATCAACGGCGGCGGCCACGACGCACTCGGCCTGCAACTGGCGGCGCGGCTCACGGACCACCCGTACTTCGCCTACGCCAAGCGCGTCCGCAACGACCCCGCCGATGCCACGCGCTTCACCCGGCCGCAGCCCCTGTACGTCCAGCCCGCGCGGGCCCCCCGGTACACCGGCCCGATCGCCGTGCTGACCGGCGGATCCACCATGAGCGCGGGCGAGACCTTCACCCAGGCCCTCCTCGACCGCCCCGGCCGGACGGTCCGCATCGGACAGCCGACCCAGGGCGTCTTCTCCGACGTCCTGGGCCGCACCCTGCCCAACGGCTGGCAACTGGGCCTGCCCAACGAGCAGTTCCTGACCCGTACCGGGAAGACCTTCGACGGCCCCGGCATCCCGGTCGACCACACCACCCCGGTCTTCACCGAGGAGGAGTTCGACCGGCGCCGCGACTCCGCCTTCGCCGCCGCCCTCGACCGCCTGCCCCACCACGGGGCCGGGGCTCCGTCTCAGTCCCCGGAGGTCCGCTTGGGGTGAGCACGTGCGAGGACCCGGTGGCCGCCGGGCCACCGGGTCCTCGCGTACCGCTCACCCGAAGGGGATGTCAGCAGGCGCCCTGGTCCTTCCAGACGCCCCATTCACCGGTGGTGCCGGGCTCTTCGTTCTGCGTCCACCACTGGGCCTTCCAGTTGCGGCCCTTGTGCGAGACGACGGTGCCGCCGGTGGTGATCTGGCCCGCGACGTACGCCGGGTTGGTGCAGGTCCCGCCCGGGGGCGTGGTCGGCGGGGTGGTCGGGGGAGTGGTCGGCGGGGTGGTGGTGCCGGGCTGGACCACCGTCACGCCGCGCGCCAGGTCACCGGCGAGCGCGTACGTCGTACCGGATATGTTCACGGTCCAGTTGGAGGGCGTGGACACCGGCAGGTAGTAGTTGAAGGCCAGGTCGACCGAGGCGCCCGGGGCGAGCGTCTGCCACGCCGGGAGCTTCAGCGAGACCCGGTGGAAGTCGCCCTTCAGACCGCCGACGTTGCTGCCGGTGTGGTCACTCTTGATGACCTTGGTACCGAAGCCCGACTGGTCGGACGCGTTGGCCGGGGCCGCGGTGGAGTAGTCGAACTGGAACTCCGTGCCGCCGGGCAGCGTCGTGTTCGTGTTGTTGATGATCTTGAGCTTCGGGGTGATCGGGTAGTTCGAGTCGCCCAGCTTGAACTCGTTGAACTCGGTCTTGATGTCGACGGCCTGCGCGGGCAGCGCGGTGTTGGTCTTCTTCGCGCCGTACGGGGAGGCCGACTTGAACTTGTCGTACATCAGGGAGGTCAGCGTGTCGCCGATCTCGTACTGGCCCTTCGCGGCGTTCCAGGCGTAGTCGCCGGCCATCTCCCAGACCATGGTGCCGCCGATGCCGCGGTCGACCACGTAGTCGGCCTTGGCCGCCACCGACTGCTCGTCCTCCGTGGAGAGGAACACCTTCTTCTGCGCGTTCCACAGCCACGGCGCGACCAGGTTGGCGTCGTACTTGCGGGCGTAGGTGCCGGTCAGGGTGGTGTTGGCGGGGAAGCCGTACTTGGTGACGTAGTCGCCGACGATCCCCTTCTCCAGGTTCTTGGCGTGCCACATCGGGTTGGAACCGGCCGGGGACTCGACCCCGTTGGTGTCCTTGTCGTGCCACAGGTTGTCGATGCCGACCGCGCCGTCACCGCACTTGGTCAGGCCCGCGCCGGCCGGGCAGGTGGTCGCGGCCGCCTTGCCCCACAGGCCGTCGGTGCCGCCCTGGACGTTCTTGAAGCCGCGGGTGTAGTAGGGCAGGCCGATGTTGATGCGGCCGGCCGGCATGGAGCCGCGGAAGTAGTGGTAGGCCCAGTCGGTGTTGAGGTAACCGATGTTGCCGTACTGCGAGCTGCCGTAGACGTTGGCGGCGGCCAGCTCGGCGTCCTTGCCGTCGTCGAAGAGCGAGGCGTTGGGGCCGACGTACTCGTTCCAGGCGCCGTGCAGGTCGTAGGACATGATGTTGACGTAGTCCAGATACTTCTGCATCTGGAAGGTCTCCATGCCGCGCAGCAGGTAGCCGGAGGAGGGGGCGGCGACGGTCAGCAGGTAGTGCTTGCCGTCGGCGGCGCCCGCCTTGTCGAGCTTCTCGCGCAGGGACTTCATCAGGACGTCGTAGCCCTTGACCAGCCCGGCGCGGCGGGCGTTGGACAGCTGCCAGTCCAGCGGGTTGCCCGCGTCCTTCATGGTGGTCGGGTACTCGTAGTCGATGTCGACGCCGTTGAACCCGTACTTGCGGATGAACTCGACCGACGAGTCCGCGAAGGTGTCGATGCCGGCCTGGTTGACCGAGCCGTCGGCGTTGGTGGCCATCGAGTAGAAGCCGCCGGAGGCGACGCGGTTGCCGTCGTCGCCGAAGTAGCCGCCGGTCTCGGCCCAGCCGCCGACCGAGATCAGCGTCTTGACGTTCGGGTACTGCTTCTTGAACTTGTTGAGCAGGTTGAAGTTGCCCTTGTAGGGCAGGGCCGGGTCCATCTCGGCGCCCGCGACGCCGGGCCAGGTCATCCCGGTGGCGGAGTTGTTCGCGTTGTCCGCGCCGACCGAGATCTTGTTGTCGCCGCCCACGTGGGCGAAGGCGTAGTTCAGGTGGGTGACCTTGGACCACGGGATGTTGTGGGGCAGATACGCGGGCGTGCCGTCCTTGCCCGTGCGCCAGCCGGTGAAGTAGCCGATGACGCGCCGCTGGTGGTCGGCGCCCATCTTCTCGCGGCCTTCGGTGTCGTAGACCGAGCAGTACGGGACGTCGACCCCGGCCGTCCTGTACAGGCCGTCGGGGCGACAGGACTCGTTGTCGGCGGCGTGCGAGACGCCCGCCGAGAGGCCCGCCACCAACAATCCGGCGATTGCGGCGCCGGATGCCAGGAGCATCGCTCTCGTGCGTGTGGGGGACAGCATGGTGCCTCCTGGGGAGGGGAGGATGGCAGGACACAACATGGAGCAACAAGGCGAAAGCCGGAGCTGGTTGGCCCGTGACGTGCGCACATCTGACGGGCTGTCTCCCGGGGAAGATGAAGGGAACGTTAAGAGGACTAGACCAACCCGTCAATAGGTCTGGACCAAAGCGAGGCCCTGCTCGACCTGGAATCGGGTCGGAATCGGTCCGGAATCGGGTCGGAGCCGGTCCGGAACCGCGCTCGGGTCGGCCCGTGGCCGGAAGTCGCTCGGGCGGGGCTCGGGCAGCGCTCGGATGGCGCGATCCGGTCGCTCAAGAGTGACCGTTCTGTGACCCAGGCCACATTGACTCACCCGCATGGCCGCGGATCACCCGTGGCACACTGGCCCTAGTACCAGTAGCAGCGCACTCCGGGGTCGGTGTAATTCCGAACCGGCGGTTATAGTCCGCGACCCGTCCGCAGCCAGCGGCCGGTTGACCAGGTGAAATTCCTGGACCGACGGTTAAAGTCCGGATGGGAGGCAGTGCGCGGCGGGCCAGTCACCGGTACGCCGCCGTCGGCGGTCCCCACGGCGCACCCTTCGGGATGCGCGAGTGAGAGGACCGTATTTTCGGCCTCGGCGTCCCCGCGTGTGCTACCCGCTTCATCTGTCGTATCCCGACAGGCCCCGGAGTCCGTGCCCGATGAGGCAGGAGGACCCGGTGGCGACACACGCCGACGCGCACGACAGCGACGCATCCGCCCGCGACGCGGACGCATTCGCCATGGGCCGGGCCATCGAGCTCGCGGCCCGCGGCCTCGGCTCCACCAGTCCCAACCCCGTGGTCGGCTGCGTGATCACCGACGCCTCGGGCACCGTCGTCGGCGAGGGCTGGCACGAGCGGGCCGGCGGCCCGCACGCCGAGGTCCACGCACTGGCCGCGGCAGGCGCCGCCGCCCGCGGCGGCACCGCCTACGTCACCCTCGAACCCTGCAACCACACCGGCCGTACGGGACCCTGCGCCACCGCCCTCGCCGAGGCTGGCATCACCCGTGTGGTCTACGCCGTCCCCGACCCGAACCCGCAGGCCAGCGGCGGTGCCGCGACCCTGCGCGCCGCCGGGATCGCCACGGAGCCCGGGCTGCTCGGAGCCGAGGCCGAGGAGGGCAACGCCGCCTGGCTGACCTCCGTACGCCTCGGCCGCCCCTACGTCCTGTGGAAGTACGCCGCCACCCTCGACGGCCGCGTCGCCGCCGCCGACGGCACCAGCCGCTGGATCAGCTCCCCGGAGTCCCGCGCCGACGTACACCGCCTGCGCGCCGAGGCCGACGCCGTCGTCGTCGGCTCCGGCACCCTGCGCGCCGACGACCCGCACCTCGCCGTCCGCGGGGCCGCCGGCCCCACCGCGGCCGACCAGCCCCTGCGGGTCGTCCTCGACACCCACGCCACCATCCGGCCCACCGCCCGCGTCCTGGACGACGTCGCACCCACGCTGATCGCCGTGGCCGAGCACCTCGACGACGCGGCCACCCGCCACCTCGCCGGAGTGGAGGTGGTCCGCCTCCCGTCCGACAAGCGCGGGATCTCCGTGGACGCCCTGCTCGGCGAGCTGCACCGGCGCGGCGTCCGCTCCGTACTTCTCGAAGGCGGCCCCACCCTGGCCGGCGCCTTCGTCGCCGCGGGCGCCGTCGACAAGGTCGTCGGCTACCTCGCCCCGGTCCTCCTCGGAGCGGGCCCGAACACCCTCGCCGACGCCGGCATCGGCACCCTCACCGAAGCGCTCCGGCTGCGGATCACCGAGACGGTCCGCATCGGCACAGACATCCGCATCACCGCAGTACCCGCTGCGCCCTCCGTCCCCACTGCCCCCAAGGAGCACTGAGTGTTCACCGGAATCGTCGAAGAACTGGGCGAGGTCACCGCCGTCGAGGAGCTCGCCGAAGCCTCCCGCTTCCGCCTGCGCGGCCCCGTGGTCACCGAGGGCGCCAAGCACGGCGACTCCATCGCCGTCAACGGCGTCTGCCTCACGGTCGTCGAGACCGCGGACGGCGAGTTCACCGCGGACGTCATGCAGGAAACCCTCAACCGCTCCAGCCTCGGCGCCCTGACCAAGGGCTCCCGGGTCAACCTGGAGCGCCCGATGGCCCTCGGCGGACGCCTCGGCGGCCACCTGGTCCAGGGCCACGTGGACGGCACCGGCGAGATCCTCTCCCGCACCCCCTCCGAGCACTGGGAACTCGTCAAGGTCGCGCTCCCCGCGAACCTCTCGCGCTACGTCGTCGAGAAGGGCTCCATCACGGTCGACGGCGTCAGCCTCACCGTGGTCGAGGCCGCCGCCGACTGGTTCACCATCAGCCTCATCCCCACCACCCTCGCGCTGACCACGCTCGGCATCAAGCAGCCCGGCGACCCGGTCAACCTCGAAGTGGACGTCCTCGCCAAGTACGTCGAGCGCCTGCTCGCCGCCGGCGTCGACCCGCTGCACACGGACGGAGCCGACCGGTGAGCGCCCTGACCTGGCTCAACACGGAGGCCTTCGAGGTCTTCGGCCAGAAGGTCATCTGGTCCGACATGATCGGCAACCTGATGGGCCTCGCCGCCCTCGCCCTCGGCTGGCGCCGCTCCATATGGACCTGGCCCGCCCAGCTCCTCTCCGGCGCGATCCTGGTCGCCGCCTACGCCTCCGCCCACCTCGCCGGCGGCGTCGGCAAGCAGCTCCTCGTCATCTCCGTGGCGGTCTGGGGCTGGCGCGCCTGGCAGCTCGGCAGCCAGAAGGCCCAGGACGGCTCCATCGCCGTGCGCACCGCCACCTGGAAGGAGCGCGGACTGCTCCTGGCGGGCGCGGCGCTCGGCACCCTCGCCGTCGGCAGCCTGTTCACGCTCTACCCGAACCTGTCGTGGAGCCCGTGGGCCGACGCGTACATCTTCGTCGGCACCATCGTCGCGATGGTCGCCCAGGCCCGCGGCCTGGTCGAGTTCTGGGTCGCCTGGCTCCTCGTCGACGTGGTCGGCGTCCCCCTCGCCTTCAACAGCGGACTGGCCTTCTCCGGCCTCGTCTACGTCGTGTACTTCGCCCTCGTCGTGTGGGGCGCCTACGACTGGTACCAGCGCTCGCGCACCACCCCCGCCCCGGCCCTGGAAGGAGCAACGGCATGACCCTCAACCCCCTCCTCAAGCCCGTGCCCGACGCCGCGACCGACGAGACCTTCCGTCTCGACCCCGTCGAGCAGGCCATCCGCGACATCGCGGCCGGCCGCCCGGTCGTCGTGGTGGACGACGAGGACCGCGAGAACGAGGGCGACCTCGTCATCGCCGCCGAGAAGGCCACCCCCGAGATCATCGCGTTCATGATGAGCGAGTGCCGCGGCCTGATCTGCGCCCCCATGGAGGGCCCCGAGCTGGACCGGCTCGAACTCCCGCAGATGGTCCAGCACAACACCGAGTCGATGCAGACAGCCTTCACCGTCTCCGTCGATGCGAGCGGCGCCCACGGCGTCACCACCGGCATCTCGGCCGCAGACCGCGCCACCACCCTGCGCCTGCTGGCCGACGGCGTCAGCGGTCCGGGCGACTTCGTCCGCCCCGGCCACATCTTCCCGCTGCGCGCCAAGCCCGGCGGCGTCCTGGTCCGCAACGGCCACACCGAGGCCGCCGTCGACCTCGCCCGCCTCGCGGGCCTGCGCCCGGCCGGCGCCATCGTGGAGATCGCCGGCGAGGACGGCGTCATGCTGCGCCTGCCCGAGCTGATCCCCTTCGCCCGCAAGCACGGCCTGACGATCATCTCCATCGAGGACCTGATCGCCTACCGCCGCTCCGCCGAGCCGACCGTCCGCCGCGAGGCCCGGGTCAGCCTGCCGACCGCCTTCGGCGAGTTCACGGCGTACGGCTACCGCTCCACCGTCGACGGGGTCGAGCACGTCGCCCTGGTCCACGGCGACATCGCCGCCGCCGGCGGCGAGGACGTCCTGGTCCGCATCCACTCCGAGTGCCTGACCGGCGACATCTTCCAGTCCCAGCGCTGCGACTGCGGCCCCCAGCTGCACGCAGCCATGGAGCGGATCACCGCCGAGGGCCGCGGCGCCGTCGTCTACCTGCGCGGCCACGAGGGCCGCGGCATCGGACTGCTGTCCAAGATGCGCGCGTACGAGCTCCAGGAGCGCGGCCGCGACACCCTCGACGCCAACCTGGAGCTGGGCCTGCCCGCCGACGCCCGCGACTACGCGGCCGGCGCGCAGATCCTCGCCGACCTCGGCGTCCACAGCGTCCGGCTGCTGACCAACAACCCCGACAAGTCGGCGGCCCTCGTACGCAACGGCATCCAGGTCTCCGACCGGGAGTCGATGCCCATAGAGGCGGGCGAGCACAACCTGCGCTACCTGCGCACCAAGCGGGACCGCATGGGCCACGACCTGCCCTGGCTGGACGCGGCCGTGACCACGTCGGCCTGCGGCAACCAGTAGACGTACCGAACCACCCCACACACCCGAACACCACGAAGCACCGAGGAGCAGAGCTGTGAGCGGCAAGGGCGCACCCGAACTGAGCGTGAAGAACTGCGGAGACCTCCGAGTCGCCGTCATCGCGGCCCAGTGGCACGAAAAGGTCATGGACGGCCTGGTGGACGGCGCCCTGCGCGCCCTGCACGAGCTGGGCATCGACGAGCCCACCCTGCTGCGCGTCCCGGGCAGCTTCGAGCTCCCGGTCGTGGCGAAGGTACTCGCCGGTCGCGGTTACGATGCCATCGTCGCCCTCGGAGTGGTCATCCGCGGCGGCACCCCGCACTTCGACTACGTCTGCCAGGGCGTCACCCAAGGCCTGGTCCAGGTGTCGATCGACACCGGAGTCCCCGTCGGCTTCGGGGTACTGACCTGCGACAACGACGAGCAGGCGCTGGACCGCGCCGGACTCGAAGGGTCGAACGAGGACAAGGGGCACGAAGCGGTCACCGCCGCCGTCTCCACCGCCATGACCCTGCGCACCGTCAGCGAACCCTGGCGCTGAGTGGCAGGGGCCCACCCCGTATTCTGAGGACCATCATGGCGAACACACCCACCAAGAGTTTTGAAGAGCTCTTCACGGAGCTTCAGCTCAAGGCCGCCAACGGCGACCCCAGCACCTCCCGCACGGCCGAGCTCGTCGCCAAGGGCGTCCATGCCATCGGCAAGAAGGTCGTCGAGGAGGCCGCCGAGGTCTGGATGGCCGCCGAATACGAGGGCAAGGAAGCGGCCGCCGAGGAAATCTCCCAGCTGCTCTACCACGTTCAGGTGATGATGGTGGCGCGCGGGATCTCCCTCGACGACGTCTACGCGCACCTCTAGGCCGAAGCTCGTGCGCTGCTCCCCGGCGACCCGCGCCGGGGTGCCCGCGCGCCCGTAACAGCACACCCTTTCGCACCTACGCACCCGAGGAAGCACCCATGCTGCGCATCGCCGTCCCCAACAAGGGCTCACTCTCCGGACCGGCGGCCGCGATGCTCCATGAGGCCGGCTACCGGATGCGCAAGGAGTCCAAGGAACTCGTGGTCGTCGACCCCGAGAACGAGGTGGAGTTCTTCTACCTCCGCCCCAAGGACATCGCGATCTACGTGTCCTCCGGCAAGCTCGACATCGGCATCACCGGCCGCGACCTGCTGCTCGACTCCGGCGCCAGCGCCGAGGAGATCCTGCCGCTGAACTTCGGCCGGTCCACCTTCCGCTACGCCACCATCCCCGGCACCGCGAAGGGCCCCGAGGACTTCCACGGGATGACCATCGCGACCTCCTACGAGGGGATCGTCGCCAAGCACCTCGCCGAGCAGGGCATCGACGCCTCCGTCGTCCACCTCGACGGCGCGGTCGAGACCGCCATCCAGCTCGGCGTCGCCCAGGTCATCGCCGACGTCGTCGAGACCGGCACCAGCCTGCGCAACGCCGGCCTGGAGGTCATCGGCGAGCCGATCCTCACCTCCGAGGCCGTGGTCATCCGGGGCAACAACACCGACCCCGACGACCCGACGGCCCAGCAGTTCCTGCGCCGCCTCCAGGGCGTCCTGGTGGCCCGCAGCTACGTGATGATGGACTACGACTGCCGCGCCGAGCACCTGGAGCGCGCGGTCGCCCTCACCCCGGGCCTGGAGTCGCCGACCGTCTCCCCGCTGCACAACGAAGGCTGGGTCGCCGTCCGCGCGATGGTCCCGGCCAAGGAAGCCCAGCGGATCATGGACGACCTGTACGCGCTCGGCGCGCGCGCGATCCTCACCACCTCGATCCACGCCTGCCGGCTCTGATCCGTACACAGTCTCCACCCGTACGCCGACCCCAGAAGGCACACCGCACCATGGCCGAGCCCGCCGCCCAGCACGTACCGCCCACCCTGCCGGTCACCTTCCGGCCGACCCGCACCAGGGTCGTTCTGCTGGGCGTCGGCGCAGCCATGTTCCTCACCATCACGGCCATCGCGCTGGTCCTCGACACCCTCCACCCGGGGGAGCGGATCAGCTTCGTCTTCACCGCCGTGCTGCTGACCTCCGTCCTCGTCCTGCTCAGCCGCCCCAAGGTGGTCGCCGACGAGGACGGGGTCACCGTGGTCAACCTCACCAGCACCCGCCGCCTGGCCTGGGCGCAGATCCTGCGGGTCAACCTCCGCCCGGGCGATCCCTGGGTGTTCCTCGACCTCAGCGACGGCACGAGCCTGCCCGTACTGGGCATCCAGCCGGGCGTCGCCAAGCAGCAGGCCATCGGTGACGCGAGGGCCCTGCGCGCCCTCGCGGAATCCCGCGGAACCGGCGCAAACCACCACTGACCCCGCCGAGCATCGTCGATGCGTCCCATTGCGGCGGCGATCTCAGTGACTACCCTGGTGGCGGGGCGCGGACGTGCGCCCTCCCACCGGCCCCCGGAACCCCGGGGACCAAGGGCACCTGCGACTTGAGGAGTGACTCCCTCCAGCAATGGACGGATCGTCCGGTAGTACCCGCGCCGCCCTCCCCACGGAGGCGGCGGCATGACCATCCCGCTACTCCTTCTCGTGGCGGCCTTCGTTCTGATCCTCGCCAACGGATTCTTCGTGGCAGCCGAATTCGGCCTCGTCACCGTGGAGAGACCCGAGGCCGAACGAGCCGCAGCCGACGGAGACCGCCGTGCCCGTACGGTGGTCAAGGCCCTGCGGGAGCTGTCCTTCCAGCTCTCCGGCACCCAGCTCGGCATCACCATCACCTCCCTCGTGGTCGGCATGCTCGCCGAGCCGGCCCTCGCGGCCCTGCTGGCCGGGCCGCTCGCCGCGACCGGCCTCCCCGAGGGAGCCGTCCCCGGCGTCGCCGTCGTCATCGGCATGCTGCTCGCCTCCGCCGTCCAGATGGTCGTCGGCGAGCTTGTCCCGAAGAACTGGGCGGTCTCCCGGCCGCTCCAGGTGGCACGCTTCGTCGCCGGCCCCCAGAACGCCTTCTCCCGCGCCTTCCGCCCGGTCATCGCCGGCCTCAACGCCGTCGCCAACCGGCTCGTACGCGCGCTGGGCGTGGAGCCCACCGACGAGATGGCCTCCGCCCGCACCCCCGGCGAACTGGTCTCCCTCGTCCGTCACTCGGCCCAGGCCGGCGCCCTCGAACAGGACACCGCCGACCTCTTCGTACGGACCCTCTCGCTGGGCGAACTCACCGCCCAGCACGTCATGACCCCCCGGGTCCGGGTCAGCGCGCTCCAGCACACGGCCACCGCGGCCGACGTCCTCAACCTGACCCGCGCCACCGGTCTTTCCCGCTTCCCGGTCTACCGGGAACGCATCGACGAGATCACCGGCGTCGTCCACCTCAAGGACGCGCTCGCCGTCCCCGAGGCCGAGCGCGGCCGCACCACCGTCAGCCGCATCTGCGTCGCCCCGCTGCTGGTGCCCGGCTCCCTGCCGGTGCAGCCGCTGCTGGAACGGCTGCGCAGCGAACAGCCGATGGCCGTCGTCGTCGACGAATACGGCGGCACCGCCGGAGTCGTCACCCTGGAGGACATCGTGGAGGAACTCGTCGGCGAGGTCCGCGACGAGCACGACCTCGCGGAGGACGAGGGCCCCGAACTGGCCGCCGTACCCGCCGAGGACGGCCGCCCCTCCTGGGAGGCCGACGGCAGCTGCCGCGTCCAGACCCTGCGCCGGATAGGCCTGGAGGTCCCCGAGGGCCCCTACGAGACCGTCGCCGGCCTCGTCGCCGACCTGCTCGGCCGCATCCCCGCCCCCGGGGACCGCGCCGAACTCCCCGGCTGGAAGCTCTCCGTCCGCCAGGTCGGCCGCTACCGGGCCGAACGGGTCCGGCTGGTGCGCACCGCACCGCCCGGCACCGGCGCGGCGCCCTCGGCAGCCGCCCCCGCCGAGCTGGAACCGGTGGGTGGCCCGCGGTGAACGTGCTCCAGCTCCTCTTCGCCCTGCTCCTCGTCCTGGCCAACGGCTTCTTCGTCGGCGCCGAGTTCGCGCTCGTCTCCGTACGCCGCAGCCAGATCGAGCCCCTCGCGGCCGGCTCCAAGCGGGCCCGCCAGGTGCTCCACGGCCTGGAGAACCTGCCGCGCATGATGGCCGCCGCGCAGTTCGGCATCACCATGTGCTCGCTCACCCTCGGCGCGGTCGCCGAACCCACCGTCGCCCGGCTCCTGGAGCCCGTCTTCCACGCGGCACGGGTGCCCGAGGGCCTGATCCATCCCCTCGGGTACGCCCTGGCGCTCGCCGCGGTGATCTTCCTGCACCTGGTCATCGGCGAGATGGTCCCCAAGAACCTCGCCATGGCCGCCCCCGAGAAGACCGCCCTGTGGTTCAGCCCCGGCCTGGTCGCCTTCGCCCGGCTCTGCGGGCCGGTGACCACCGCCCTCGGAGCCTGCGCCAAGGTCGTCCTGCGGCTCTTCAAGGTCGAGCCCAAGGACGAGGTCGAGGCCGTCTACACCTCTGCGCAGCTCGGCCGGCTGCTCAAGGACTCCCGGCAGGCCGGGCTCCTGGAGCCGGTCGAGCAGGAGCGCCTGGAGGACGCCCTGGAGCTCGGCAGCCGCCCGGTCACCGACGTCCTCCTCGCCCCGGGCCGGCTGGTCACCGTCGGCCCCTCGGCCACCCCGCGCCAGATCGAGCAGCTGACGGTCCGCACCGGGTACTCCCGCTTCCCCGTCCGGTCCGACGACGGCGCCTTCATGGGTTACCTGCACGTGAAGGACGTACTGGACCTGGAGGAGCGGGAGCGGGCCGTACCCCAGCGGGTCTGGCGCCGGATGACCACCCTGTGCTCGACCCTGCCGCTGGACGACGCGCTCAGCGTCATGCGCCGGGACGCCACCCACCTCGCCCAGGTCGCCGACCCGGCCGGGCGGGTCCTCGGCCTGGTCGCCATGGAGGACGTCCTGGAGATGCTGGTCGGCGAGGTCCGTGACCCCGCGCACCGCACGGCACCGCCCGCCCGCAGGCCCGAGCGCCGCCCGGAGGGCGCGCTCACCGCCTGACGCCGCCGCCGGACCCGTCGCACGACGGGTCCGGCGCGGCCACGGCCGGGCTCACAGCGCCGGCGGATCCGGCCGCTCCTGCGGCCCCCGGCCCGACAGGACCTCCCCGTACGCCTGCATCAGGTCGGGCAGCCGCAGCGTCGCCAGGTCGTCCCGCGACGGATCGCCCGCGAAGCCCGCCAGCCGCAGGTCCCGGTACGCGCAGCTCTTCTCGTACAGCGTGCGCAGGAACCGGCCGTTGCCCAGCTCGTCGATCCAGCCCTGCTCCACCACGTGCCCGCTGATGCTGCGCAGCTCCTCCAGCGCCTCCTCGTCCCAGCGGTCGCCGTTCCCGTCGGCCAACACCCCGCCGATCGCGGTCAGCTCCGGCGGCCGGTAGCTGGGGAAGTCCACCCGGGTGGTGAACCGCGAGGACAGCCCAGGATTGGTCGCCAGCAGCCGGTCCATCCCGGCCGGATAGCCCGCCAGGATCACCACCAGATGGTCGCGGTTGTCCTCCGCCCGCTTCAGCAGCACCTGGAGGGCCTCGTCCCCGTACGCGTCGCCCTTGCTGTAGCCGGAGTTGGAGAGGCTGTACGCCTCGTCCACGAACAGCACCCCACCGATCGCCGAATCGATCAGCTCGTTGGCCTTCACGGCCGTCTGCCCGAGGAACTCGCCGACCAGGTCCGCCCGCTGGGCCTCCACCAGGTGGTCGCCGCCGAGCAGGCCCAGGGCGTAGAACACCCGGCCCAGGATCCGCGCCACCGTCGTCTTGCCCGTACCGGACGGCCCGGAGAAGACGAAGTGCCGCTTGGGCGGCTGAACCGGCAGACCCTGGCCGGCCCGCAGCCGGGCCATGTGCAACTGCGCGGACAGTGCCTTCACCTGCCGCTTCACCGGCTCCAGGCCCACCATCCGCTCCAGCTCCGCGAGCGCCTCGGCGAGCGCCGCCGGATCGGCAGGACCGGTCGGCAGCCCCGTCGGCGTCGACTGCGGCGGCACCGACACCTTGCGCCGTACGCCCTCCAGCCGGCCCGTACCGGGACCCGCACCGGGCGGCTGGGGCGGCACTCCCGGGCCGTGGCGCGGCTCCGGCGGATCGGGGGCCGACAGCGGATCCTGCTCCACCTGCCCGTCCGCGGCGATGTCCTGCACGGGACCGCCGCCGAGCGCGACGGCCGCGAAGTTCCCGCCGCCCTGGGCCTGGCCGTGGCCGCCGTACCGGATGTCCCCCGGATAGCCGTCGTACCCGTCGATGGAGTCGCTGTCCTCGATGGCCGTCAGCCGGGCCGCCGTGTCCATGAACGCCGGATCCACCCGGTGCACCGCCCGGTACAGCGGCAGGGCCGCCGCGCTGCGGCCGGTGCCCTCGTGCGCCCGCGCCAGCCAGTACCTCAGCTCCTTGCGCTGGGGCTGCTCGCTGCGGCAGCGCATCAGGGCCGCCGACAGCATGGGCTCGGCCTGCCCGTACATCTCCAGCCGGACCCGGGCCATCCCGCCGAACAGCCCCGCCTCGATCCCGAGCAGCGGATCGTCCACCAGTGGCTCGGTCTGCCGGACCAGCTGCTCCCAGTCCTTGACCAGGTAGGCCCGGCAGGCGTGCAGGAACCGCACCTGCGGATCGGCGTCCACCGGGGGCAGCGAGGCGAGGGCCTGGTCCAGCTCGGGCACGTGGCGCCCGTCCAGCCAGTGCGAGGCGTGCGCCAGCAGCAGGTCCCGGCGGCTCTCCAGTACCGGCTGAACCCACCAGCCCAGCCAGTACCAGGAGTTCAGGGTCCGCCGGTGCCGGGCCCGCTGCTCGCCGAAGCGGTCCCGGTGCGCGTACATGCGCAATAACGCGTTCGTGGTGTCGACCCGGAGCGCATGCAGGCCCAGCCAGGCGTCGGCCATCGCGGGATCCAGTCGTACGGCCGCCCGGAACTCCTCCTCGGCCTGCGGATAGGCGCCCATGGTGCAGGCGTCCACCCCTCGCAGCCAGGCGAGTTCGGCCGGGGCGTGGGTGCTGCCCGGCGTGCCGAAATCCATCACATCCCCCACAAGCCGCCCCCGTGGTGCGCGGCAACCCCCGCGTGGTGCACGCGAGTTGTCAAGCGCCGATGAAATCAGGGCTGCATCGTACCTGCGGTTACGCACCTTACGTAGGGTGCGGTGGGCATGCGTCGGTGGCGCACCCGGGGCCGCCGCGGTAACGCAGGGTGAAGAAGCGGAGGCGATTCCACCCGCGTGACACCGGTGCGGAGGGGTGATCGGGGCAGAACGAAGCCCCCGATCACGGGGGAACAATCGGGGGCTTCGTATCCGCGGCAGCCTTGAAAGACCGCGCATTGAGAACGTAAGGCCGTCGCGGGGGTGCGGTCAAGCGGCCCGGTGGAGCCTCGCGGGAGTGGATTTCCGGAGCCGCTCAGGCCCGGGGGAGTTCGTTACCATCGGTGACGTAAGCAGCCGGTCCCGGGGTCGCAGCAGCCCCGGAAGTCCACTCGTATCCCGTACCGCTCTGGCGTACCAGGGTGTCCGCGAAGGGGCGCGAAGGATCGTCCGAGAAGTGCGCGAGCTCCGCGCGCTCCCATCCGTCCCAGAAGTCGGAGAGTTCGCGCCCGTCCCGGTTTCGCCCGCGCCCCCACGAGGTCGTGCGCGGCGTCTCCATCCACAGCAGCCGTGCCAGGTGCGGGCGCAGCGCCCGCCGTCCGGCGCCGACACCCTCGACGAGCAGCACGGCCGCCGGCTCCAGCACCCGCTCCGGGCCGAACCGCCGCTCCACCCAGTCGTACGGGGCCCAGTGCGCGGCCCGGCCGGCCGCGAGCGGCTCCAGCACCTGCGCGCGCAGCCGCTCCGGCCAGCCGAACAGCTCCTGGTGGGTGGCCACGTCGTCCAGGTGCAGTACGGGTACGCCGCCCAGGGCCTCCGCGAGCCGCGTCGCGAAGGTGCTCTTCCCGGACCCGGCGTGCCCGTCGATGCCGATCAGCCGCACCGGTCCGAGGGAGGGCGGCAGCGCGGCGAGCTCGCTCGCGAGCGAATCGAGCGAATCGAGAGACTCAGGACCGGGTGACTGCTGTGGCTCCACCCGGCCAGCGTAGGCCCCGTCCGGGTGTCAGCCCCGACACGGGCCCGTGGCTTCGGCGTCCGGCCACCGGGAACTGGAAGGGTGGCGGGGTGGAGAAGCCGAACCGCCGCACCGACCCCTGGGGGCCACGCCGATGACCGCACCCACGCCACGCAGGGCCGTGCTGGCCGTCGCCCTCGCTGCCGCCACCGCCGCCACCCTGCCCGGGGGTCGCGCCTCGGCCGCCTCCGGCGCGCCCCGGACCCCGGCCCCCGCCTCCGGAGCGGCCTCCGGGAAGAGCGTGGACAACCGGTTCTGGTACGCGCACGCCCACTGGCGCGCCGGCTTCCACCAGGGCACCACCGCCATCGGCGGCGCCCGCCCCGGCCTGGAGATCAAGACCCCGGCCGGCCGCACGGAGTACGCCGACCCGCACACCGGTAGGAAGAGCACCTGGGAGTACGCCACCTGGACCTCCCCCGTGCACGCCTCCACCGTGCCCGCCACCGAGGCCATCGCCTCCTGGAACGCACGCACCCCCGCCGGCACCTGGATCCAGACCGAGCTGCGGGGCACCTACACCGACGGCACCGCCACCCCCTGGTACGTCATGGGCCGCTGGGCCTCCGGCGAGGGCGACATCCGGCGCACCTCCGTGGACGGCCAGACCGACGGCAGGTCCACCGTCTGGACCGACACCCTGGCCCTGGACGCACCGGCGGCGGCCACCGGCCTGCGGATCAAGGACTGGCGGCTGCGCCTGACCCTGTACCGCAAGCCGGGCGCCCTGCGCGGCCCCACCGTGTGGCTGGCCGGGGCCATGGCCTCCGACGTCCCGGACCGGTTCACCGTCCCCGCCTCCCCGCCCTCCGGCGTCGCGCACGAGCTGAAGGTGCCGCGCTACTCGCAGGAGACCCACGCCGGCCAGTACCCGGAGTACGACAACGGCGGCGAGGCCTGGTGCAGCCCCACGTCCTCGCAGATGATCATCGAGTTCTGGGGCCGCAAACCCGCCGCGAAGTCCCTGGCCTGGGTCAAGAAGGAGTACGCCGACCCGCAGGTCTGCCATGCCGCCCGGTCCACCTACGACGCCGCCTACAAGGGCTGCGGCAACTGGCCCTTCAACGCCGCCTACGCCGCCACCTACCGCCAGCTCGCCGGGGTCGTCACCCGGCTCGGCTCGCTGGCCGACCTGGAGACCCTGGTCCGGGCCGGCATCCCCGCCAT
This sequence comes from Streptomyces sp. NPDC051183, assembly GCF_040682455.1. Classification (NCBI taxonomy): domain Bacteria; kingdom Bacillati; phylum Actinomycetota; class Actinomycetes; order Kitasatosporales; family Streptomycetaceae; genus Streptomyces; species Streptomyces sp. NPDC051183. The sequence continues at coordinate 199,968 of NZ_JBFBBA010000008.1, forward strand.
CACCTCCCAGTCCTTCCGGCCCGAGGAGCTCACCGGCGCGGGCTACGGCACCGCCGGCCACCTGATGACAGTCATCGGGTTCACCGCGGCCGGCGACGTGATCGCCAACGACCCCAACTCGCCCTCGAACCCGGCCGTGCGCCGCGTCTACCGGCGCCGCGAATTCGAGAACAACTGGCTGCGCACCAAGCGGTACAACGCCACCGGCAAAGTCGTCTCTGGCACCGGGGGAGTCTGCTACCTCTACGGCCCGATCCGCCCGAACGCCGCTCAGATCCAGGCGCTGCGGACCGTCGGAGTCCTGTGAAAATGCATGCTGGTCAGAAGGGCTGAACAGGCGGAATATGGGCATAAAGGGCACATAAGGCTTCTCGTAGGAGGCAGCCCACCATGACCACCCATCCGAACATCGAACATCACCCGGACCTTGCCGAAATGCGGACTCGGTTCGAGCGGGTGACCACCACTCCCAGCGCGCAGGCCGTGGAGGCGCTGGCCCTGATCACGGGCCTGTACCTGGCGGCTTCGCCATGGATCGCCGGGTTCAGCGTGCTCGGCCCGCTGGCCATCAACAACCTCATCGCCGGCCTGGCGTTCTGTCTGTGCATGGGCGGCCTGGGGTCGGCCTACGAGCGCACCCACGCGATGGCCTGGACGGCGGTAGCGATCGGCGCCTGGACGATCGTCGCCCCCTGGGTCATGGCCGGTGAGATGGACACGACCCGCAGTGTCACGAGCAATGTCATCACCGGCGCCGTCGCCGTGTGCCTCGGCCTGGCCATGGCGGCCATGGCAGGAGGCAGGCGCGACACCGCCGCCTGAGCGGACGCCGGTCGGAGCGGACGTTTCCGCCGCCGGGCCCCGGCCGTCACGGCCGGGGCCCGGCGGCGTGACGCTCGCCACCAGTGACCATCGTCTCTACCGCGAAAGCGGCGAACGCTGGCACATTGGACGGCATGACGACTTCCAGCGCCACCCCCGCCGCCCCTGCCCGCAACCTCGTGGGCACCGGTGGCCCCAAGGAGGACTCCTCCTGGCTGGAGCACGTGCTCGGCTGGACCCTCGTGGTCGTCGTCGCCATGTTCGTCACCCAGGTCGGCTGGTTCTAACCCCTGACCCCGGTCCTGGTCCCGGTCCTGGTCCGGGCCCCGGCTTCGCCTCCTCCGGCTCGACCAGCCAGTGCCCGTCCGGAACCCCCACCAGCCCGTACAGCCTCCTGACCGGTGAGCGCGCGGGCAGCAGCACCGCCCCGGCCGCCGCGGCGAACAGCCCGAGACCGAGCCACCACCCCAGCAGCCGTACGAGGACGCTCGCGCCCAGCGCCCCCGCGAACGGCAGCACGTACACCCCCGCCCCGGCGATCACCACCGCCAGCAGGCGGGGCACCTTGAGGTCCGCCGCCGCCCCGGGCAGCCGCCAGCCCTCCACCAGCCAGCCGATCTCGGCCAGCAGCATCGTGCCGATCACGGCCGTGCCGAAGACCAGCAGGGCCAGGAAGGTCCCCGAGGTCGCGAAACCCAGCACGCCGTTGACCGCGCCGTCCGCGGACCAGCCGGCGTAGGCCCGCGGATCGGCGCTCAGCAGCCGCCGGTACCCGCTGCCGTCCCACCCGTGGATCAGGGTGAAGAACAGCAGGAAGTACCCGGCCACCGCCTGCAGATACCCCCAGTACCCGGCTCCGACCAGCACGAACAGCCGCGCCGCGAGGAAGCCGAGCAGGGCGCCCACCACCACCGAGCCGACGTGGAAGAGGGCGAAGCCGGCCCACACCCCGTCGTGGTCGCGCGCCACCTGCATCGTCGCCCAGGCCGGGTTCTGCCACAGCAGGTACACCCCGGTCGGGGCCAGGAGCAGCGCCGCGTGGAGCACGGTGAGCGCCAGGTACGGATTGGCCGCGCGGCTCCTCGTACGGACTCCCTCGCCCCGGACCGACCGCTCCCACCACTGGAGCTGGCGCCCGGCCGCCACTGCGAAGCTGGCGCCGATGCCGTAGGCCCACAGCGGCGCCGCCTGCACGGGGATCACGAGGCCTCCAGCCGCAGTCCGTCGGTGACGATCACGTCGGAGGTGACCAGCGCCTGCTCCGCGCTGACCCGGGTCATGAAGACGAACGGCGGGATGACCGGGGGAGCCGGCAGCCCGTCCGGGCTGAAGGTCACGCACAGCAGCCCTTCAATGCACCCGCTGAACCTGGTGAGGTAGAGGGTCACGTCCCCGCGCAGGTCCAGGGACTTCGCCGCCAGCCCGTACTCGTCACGGCCGTCACGGGTGCGCAGCCGGTAGTCGCGGAGCGAGGCCGCGTGCATCCGCAGCACCAGCACCTTCAGCGGCCCGTCGGCCGTGGACACCTCCGTGATCCCCGCGAAGGCGAACCCCTGCGGAGCGAAGAGCGAGGTCGTCACGGTCGGCGGGGTCCGGGCCGCCACCGGCGCCCGCAGCGGGCTCTGCGCGGCCTGCGCCCGAGCCGGCGGCGCGCCCGCCGCCAGTCCCGCGAGCAGGACCACCGGCAGTACGGCGGCCAGCGTGCGCGGCCCGCTGCCGTCCAGGCGCGGGATGTACGGCCCCTCCTCGCCCGCCTCCTCGTCGGGCAGCGGGGTCCAGCCGAAGGCCAGGGCGCTGCCCGCGATGCCCAGCAGCATCCCGACCAGGAAGCCGCCGAGGTTGGTCGCCACGAAGGACAGCACCGACAGCAGCAGCGCGTGGACGGAGACGTACGCCCGGGTCTGCGGCAGGAACCACAGGAACAGGCCCGCGGCGATCAGCGCGATGCCGATCCCGATGGCCGCGATCCCGCCGAGGCCCAGGCTGACCAGCACGGTCAGCGGGGAGAGCGGGACCAGCAGCAGTTCGGTCCCGCCCAGCACGACCAGCAGCCCGCCCCAGAACGGGCGGGTCCGGCGCCAGGTGCGCAGCCGCCGCCGGGGCTCCGGCAGCGGCAGCCGCCGCTCCAGCCAGTCGCCGGCCCGGGCCGCTAGAAGCACTTCCTGCCGTCCAGGCTGACGTTCAGCTTCATGCCCTTGAGACGGAAGTTCCCGCCGGTCGCGGACCAGGCGTGCGACTTGACGTCCACCACCTCGATGTTCCCGGCCTGCAGCCCGAACTTGCCCGGCTCGCCCGCGACCCCGGGCACCGCGTCGAGGGTCGAGGCGTCCCGGCCGATCTGGGCCGTGCCGAAGGTGGCGTCGCCGTCGAGGTCCTCGCCGTCGATGACGAGGTTGCTGGCGGTGACCTGTCCGGCCGCCCCGCCGGCGGTCAGCTTGAAGACCACCTTCCCCAGCGGGGTGTCCACCTCGGCCGCCTGGCAGATGTCGCTGAGGGTGGCCTCGCCGATGCCCAGCAGCGCCACCGGATGCCCCTTGCCGTCGACGGAGCGGTCCGTCTGCACGTAGGAGGCCAGGCCCTTGCTGCTCAGCTTGGATGAGGAGACCTGGAAACTGGTCCCCGAGACGGCGAAGGAAGCGGCGAGCGCGCCCTGCGCCATGACCATGGCCATCGCCCCGACCGCGACGACCGCGGGCATCGCGACGGCGGCCGTCTTCTTCCAGTTGACCCGGCCCTCTGCGGGGGGTCTCGTGCCCTTGCCCATGAGGTGTTCCTCCCGTACGTCGTCCAGTGCGCAGGGGAAGTGCTGGGGGGTGCCATACTGCGGACATCCTGTGGCAGTTCGAGGCTAGGGCTGAATTTGAATAATAGTCAACAGCGTGGAACGACCGGGCGTTCGCAGGTTCGTCGAGCCGAACTCATGGCGATCGGACGCAAGTTGTTCGCCGACACCTCGTACGACGCGCTCTCCATGGACGACATCGCCAAGCACGCGGGCATCGCCAAGGGGCTCATCTACTACTACTTCAAGAGCAAACGCGGCTATTACCTGGCCATCGTCGAGGAGTCGGTCGCCGAGCTCGTCGCCCGCGCCGCCGGGGAGACCGACCTGCCCAACGCCGAGCGGGTGCGCCGCACCATCGACGGCTACCTGCACTACGCCGAGCACCACCAGGCCGCCTACCGCACCATCGTCACCGGCGGCGTCGGCTCCGACTCCGAGGTCCTCGCCATCCGCGAAACCGTCCGCGAGGAACTGGTCGCCACCATCGCCGAAGGCGCCTACGGGCGCCGCTCGGTCCCGCCCCTCGCCCGTCTCGCCCTGGTCGGCTGGCTCTCGGGAGTCGAGGGAATCACGCTGGAGTGGATCGGCGCCCTCGCCGCGGGGGCCCCCGACCAGCCCGACCGCACGGAACTCGGGGCCCTGCTGGTGCGCCAGCTGCGGGCCACTCTGACGGTGATCGCGGAGTTCGTCCCGGAGTGCCCGGCCCCGCCCGCTCCGGACGACGATCTCGAACCCGTGACGGGAAGCTCCTGATCAGGCATACTCAACCGCCGCAGCCACTGAACAGCCCCTTCCGCGATCCGGGAGGGCAGTATCGGCTGTGAGAGCACCGAGACCCGGCGTCGCGTCACAACCCTCACGCGTCGCCCCGTGCCCACGAGTGAGGAGAGCGCCGCCATGACCGACCGCGCCCCGCAGCCGGTTGACCGTCAGCTGCCGACCGAGGAGTCCCGCGACCTTCTGGCGCTCGTACGGGAGATCGCCCAGCGCGAGATCCGCCCCCGGGCCGCCGAGGAGGAGGACGCCGGGCGGTTCCCGCGCGAGGTCTTCACCCTGCTGTCCGAGGCCGGCCTGCTGGGACTCCCGTACGACGGCGAGTTCGGCGGCGGCGAGCAGCCGTACGAGGTCTACCTCCAGGTCCTGGAGGAGCTGGCCGCGGCCCGCCTCACGGTCGGGCTCGGCGTCAGCGTGCACTCCCTGGCCTGCCACGGCCTGGCCGGCTACGGCACCAAGGAGCAGCAGGGCGCCCACCTGCCCGACATGCTCGGCGGCGGCCTGCTGGGCGCGTACTGCCTCTCCGAGCCCGCTTCGGGCTCCGACGCGGCCTCGCTGACCACCAAGGCGGTGCGGGACGGCGACGACTGGATCATCACCGGCACCAAGGCCTGGATCACCCACGGCGGGGTCGCCGACTTCTACACCGTGCTGGCCCGCACCGGCGCCGAGGGCCCCAAGGGCATCACGGCCTTCCTGGTCCCCGGCGACGCGGCGGGCCTGACGGCGGCCGTCCCGGAGAAGAAGATGGGCATGAAGGGCTCGCCCACCGCCCAGCTGCACTTCGACGGCGTACGGGTGGCCGACAGCCGGCGCATCGGCGAGGAGGGCCAGGGCTTCACCATCGCGCTGGCCGCCCTGGACGCCGGCCGCCTCGGCATCGCCGCCTGCGCCATCGGCGTCGCCCAGGCCGCCCTGGACGAGGCCCTCTCCTACGCCCTGGACCGCAAGCAGTTCGGCCACCCGATCGCGGACTTCCAGGGGCTGCGCTTCATGCTGGCCGACATGGCGACGAAGATCGAGGCGGGCCGGGCCCTGTACCTGGCGGCGGCGCGGCTGCGGGACGAGGGCAAGCCGTTCTCCCGGCAGGCGGCCATGGCCAAGCTCTTCTGCACCGACGCGGCGATGGCCGTCACCACGGACGCGGTCCAGGTCCTCGGCGGCTACGGCTACACGGCGGACTTCCCCGTCGAGCGGCTGATGCGCGAGGCGAAGGTGCTGCAGATCGTGGAGGGCACCAACCAGATCCAGCGCATGGTCATCGCCCGGCACCTGGCGGGCCCGGAATCCCGCTGACGGCCGGCCGCCTCCCCGGACGACCGGGCCGCCGCTGAGGCGGACCCGGCCTCCGGGGCGGCCCTCGCGGTGCGCCCCCGGCAGGCCGGTCTCGGCCGTCGGGGTGGACCCGAGCGCGTTGTGCCGTGTCGCCGAGAGCCGCACGGGCTCCCCGGAGAAGATCATGGACGGTGATCCGTCCCAGACGCTCCGCGCTGCTCTTGCTGCACGTGCTTCTGCTGGTTCTGTTCGCCATACCCGTGGGAGGGGCACAGGCCCGCGCGCCCGGGGCGCCGGCGGTGGACCCCTGTCGAGCGGACCAGCTGGGCAGGGCGAAGTTCACGGCATCGGCGGAGTTCGATCACCGCGGCCGGGACTACAGCCTGCTGACCACCACGACGGAGGTCAAGGTACCGGCGGGCTGGGCACTGGCCCCGGACCTGCTCCTGGACCCCCGCTCGCCGCTCTACCGCTCGGCGCTGCGCTGCCTGCTCGGCAAGGTCTCGCCGGATGACTTCTACGACTACGAGTGGCGGCTCGAACCGCTCACGGTGAAGGCCGACGGCACATGGACCACCGTTCACTACAGGGCCGTCGCGTGGGTCACGGAGCTGACCAAGTATCACGTCGGGCCCTGGCAGCTCGACGCGGGCAAGGACGAGTGGAACCTCCTGTTGCAGCCTCCGCCGAATCTCGCGGGGGCCCACTGGGACGACGTGCATGTCCGGCTGGGCGGTCCCGGCGCCATGACCGCCAGCCCTGCGCCGACCTTCGCCGAAGGGGGCACCGAGCTGAAGTGGCAGCACCGGAAACCCGTGGAGACCTTCCAGGTCTCGTTCCGCCCGCCCGCAGCACAGCACTGGAGCGCCGTCACCTCCTCGGAGGGGCAGTTCTGGGAGACCTTCGGCCTCGACAGCGCCTCGGGCGCCTTCTGGTACCTGGAGGCAAGCACGCTGCTGCTCCTCTGTACCCGGAGACTCCGACGGAGCCTGGGGAGCGACCCGGCGCCCGTGGAGAAGCAGTCGCTCAAGGTGATGAAGACCTGGGCGTTCTGGCAGGGGCTGCTCGTCCTCGCGGTCTACCAGATGCGCTTCGCCTCGGTGGCGTTCTTCCTGGCGCAGCTCCTGGCGCTCGCCACGATCTGGCGGACGCTGCGCGAAGGGGGCCCTCTGGTGCCTCCTCCGTCCAAGTAGCTGAGGTCAGCCCCCGAACAGGGGGCCGGTCGGCCAGATCGGGGAGGAGGCGATCCGGGACCACTCCGGGTCGCGGCGCCCGGGCACGGTGCGGCCGTCCTCGGTCCAGCGGGCCAGCAGTGCGAGGTAGATGGGCGGATCGGGGTGCCGCGGCGGCGCCTGCCGAACCGATTCTTCGTACCCGTCGGAAGCCGGCCGCCGCCGACGTCCCACCCGCGGTGTGGAGGTGTCCATCGTGGTCATACCGGGCCAACGCGGCACCGCACCCGCGCGTAACCCCTCCCCGGCGCCGCCCATCCGTTCGACCCCTCCCACTGCCCGGGGCGCTGCGCCCGCGCGCGAGCCCGCGCCCGGCGGGACGGTTCGTGAGCCCCCGCCCCGCGGAGCGCGGCGGCGTGATGTGCCGCCCTGTCAGGGAGTGCCAGAAGTATGGCCCCCGGCTCGGTTCCTGACGTACCGTCATATCCGCCGGAGCCGCTGCCGCTCCCCACCTGCCCAGGAGGTCCGCCATGCCCGCCGACCGGCCCGTCTCGCTCGACGAATACCCCATCCACCAGGCGCCGTTGTCGATGAAGCATCTCGTCAGCGGCGACCGGAACGCCTACGACCGCTGCATCTTCCACGTCTTCGACCACGCCGGGCGCGCCGTCCTGATCCTCGGCCTGGGCGTCTACCCCAACGCCGGCGTCATAGACGCCTACGCCACCCTGCGCATCGGCGACGAACTCCTCGCCGTCCGCGCCTCCGACGCCCTCACCGACGACCGCATGAAACTCTCCGTCGGCCCCCTGCGCATCATCGTCGACACCCCCCTCAAGCAGATCACCCTCCAGTGCGACGCCGACCCCGAGGACCCGCAGGGGCTCTCGTACGACATCACCTGGACCGCCGAGTTCCCCGCCGTCTGGGAACCCCACCACGTCCAGCGCCGCGGCGACCGCCTCATGCTCGAAGGCCGCCGCTTCGTCCAGGCGGGCAACGCCACCGGCACCATCCGCGCCAGGGGCGAGGACTTCACCCTCACCCCGGGGGAGTGGACCGGCACCCGCGACCGCAGCTGGGGCGTGCGCCCGATCCCCGGCGAGGACGGCGGCCGCGCCGCCGAGGAACACCGCCCCGAGGGCTTCCACTGGCTCTGGATCCCCGTCCGCTTCGAGGACCGCTTCCTCATGGTCATCGCCCAGGAGGACGCCGACGGCCACCGCACCCTCAGCGAGGCCGTCCAGGTCTTCCCCGAGGACAGCGGCCGCCACGACGTCCAACTCGGCTGGCCGCACACCGACATCCGCTACCGCCCCGGCAGCCGCCACCCCGAGAGCGCCGTCGTCCACCTCACCGACCCGGCCCGCAAACCCCTCGAACTCGGCGTGGAGATCCTCAACTCCTCCCCGCTCGCCGTCGGCGCCGGCTACCCGCCCGCCGCCGACTGGCAACACGGCAGCTGGCAGGGGCGCGGCTGGACCGACCGCCGCGTCTACGACCTCTCCGACCCCTCGGCCCACCCCATGGCCGCCTTCGGCGTCACCGACCACTCGGCCCGCTTCACCCTCGACGGGCAGACCGGCCACGGCATCTTCGAGCACGGCAGCTTCGGCCGCCACGATCCGAGCGGCTTCGCCGACTACTCCTCCGTCGCGCAGTAGAGAAAGGGGCTCACCCATGGCAACGGCACCGCGTCCCCGCACCTCCACCCGCGAACCCGAGGAACTCGCCCGCCGCCTCGCGGCCTGGCTCGACACCCGGCTCCCCGGAGCGAAGATCACGGGCACCTCCGTCCCCGGCTCCAACGGCATGTCCAGCGAGACCCTGCTCTTCGACATCGAGCACCCCGACACCCCGATCGGCGCCTGCGCACTGCGCCTCGCCGCCGACCCGGCCGCCTACACCGTCTTCCCCACCTACGACATGGCCCGCCAGCACCGCGTCATGAGCCTGGTCGCCGCCCACACCGACCTGCCCGTCCCGCGCGTGCAGTGGCTGGAGGAGGACCCCGGGCCGCTCGGGGCGCCGTTCTTCGTCATGGCCCGCGCCGAGGGCCGCGTACCGCCCGACGTCATGCCCTACACGTACGAGGGCAACTGGCTGCACGCCGCGACCGACGCCGAACGCGCCACCCTCCAGGAAGCCAGCGTCGCGCTGCTGGCGCGCCTGCACGACCAGTTCCCGGCGAAGGAAGCGGAGTTCCTCCTCCTGCCGGGCGAAGGCAGCCCGCTGCGCCGGCACGTCGATGCCCAACGCGCGTACTACGCATGGGTGGTGGACGGCCTGGCCCCCTCGCCGCTACTGGAGCGGGCCTTCGACCGGCTGGAGGAACTCTGGCCCGCCGACGAGGGCGAGGCCGTCCTGAACTGGGGCGACGCCCGCATCGGCAATGTGATCTACCAGCCCGACGGCTTCGAACCGGTCGCCGTCCTGGACTGGGAGATGGCCGCCTGCGCCCCGCGCGAGGTCGACCTGGGCTGGACCGTCTACCTCCACCGGTTCTTCCAGGACCTGACCGTCGGCTTCGGCCAGCCCGGCCTGCCGGACTTCCTGCGCCGCGAGGACATCGAGCGCCGGTACGCCGAACTCACCGGGCACACCCCGCGGGACATGGAGTTCCACACCCTGTACGCCGCCCTGCGGCACGGGATCGTCATGCTGCGCATCGCCTACCGGCAGGCGCACTTCGGCGAGGTGGAGATCCCCGCGGAACCCGACGGCCTGATCCTGCACCACGCCAGCCTGGCCGCCATGGTGCAGGGCACGTACTGGTAACCCGCCGTCGGGCGGTCAGGCGGCCTGCGCGTGCTGCCGCATCCGGGGCAGCACCGCGGGCGCCGGCATCCGCACCGGACGCGAGCCCGGGCCGCCGACGTGCGAGAACGGCTGCGTCCGCCAGTCCAGCCCGAGCGGCAGCGTCAGGTGCACGACCGGCTCCAGCTCGGTGGCCTCGTCCGCGCCGAAACCGACCTCGGGCAGCGCGTCGGCGGCGGGCCGACCGGTGCCCGCGCACACCGTGAGCCCGAACGGGTTCCACGGGGTCAGGCACAGCGCGTGCTGCGGCAGGAACTCCTCGTCCGCGACGAGGGCGATCGCCTGGCCGCAGTCGGGGCAGCTCGCGTGGCGGATCTCGAACCCCTCGGACTCGTCGAGGTACTCGGCGTACCCGTTCTCGGCGTACGGGCCGTCCGCGGATTCGAGCGGTTCCAGGGGCTCCGGTTCGATGCGACCGGCGCGCTTGGTGTTCTGCATGGATGTACTCCCCCTTGGGTGGGCCGGGCGGGCAGTTTCTACGGCCTCGGCCACACCAAGCACTTCCCGTCGCGCGGCACGAGTAACCACAACAGCACGGCGTACGCCTGCATACCCCTGTGGCCTTGGTCACATGCCCGGCGCAGGTGCCACTCGGTCCGTGGACAACGCTGGGCCTGAAGCGCTCTTGGCCGTAGGTTGGGCGGCTATGAGCGCAATGGAGGAGCTGGACCGCCAGATCGTGGATCTGCTCGTGCGGGACGGGCGGATGAGCTACACGGACCTGGGCAAGGCCACGGGACTGTCCACGTCGGCAGTCCATCAGCGAGTACGCCGCCTGGAGCAGCGCGGAGTGATCCGCGGCTACGCGGCCGTGGTGGACCCGGAGGCGGTGGGCCTGCCCCTGACGGCCTTCATCTCGGTCAAGCCGTTCGACCCGAGCGCCCCCGACGACATCGCCGAGCGGCTGGCCGGAGTCCCCGAGATCGAGGCCTGCCACAGCGTCGCGGGCGACGAGAACTACATCCTCAAGGTCCGCGTCGCCACCCCGCTGGAGCTGGAGGACCTGCTGGGCCGCCTGCGCGCCCTGGCCCACGTCTCGACCCGCACCACGGTGGTCCTCTCCACCCCCTACGAATCCCGCCCCCCGCGCGTGTGACCTCCTGACGCGCCCGGCCCGCGCCCCCGCGGGACCGGCGGCGCGTCCGGCGGGGGGTCGCGGTCCGGCGCGGGAGCCCGACCCGCGAGACTGGTCCGCATGACAGACCGCACCGCCGACTCCGCCGACTCCGCCGACGCAGCCGGAGCACCCGGGTCCGCACGCACCGTCCTCCTGCGCGGGGGAGAGGTCCACAGCCCCGCCGACCCCTTCGCCACCGCGATGGTGGTCGAGCGCGGCCACATCGCCTGGGTCGGCTCCGAGGGTGCCGCCGACGCCTTCGCCCAGGGCGTGGACGAGGTCGTCGAGCTCGGCGGCGCGCTCGTCACCCCCGCGTTCACCGATGCCCACGTCCACACCACCTCCGCCGGCCTCGCCCTCACCGGCCTGGACCTGTCCGGAGCCCGTACGCTCGCCGACGCCCTCGACCTCGTGCGCGCGTACGCCCGGAGCCGGCCCACCGACCGGGTGCTCCTCGGCCACGGCTGGGACGCCGCCCGCTGGCCCGAGCGCCGCGCGCCCCGCACGGCGGAACTCGACCTGGCCACCGGCGGCCGCCCGCTCTACCTCAGCCGCATCGACGCCCACTCGGCCGTGGTCACCACCGCCCTGCTGGAGCTCGTCCCCGGGGTCGTCGACGAGGGAGCCCCGCTCACCCGCGACGCCCACCACGCCGTACGCAGGGCCGCCCTCGGGGCCCTCACCCCCGCCCAGCGCGCCGAAGCCCAGCGGGCCGCCCTCGACCGGGCCGCCTCCCTCGGCATCGGCTCCGTCCACGAGTGCGGCGGACCCGACATCTCCTCGGCCGAGGACTTCACCGCCCTGCTGGAGCTGGCCCGCACCCACCCGGGCCCGCGCGTCTTCGGCTACTGGGCCGACCGCGACCTCGGCCTGGCCAAGTCGCTCGGGGCCGTCGGAGCCGCCGGGGACCTGTTCGTCGACGGCGCCCTCGGCTCGCACACCGCCTGCCTGCACGCCCCGTACGCCGACGAGACCCACACCGGCACCGGCTACCTCGACGCGGCCGCCGTGGCCGAACACGTCGCCGCCTGCACCGAGGCGGGCCTCCAGGCCGGCTTCCACGCCATCGGGGACGCCGCGATCACCGCCGTCGTCGAGGGCGTGCGCGCGGCCGCCGAGAAGGTCGGACTCGCCCGCGTCCGCGCCGCCCGCCACCGGGTCGAGCACGCCGAGATGATGACCCCGGCCACCATCGCCGCCTTCGCGGAGCTCGGCCTCACCGCCTCCGTCCAGCCCGCCTTCGACGCGTTCTGGGGCGGCGAGGACGGCATGTACGCCGACCGGCTCGGCGCGGAGCGGGCCCGCACCCTGAACCCGTACGCCGCGATGCTCAAGGCGGGCGTCCCGCTCGCCTTCGGCTCAGACGCCCCCGTCACCCCGCTCGACCCCTGGGGCACCGTCCGCGCGGCCGCCTTCCACCGGACCCCCGAGCACCGGATCTCCGTACGGGCCGCCTTCACCGCCCACACCCGCGGCGGCTGGCGGGCCCTGGGACGCGACGACGCGGGCGTCCTCGTACCCGGCGCCCCGGCCGACTACGCCGTCTGGCAGACCGCCGAACTGATCGTCCAGGCGCCCGACGACCGCGTCGCCCGCTGGTCCACGGACCCCCGCTCCGGGACCCCCGGACTGCCGGACCTGACCCCTGGCGCAGATCTGCCCGTGTGCCTGGCCACAGTGGTCGGCGGCCGGGAGGTATTCGTACGGCCACAGGGGTGATGAGGCCGGTCGCGGTTCGGTAAGGGCGGTCGGATCCGGATAAGTTCGGCCGGGTCCACCTCAGGACGTCCGTACCGGACGGATCCGTCCGCCCAGCCGCGCCCGCGCCTCGGGGGCGAGGGAAGGTTTCGCCGGATGGGGGTGTCCCCCCTGCTCCAAGGGGCTTGGGGGAGGGTGGCCCCGGGTCGGGGCCCGGCGGTCCAGTAGACAACGGCCACGGCCACCCGCAGCCAGCGGGAGCCGGGTCGGCCCGAAGGACCGCGGGCCCCGATCGCTGTTCTAAAATCATCCCCTGTGACAAGACGTACAGGACGTACGAGAACGCAAAAGGGGACCCAGTGAGCGACGGCGGACAGCGGGGCTACGGCCCGCTCGGCACGGCCTTGGTGATCATTCCGACCTACAACGAGGCGGAGAACATCGGGCTGATCGTCGGCCGCGTCCGCGCGGCTGTACCCGAGGCCCACATCCTGGTCGCGGACGACAACAGCCCGGACGGCACCGGCAAGCTCGCCGACGAGCTGGCGGCCGGCGACGACCACGTGCACGTCCTGCACCGCAAGGGCAAGGAAGGCCTCGGTGCCGCCTACCTCGCGGGCTTCGCCTGGGGCCTGGACAACGGCTACGGGGTCCTCGTCGAGATGGACGCCGACGGCTCCCACCAGCCCGAGGAGCTGCCCCGCCTGCTGACCGCCCTGGAGGGCGCCGACCTCGTGCTGGGCTCCCGCTGGGTGCCGGGCGGCCGGGTGGTCAACTGGCCCAAGAGCCGCGAGATCCTCTCCCGCGGCGGTTCCACCTACTCGCGCCTCATGCTGGGCGTCCCGATCCGCGACGTCACCGGCGGCTACCGCGCCTTCCGCCGCGAGACCCTCGAAGGCCTGGGCCTGGACGAGGTGGCCTCCGCGGGCTACTGCTTCCAGGTGGACCTGGCCCGCCGGGCCGTGGCCAAGGGCTTCCGCGTCGTCGAGGTGCCCATCACGTTCGTCGAGCGCGAGTTCGGCGACAGCAAGATGAGCAAGGACATCGTGCGCGAGGCCCTGTGGCGGGTCACCCAGTGGGGCATCCAGGCCCGCACGGAGAAGCTGACGGGCAAGGCCAGGAAGGCCTGACGTGCGCCCGCCGGACGTCCCTTAGGGGATGTCCGGTACCTCCGGCTGAGCCCGCTCTTACGCCGTGCCAGGCACACTGGAGAGCATGACGACCGGCGTTTCCCCTTCGACGGCCCCCCGGCGGCGCTCGCCCGCCCGTACGATCCTCCCCCTGGCAATCGCCGCCTGGCTGATCCTGGAGATCTGGCTGCTCAGCCTGGTCGCGGGCGCGGCCGGCGGCGCCGTGACCGTCGCCGCGCTGCTCGCGGGCGGGCTGGTGCTCGGCGTGGTGGTCATCAAGCGGGCCGGACGGCGTGCCTTCAAGAACCTGACGGACACCTTCCAGCAGGCCCAGGCGGGCGGCCGGCCCGCTCCGCAGCAGCCCGGCACCGGCAACGGCCTGACGATGCTGGCCGGCCTGCTCCTGATCATGCCCGGCCTGATCTCCGACGCGGCGGGACTGCTCCTGCTGCTCCCGCCCGTCCGGGCGCTGGTCGGCCGCCGCTTCGCCCGCTCCCTGGAGCGCAAGATGGCCACGGCGCCCGCCGGGACCTTCGGCGACGCCTTCCAGCAGGCACGGATCCACTACCCCGACGGCAAGGTCGTCCAGGGCGAGGTCATCCGAGAGGACGGCTCGCCGGCGTCCGGCCCGCGACGCCCGGGCCAGGACGACGGCCACCGCCCGCCGCTCGCCCCGTAGCGGGGCTCCCTGCGGGGGCGCTCCCGCGCTGCTCCCGGAGGGAAAAACGCAAAGCTGAGGGGCCCCGCCACACTGTGTGGCGGGGCCCCTCAGCTTTTCCCGTGCTCAGCGCCCGCGGGTTACGCGGACTTGCGGCTGTCCCGCGGATGCACGGCAATGTTCATGGCGCCGGAACGAAGGACCGCCAGCCTTTCGGCGAGCACTTCCTCCAGCTCCTCGCGGGTGCGTCGCTCCATGAGCATGTCCCAGTGCGTTCGCGCAGGCTTGCCCTTCTTCTCTTCGGGCCCGTCCCCGTCCACCAGGAGTGCCATGGCGCCGCACGCCTTGCACTCCCACTCCGGCGGAATTTCTGCCTCAACCGAGAACGGCATCTCAAATCGATGTCCGTTCTGGCATGCGTACTCCACCGCCTGGCGCGGGGCCAGATCGATGCCGCGGTCCGTCTCGTAGCTGGTAACCACGAGCCGCGTACCGCGGAGAGCTCGCTCACTCATGAATCGTGCCTCCCGGGCTTGTCGCCCACAGGACAGGTGTCGCTGTCGTCGTCATCCGGTCAACGTCCGGTCGGCGGTATAGATTCCCGCTCCGGGTCACGCGTCGCCCGTCGTGCCGCCCCTTGTTGTACCCACCAATGCCCGTTTTGTCACATCTGGCAGCAGATGTCACCCAACGTCTTCACTTCTTCAGCACGCAGTAACGGTCCGCCTGGCAGGCCAAAGGCGTACACTACCGGCCCTTCGCTTCAACGTCGAAATCCGTTCGGAATTCGCTCGTGGATCCGGTTCGGGCCGACCGCCGCGCGAGCCTGGATCCGGTCTCAGATCCGCTCGGGTACAGGATTGCCCGCCGCCTCCACGGCGCGCCGCACCGGCACCCTGGCGAGCAGCACGAAACCCAGTGCGAAGAAGACCACCAACGAGATGATCGAGTCCCGGTAGCTGCCCGTCAGCTGGTACGTGAGGCCGAAGACCAGCGGCCCCACCCAGCTCAGCCCGCGGTCGCTCATCTCGTACGCGGAGAAGTACTCGGCCTCCTTGCCCGCCGGCACCAGGTGCGAGAACAGCGAGCGCGACAGAGCCTGGCTGCCTCCCAGCACCAGTCCGATCATCGCGGCCAGTGCGAAGAACCACACCGGGGTCCGCGCCGGCAGGAAGTAGCCGGCGGCCAGGGTCAGGGCCCACGCCGCCAGCGAGCCGAGGATCGTCCGCTTCGCGCCGTACACGGCGGCCAGCCGGCCCATCCCCAGCGCGCCCACCACGGCCAGGACCTGCACCAGCAGCACGGCCACGATCAGCGTGGACTGCTCCAGCTCCAGCTCCTCCGAGCCGTAGATCGAGGCCTGGGAGATCACGGTCTGCACGCCGTCGTTGTAGATCAGGTACGCGAGCAGGAACGACAGGGTCAGCGGGTAGCGCCGCATGTCCTTCAACGTGGCGATCAGCTGCCGCCACCCGCTCACCGCGGCCGCGCCGGGATCCCGTACGACCGCCCGGTCGCGCAGCCGGCGCAGCGGGACGATCGCGAACGCACCCCACCACAGCCCGGCCGAGGCCAGGCAGATGCGGATCGCCGCGCCCTCGGACAGGCCGAAGGAGTCGTGGCCCTGGAAGAGCACCAGGTTCAACACCAGCACGAGGGCGCCCGAGGCGTAGCCGAAGGCCCAGCCGCGGGACGAGACGGTGTCACGCTCGTCCGGGGTGGCGATCTGCGGCAGGAAGGCGTTGTAGAGCACCATCGAGACCGCGAGCGAGGCGTTCGCGACGATCAGCAGCAGCCCGCCCAGCAGGTAGCGCTCGCCGCCCAGGAAGAACATGCCCGCCGTCGCCGTCGCGCCCGTGTACGCCGCGGCCGCCAGCAGCGCCTTCTTGCGGCCGGTGCGGTCGGCGAGCGCGCCCACCAGCGGCATGATCAGGATGGCCACGATCACCGAGGCCGACACCGCGTACGCGAAGTAGGAACCCGCCCGGACCGGGATGCCCAGCGGATGCACGTACCCCTCGGCGTCCGCGGCGGCCTTGGCCACCGAGGTCAGGTACGGCCCGAGGAACACCGTCAGCACGCTCGTCGAGTAGACCGAGCAGGCGAAGTCGTAGAAATACCAGCCGTGCTGTTCGCGCTTGCGGGCCGCCGCCGCGGCCCCGGCTCTGCCGTCCTCCGTGCCCGGTTCCGCTTCTTCTGTCGTCCGCGCACTCATGAGCGCCCCCTCGCTGGTCCCCGTACCGCAGCGGCCGCTTCACCGGGCACGGCGGCCGAAGGGCTCGTCAGGCCCAGGCCCCGCGCCGGTCCAGCACCGTGCGCAAGATGTCGATCCGGTCGGTCATGATGCCATCGACACCCAGGTCAAGCAGCGCTTCCATACGTTCCGGTTCGTTCACGGTCCAGACGTGTACCTGGAGTCCCCGTTCGTGCGCGGTGCGTACGAACCGCCGGTCGACCACGCGGATGCCCGCCTGGGTCTCCGGCACCTGCGCCGCCACCGCGCCCGCGCGCAGCGCCGCGGGGATGGACAGCGAGCGCAGCCGCAGGCCCAGCACCCCGCGCACCCCGTACGAGGTGGCCAGCCGTGGCCCGGCGATCTTCTGGGCCCGCGCCACCCGGCTCTCCGAGAACGAGCCCACGCAGACCCGGTCCCAGACCCCGGCCCGCGCGACCAGGTTGACCAGCGGATGCAGCGCCGACTCGTCCTTGATGTCGACGTTCCAACGGGCGTCCGGGAACTCCTCCAGCAGGTCCTCGAAGAGCGCCAGCGGCTCGGTCCCGCCCACCCGGGCCTCGCGGATGCGGCTCCAGGGCAGCTCGCGGATGCGGCCCTGCCCGTCCGTCACCCGGTCCAGGGTCGCGTCGTGGAAGGCCACCAGCTTCCCGTCGGCCGCTGCGTGCACATCGGTCTCGAAGTACCGGTATCCCGCGGCGGCGGCCCGGCGGAAGGCGGCGGCGGTGTTCTCCAGTCCGTCCGCGGCCCCGCCCCGGTGTGCGAAGGGGATGGGAGTCGGGTGGTCCAGATACGGGTGGCGAAGGCGTACGTGCGTCACCGCCGCAGTATGCCCCGGGGCGGCGCCGGCCGGACGGCCGGGCGGTGAACGGCTCCACCGCAACGGCGCCCGCTGGTCCGAATGGACCCCCGCATGCCACTCTGTGAGGGCAGAACCAATCCAATACCGGCCCCTCCCGCGCCCGGTCGGGGCCAATTCGACGAAGGTGGACCGGACAGCATGGCTCAGTGGACCTCGGCGGTCGGTGCCGCACAGCTCGCCCGGCTCATCACCTCCCAGCAGGAACGGCCCGCCGTGCCCGGCGCCCGCAAGCTGCCCGCGTACCGCACCCTGGCCGACGGGATCCGCCTCCTCGTCCTGGAGGGCCGGGTCCCCGTCGCCGCCCGGCTGCCCGCCGAGCGGGAGCTCGCCGTCGCGCTCTCCCTCAGCCGCACCACCGTCGCCGCCGCCTACGAAGCCCTGCGCGGCGAGGGGTTCCTGGAGTCCCGCCGCGGCGCCGGCAGCTGGACCTCCGTACCGGCCGGCAACCCGCTGCCCGCCCGCGGCCTGGAACCGCTGCCCCCCGAGTCCCTCGGCTCGATGATCGACCTCGGCTGCGCCGCCCTCCCCGCCCCCGAGCCCTGGCTCACCAAGGCCGTCCAGGGCGCCCTGGAGGAACTCCCGCCCTACGCCCACACCCACGGCGACTACCCCGCCGGGCTGCCCGCGCTGCGCCGGATGCTCGCCGACCGCTACACCGAGCGCGGCATCCCGACCATGCCCGAGCAGATCATGGTCACCACCGGGGCCATGGGCGCCATCGACGCCATCTGCAGCCTCTTCGCGGGCCGAGGCGAGCGGATCGCCGTCGAATCCCCCTCCTACGCCAACATCCTCCAACTCATGCGAGCCGCCGGGGTCCGCCTCGTACCGGTCGCCATGGCGGAAGGGCTCACCGGCTGGGACATGGACGTGTGGCGCCAGGTGCTGAGGGACTCCGCCCCGCGCCTCGCCTACGTCGTCGCCGACTTCCACAACCCGACCGGCGCCCTGGCCACCGACGAACAGCGCCGCGCCATGGTCGAGGCCGCCCGCTCCGCCGGCACCGTCCTCATCGCCGACGAGACCATGGCCGAACTCCAGCTGGAACCGGACCTCGACATGCCGCGCCCGGTCTGCTCCTTCGACCCGGCCGGCTCCACCGTCATCACCGTCGGCTCCGCCAGCAAGGCCTTCTGGGCCGGGATGCGGATCGGCTGGGTCCGCGCGGCCCCCGACGTCATCCGCAGCCTCGTCGCGGCCCGCGCGTACGCCGACCTCGGCACCCCGGTGCTGGAGCAGCTCGCGGTGAGCTGGCTGATGCGCACCGGCGGCTGGGAGGAGGCCGTGGAGATCCGCCGCGACCAGGCCCGGGAGAACCGCGACGCGCTCGTCGCCGCCGTGCGCCGGGAGCTGCCCGACTGGGAGTTCCGGGTCCCGCGCGGCGGGCTGACCCTGTGGGCCCGCGCCGGCGGGCTGTCCGGCTCCCGGCTCGCCGAGGTGGGGGAGCGGGTCGGCGTACGGGTCCCCTCGGGCCCGCGGTTCGGCGTCGACGGCGCCTTCGAGGGCTACGTCCGGCTGCCGTTCACCGTGGGCGGGCCGGTGGCCGAGGAGGCCGCCGCCCGCCTGGCCGCGGCGGCCCGCCTGGTCGGCACCGGCGCGGGCGGCAGCGGCGCGGAGCCGCCGCGCACGTTCGTGGCGTAGCCGCAGGAGGGGGGCCTACGGCGCGTCCGCCGACACCTCGGGGATCTCCGAGGCGTCGATCGCCGGAGCCTGCGCCTGGGCCGGGGGCTGCGCCTGCAACGGCTTGGTCAGGGTGACGTGGCCGACCCGGTCCGGAGCCGCGGCGGCCCCCGCCTGCTGGCGCCCGGGCAGGAGCTCCAGCACGGCCTGGCGGTGCGCCGGGTGCGTGGAGTCGTCGTACGGGTCCGGCGTCGCGGGCACCTGGAGGCGGTGCACGGGACCGGTGCCGAGCCGCGCGTACCCGCGCCCCGGCGGCACCCGGGCCGGCGGCGTGGTGTGCGGCGGCAGCCCCAGGACGTCGGCGATCTGCTGGACCGGAGCCGGCCCCAGCACCACGCGGGCCCGGGTGTGCTGCCAGACGGCGTCGTTCAGCAGCTCCAGGTGGTCGTGCTGCTCGGCCACCACCACCGTCACGTTCGCGGCGCGCCCGTGCCGCAGCGGCACCTGGAGCTGCGCGAGCGGGTCCGGGGCGCCCTCCGCGGCAGCCAGGTGGGCCAGCACGGTCGGCTGGTCCAGCAGGATCCACAGCGGCCGCCGGGTGTCCTGCGGCGCGGGCCGTCCGGCCTCGCGGGCCCGGTGGGTGGCGATCAGCCGCCGCTCGGTCTCCTGCGCGGCCCACTCCAGGACGGCCAGGGCGCCGGCGGGCCCGCACTCCACGGCCAGGACGCCGGTGCGGCCGGACAGGCAGGCGTACTCGCCGCTGCCGCCGCCCTCGACGACCAGTACGTCGCCGCCGTGCTGGAGGGCCTGCAGGGCGATGGAGCGCAGCAGGGTCGAGGTGCCGCTGCCGGGCTGGCCGACGGCCAGCAGGTGCGGCTCGGAGGAGCGGGGGCCGGTGCGCCAGATCACCGGCGGCACGTCCCGGGGCTCGTCGCCCTCCAGCACGGGCAGGGTGCGCTGCACGCTGCCGGCGTCGGTGAACCCGAGCACGGTCTCACCGGGCGACGTCACGAACGGCTGGGCGGCGATACCCGTCGGCAGCGCCGCCAGCACGCTCAGGTCGAGCTGGTTGCCCTCCTCGTCCCAGTCGAAGAGGTACTCCCGTCCGCGCCCGGACTTGGCGTGCAGCAGTGCCTCGATCCGGGCCCGCGAGGCGGCCTCGCCATCGGTGAAGTAGGCCGGGTAGCGGATGTGGAGCCGGGTGACGCGGCCCGCCTCGTCGAACTCATAGCCGCTGAAGGCCTTGTCCCACTCCCCGCCGTGGGCGAAGAGCGGATTGGGGTCCTCCGGGATGGAGAAGTACGGCACGAGGGCTTCGTAGAGGGAGCCGAGCCGTTCGGTCTCGGCATCGCTGGGCCCGGACTTCGCCGGGGTGCGGTCGCGTCCCTGCCAGGCCGCCGCCGCCATGAGCGTGATCAGGGCGGTGAGGGGGCCGTAGGGGACGAGCGCGACCACGAGGACGCAGGCTGCGCCCAGGAACAGCGCGGGACCACGCTTGTCCTTGGGCGTCCCGGACCATTTGCGCCGCCCGGCCGAGGCCAGGATGCGCAGGCCGCGTCCGATGGTGAGGAGCGGATGGAGGACGTCCGTGGCGCTGTCGGCGGCCGTGCGAGCGAGGTCGCGGCCCCGGGCCAGCGACGAGGTGCCGTTGCTGAGGATGCGGGGAAGTGGGCGCCGGGCCACGGGCGTCTCCTGGAGTTGTGGGTGGAGCGGGACGGTGCGGTCGGGCGGCGCTAGAGCTTGATCCCGCCGAGCAGGCTCGCCAGGCTCGCGGTGCTCGCCGTGATGCTGGGGGCGATGGCCGAGCCGGCGAGGAAGAAGCCGAAGAGCGCGCAGACGAACGCGTGCGTCAGCTTCATTCCGTCCTTCTTGAAGAACAGGAAGCAGATGATGCCGAGCAGTACGACACCTGAGATGGACAGGACCATGAGAGGTTCTCCTGGTGGGTGGGGACAGTCACCATCAGTTCTTCCAGGCTCACAGCAAGTATCAATGCGACAAAAGGTGCATATGGGTGAATCGCGCCGTTTTTCACTTGACCGGCCCTCCCCGGCTGGCGCGTCGGCCCTGAAGGGGTTGCACGGTGATCCTTGCCTCGGCCCCGGCCGCTCATGTGCAGGTCCGGGCGCTACCCTGGCGATTCACCCGTACGGACGCAGCGCCGTACGCACCCCTGCCCGCACGGCCTGGGGAGACTCCTTGCCACCAGCGAGTGAAAGGCGGTACGACCGATGAGCGAGCACAAGCCCGAGCACGAGCCCACCGCGGACGGTTCCCAGGACGCCCCCGACGAGGACGTCATCGAACTGGCCACCAAGATCTTCGACCTCGCCCGCAACGGCCGGACCGAGGAGCTCGCCGCCTACCTCGACGCCGGAGTCCCCGCGAACCTCACCAACGACCGCGGCGACACCCTCGTCATGCTCGCCGCCTACCACGGCCACGCCGACGCCGTCACGGCCCTGCTGGCCCGCGGCGCCGAAGCCGACCGCGCCAACGACCGCGGCCAGACCCCGCTCGCCGGAGCCGTCTTCAAGGGCGAGGAGGCCGTCATCCGCGCACTGCTCGCCGGCGGCGCCGATCCGAACGCCGGAACCCCCTCCGCCGTGGACACGGCCCGCATGTTCGCAAAGGCCGACCTGCTGGAACTCTTCGGAGCCAAGTAGTCCGCTTTTGGGCGGGGGATGACCGCCGACTGACCACCGCGCACCTCACAGGTTGGTCACGGCAGCCGGAAATGTGGTCGCGGTGCACAAAGCGGCTGGGTCATCATGGCGTCGGATTCGATTCGCGGACATGACGGACGGGCAGGAGCGGACTGGACACAACGGGTGTCCACAGCCACCCCTGCCACACCGGCCGGCACGGTCGCGAAGCACCGACGAGAGTGAGAAGGCAATGGTCTACATCGAGCGGAACATGACGGCGGACGTCCTCACATGCTGTTACGCGGCCCTGTGAATCCCGATTCCCGGTTGCGTCCCCAGCTTGATTTGAGGCCATTCCCATGTTCGAACCAGTCATAGCGCCAAGCGGCACCCTGCTCGGGCTCCTCCAGCGCGGTCGCGGCGACGGCACCCTGCACGCCCTCGCGGCACCCCGGGCGGAGGCCCTCGCGGCCCTCAACCAGTGCGTGCTCCGCGACCCGCGCCAGGACTGGCAGGTCGAGAACCGCTCGCTGTACTACGCCCGCCTGTACTTGGACCTCGACGGCCCCCTCGGCGAGATCGAGACCCACCTCTTCAGTGCGGAAGACCTCTTCGACGAGGAGGACCACCGCACCGGCCTCGCCCTGTCCGTACTCGGCCACCTCGCCTCGTACGGACGCGACGACGCGCTGATGCTGCTGCGCCGGTACGCCGCCTCCGGCTCGAACTGGGCCTGGGCCCTCGACGAGCTCGCCCTGCGCGACGACGACGAAGGCCTGCGCGGCCTCGCCGCACCCGTCCTCGCCCGCTTCCCCGACACCGCGGAGGGTGGGGCGCGGCTTGCCGCCGCCGTCCGCGACGCGTACGAACCCAGGCCCTGGTGCCTGTGGGAAGAGTCACCCGAGTACGGAGAGCGGCTGCGCGCCGCCCGGCAGCAGGGCTCCTTCGACCGCTGGCAGCGCCAGCTGACCCCCAACGGCCCCCGGCCCGGCTGGGGCGTCCAGGCCGTCTTCGACTGGGCCGCCGACGGCCTGCGCCGAGGCACCCCGCTGCACGTGCCCGCCGCGCGATGCCTCGCCGCCGTCGCCGCGCCCGAGGACCGCCCCGCCATCCTGGCGGCCGCCGCCGGAGCCTCCGGCGAGGCCGCCCGCGCCACCGCCCTGCACCACCTGGTCCTCGCCGAACCGGACAACCCGGCCGTCCTGGACCTCATCGAAGCCGCCGGCGACGAGCCCGCCGTAGCCGCCTACGAGCGCATGTGCGGCCCCGCCGCCGTCGAACGGGCCCGACGCTGGGTCCACCGCCCCGACGCCCTGGGAGCAGCCGCCGCGGCCCTCCTGGCCGCCTGCGGCGGAGCCGAGGACGCCAAGCTCGTCCTGGGAGCCCTGCGCTCCACCGTCCGCGGCTCCGGCCCCGACACCCGGCGCCTGTTCGCCCTGGTCGACGGAGCGGGCCGACTGGCGATCGGCTGCGCGGCCCCGGTGCTGCGCCACATCTACCGCGAGACGGCCTCGTCCCACCTCCGCGGCCGCGCCGCCCGGGCGCTGGCGAACACGGACCCGTCCTTCGCCGCCGGCTTCGCCGTCGAATGCCTCTGGGACTGTGAGGAGACCACCCGCGAGGTGGCGGCCCGCAACGCGGAGACGGCGGACGCCCGCGTGGCCCCGCGCCTGCGCCGCCTGGCGACGGACCCGGCGGAGGAAGAGGACGTCCAGTCGGCGGTCCGGAGCCGGATCGCTCCGGAGTCGGCGGTGTAGGAGCGGTACGGGGGTGCTCGGCCTGTCGGCCGGGTGGGGTGCGTTGACGGGGCTCGGGGGTGGGGTGATGTCCGGTGCCTCGCCTGCTCGGTGGCGTTGACGGGGTCCGGGGGCTTCCCGTCAGTCCACTGTCCTTCCGGGCCGGGCCGGTCCCTCAAGGGCGCTCCCTGCGGTCGCGTCGCTTCGCGATGGCCTTCGGCCACCCTTGAC